>JAIRUW010000076.1 GCA_031254195.1 Oscillospiraceae bacterium
AGCTTAACCGCAAAGATTCCGATCGTAATGGGAACGGATACGTATCCGGTCAGCTTTTACAACGAACGAGAAGAAGAATTCCAGGGAATTTCGATGGACGCGCTTATGCTCATAAGCAAATTGACCGGGATTGAATTTGAGGTAATGAATGACAAGGACACATCCTGGGGAGAGCTGCTTGAAATGCTCAAAACAGGACAGGCCGCGCTGCTTTCCGATTTGATACAGACAGAGGAGCGCAAGGAATTTTATACATGGCCCGAAACGCCCTTCTTTTCAACGCCTTACGCTTTCTTTTCAAAAACAGAGTCCCCCGACCTTGAGATATACCAGATTAAGCAATCCGCTGTGGGTGTTGTGAGCTGGTGCGCTACCCGTAGCCTATATGAAAAATGGTTCCCGGACAATGCAAATACCATATTATTCGACTCTCAGGACGCGGCGCTCGACGCTCTTGAAAACGATGAGATAGATTTGTTTTTCAATCTTGGGTATATCCTTTATTATCAGAAGAATTTGCGTGAAAAGCCCGACTATAAAGCCAATTACACATTCCCTGTATTCAACGACATATTCTTTGGTCTTAATATAAACGAGCAGGTGCTGTCCTCGATCATTGACAAATCCATTCCGTATATAGATACTGATAGTATTGCGAGTGACTGGACAAGACGCTCTTTTGATTATTCGAGGAAGCTTGCGGAGGAGCAAGCACGCATTTTTTCCATTTCCGCCGTCTGCCTTTTGGTGCTGCTGGTCATCCTGATTTTGCTATTAATAAGGATTAATAATCAGGCGCATATCACCCTTGACGCGCACAATAAACTTAAACATACCTCTATACAATTGGAGGAGGCGCTTGAACAGGCAAACGCCGCAAGCAGGGCGAAGAGCGCTTTCCTTTCCAGCATGAGCCATGAAATGCGGACGCCGATGAACGCGATTATCGGCATGACCGCCATTGGCAAAAACGCGAAAGACATAGAACGGAAAAATCACGCACTGAACAAGATCGGCGATGCTTCAAACCACCTGCTCGGCGTGATTAAAGACGTCCTTGACATGGCGAAAATAGAAGCTGATAAACTCGAACTGGCTCCCATAGAGTTTAACTTTGAACATATGCTGCAAAAGGTGATGACAGTCATAGGTTTCCGGGTAGATGAAAAACGGCAGCGTCTGGTCTTAAAGGTAGATGAGAGTATTCCGCGTGTTATAGAGGGCGACGACCAGCGATTGGCGCAAGTCATTACCAACCTTCTGGCAAACGCGGTGAAATTTACGCCTGAGGAAGGAGAGATCCGCCTCGACGCCTCTCTGATGGGGGAAGCGGACGGTGAGTGTGAGCTGCGCATCGAAGTGACCGACAGCGGTATCGGCATATCGCCCGAACAGCAGGCAAGACTATTCAGCGCTTTTGCGCAAGCCGATAGCGGAATAAGCCGTACATACGGGGGAACAGGCTTGGGTCTCACAATCTCAAAACGCATTGTCGAACTAATGGACGGCAGCATATGGGTCGAATCGGAACTTGGTCAGGGGGCAAAGTTTACATTTACGGTGAAGGTTCGGCGCGGGCAGAATCAGGGCTTAGGCGCAGAGAGGCCCGATACAGACCATGCGACAGTCTCCTGCGAGTTCCAAGGAAAAATGATGCTGCTTGCCGAGGATATAGAGATAAACCGCGAAATTCTCATGGCACTCTTGGAAGACACCGGGCTCACGATTGAATGCGCCGAAAACGGCAAGGAAGCTGTTAATATGATTGAAGCGGCTTCCGGCAGGTACGATATTGTGTTCATGGATGTGCAGATGCCCCATATGGACGGGCTTGAGGCGACGCGGCGCATACGCGCCATGCCCGGCCATCAGCGCGAAAAACTGCCGGTCATTGCTATGACCGCTAACATCTTTAAGGATGATATTGAGGAGTGTCTTGCGGCGGGAATGGATTCACATATCGGTAAGCCGCTTGATTTAGACAGGGTCTTGGAGGTATTGCGCAAGCATCTGAAATAGCGTCCTATCACATCTGCCCGCCTTCCGCAAATGCGCGGCCTGTTTCGCTTGCCAAATACTCCCGCGCCGTCCCAAAAAACAAAGCGGACCGGCCGGCGATATGCAGGACATGGGAAGCATACCGCAAAGCGGCTATGTCGTGGGAAATCATTACGACGGTTATGCCGTCATGATTCAGCTCCGCGATCAACCTATACATCTCAAACGCCGCTTTCGGATCAAGCCCCGCTGCCGGTTCGTCGAGCAGGAGGATTTTCCGGGCGGCGCATAAAGCCCTTGCCAAAAGCACCCTCTGCTGCTGTCCGCCGGATAGATCCCGGTAACAGCGTTTGGCAAGGGGGGCGATTTCCAGTTTCTCCATATTGCCTTCTGCCATTTGCTTTTCCGCCTTGTTATAAAACGACCGCAGGCCGCGGCGGTTGAGGCAGCCGGACCGGACGACCTCTCTTACCGACGCGGGAAAATCCTTTTGTACAACAGTCCGCTGGGGAAGATAGCCGATCTCGCGGGGCCCGACGCCGTCATCTGTCAAGACCCGTCCCGACATCGGCGCTTTTAGACCCAGTAAGGCGTTCATCAGCGTGCTCTTGCCGGAGCCGTTTTCCCCTACAACGCACAGATAATCCCCGGCGTTTACAGAAAAGGAAAGGCCGGACACAACCGCTTTCCCTTCATATCCGAGTGTCAAATCCTCACAGGCCAGCTGTGAAATAGGGCTTCCCCCTTTATCCTCCGCCGTTTGCCGGAAAAACCGGGCTATCCCTAGTATGCTCCATTCGTCCATCTTATAAGCCTGGCGGCCTTTGGTGCGCGCAAAAAATCCCGCAGCCTTTTCAGGCATGCCGTTTTTATGTAAGACAAATATGGCTCAGTCAAAAATAATCGGGAGGAAGATACAGTGAAAATCACAAAAGTTAAAATCTTGGCAATCGCCCTTATGCTTTTGTTTGTACTCGCCCTATCCGCTTGCAATTATATCGGCGCAGACAACACGCCAATGTCACCCCCGGAATACCCCATCATAGACGGCAGTACCTCCACTATGATAATGCACGCGGCAATTCGGGCATACCTGACTGATGAATACCTCGTAGACCAGCATAGCCAAACATACACCGCGCTTGAACGCCTCATACCCGGCAGCGATGACCCTGCCGACATTGTGCTTGCCGTGAAATATTACGACGACACATTACAAGACGCCAAAGAACGCGGCGCGGATTTGGTGGTTACTCCGATTGCCAAAGAGGGTTTTGTCTTTATGCTGCACAAAGATAACCCTATTGACAGCTTAACGGCGCAACAACTACGGGATATTTTCTCAGGGAAAGTCACAAACTGGAAAGAATTTGGAGGCAAGGACGAGAAGATCGTACCCGTTCATCGCAACTGGAACTCCGGCAGTCAGACCGCAATGAAAGATTTTATGGGCGATGTACCGCTTACGGATATGACGGAGGACGACACTATAAAACTCGCGTTTTCTATGGGTATTATGATTGAAACAGTTTGGACAACAGGAACCGGCGCCATCGGGTATAATATTTACAGTTGGTCCGCGGGACAAGGGGCGGGATTCGGACTGGAAAACGTGAAATTCCTGACAGTTGACGGAATTGCTCCGTCAAGCGCAACCCTCGCCGACAACAGTTACCCCCTCATAGTCTACACTTACAGTTACTACAACAACGGTAACGCCAAAGGCAAAGCCCTCACCGACTGGCTTTTATCCGCCGAAGGGCAAAATGTCATTGCAAGCGCGGGCTATGTGGGTATCTATGGCGATATTTCCACTGAGAATATGCCCGATTTCAATAAAGACGATTTTTATTCTGTCGTGGCAACCGAAGAATACTATATTGGCACAGGACTGTACGACCCAATTGGCGTCATGCCCACCCCTGACGGTGATAAATACCGTTATCAATACTCTAACAGCGAACGGCTCCCCGGCAGACAACAGATCGCAAACCTTGCCGCAGACAAGGGCAAAGCTGTCACCATACTCCGCTTGGTCCATTTTTGGGACACAGACGAAAATAACCACGAATACAAGCGTTTTATTGTGTTGACAAGGGAAAGAGGCGGCGCGTTTGAGGTCATTAATGAGGGCGAGGTATTGTCATTTGAGAACGGCATTATAACCTCGTGGCGGTAACAGGGATCCAAGAAATCCAACGCCCCGCGGGCGTTAGCAAAATATATCAGTTCCATTCATAGGGGTCGGCAAAATTGTTCATGACGGTATTATGCTCCTTCGGATAGTCATACGAGGTCCACGCTTCATAAGCATCAACCAATGCCGCGCAATCCTCATCCGACAGGGACTTCATAAACCGTGCGCACATTTTGGCGACGCCCTCCGGCTTATGAGGCGCGCGGATTACAGATTCCTCCAGCTTTCGCAGAGAGGGGAAGAGTATTTCATTTTCCAGAAGTATCAAGCGGTACAGACAATAAATCATCCCGTCCGCCACATGGTGCCGCATGTATCCCTCCGGTTTGCAGACCTTCCAAAAATACGAGTGATACATTTTGAAGGTGCAGTAAAAACGAAACTGCTTTGCCGCGGCTTCGCTCTTTTGAAAAACGGGTATCTTCTCCGCCAGCTCCGGCAAGCCCGGTTCATCGCAAAAGAGAACCTTTGCGCAGGAAAACATATTGCGCATTGGTTCCGTGCCGCTTCGGACGACGGTTTCCAAGTTCTCACGAGTCATATAGTGGATGTTGAAGTACCCGCCTTCATAGGTACATTTGCCGAACAGCGTCTCCTCCAACCCTGGGCCGGCCTTCTTCCGCTCATAGGCCTCCCGCGGCACGACCGCCACGCCGTCGATGTCCGAGTCCGGGCGCTCGGTGCCGGTAGCGACCGAGCCAATCAGAAACAACGCCTTAATGTCCGGGTCTTGACGGTAATGCTGTATCATGTTTTGGATAGACTCCTCATGATGCCTCATCACTTCCCCGCTTCCCTTTCCTCACCGCAATAGTGATAAACGTCGCGGCGACCGCAATAATCACAACAATCGTAACGATAAACCAGACAGGGACCGGCTTGCTTGGTTCTTCCGTGCTGCCGGCTGGCGTGACCGGAGCGGCGGGCGAGGGCGCGTCCGGCTCGATAGGAGAAGGAGCGGCCGGGGCATCGGGCGACGGGGACGGCGTGGGCTCCGCTTCCGGCTCGGTGGCGGACGGTTCGGCTTCCACTTCTATTTCATCCGGCTCATCCGGTTCTACTGGCTCGACATATTCTCCCGGCTCCCCGTAAACCGTATCGCCGATGGTCAGCACATGACTGTAGACATTAGCGTTGCCGCGGCTCTGAAACCCCTCAACGCACAGAGAAACCTCATACAATGTCCCGCTCATATCCAAGCCTATCTCTTCCCACGCCTTGAAATGCTCTGTGATGGATATGGTGCCCTCGTTCCTCTTATCGACACGGACACTGTAATATTGCTCAAAAGTTGTTTTATCCCCATGTATAGACGGCTGATCTACACGCAGGCCTACATAGATATCATACATGCTGCCGTCGGCCTCAAAACGGCCCCTGTATCCCTGTCCCCCGGTCGGTATATAGTTGCCGTAGTTCTCAACGACATAGAACTCAATCAGCGGGTTTTCTGTCCAGCCGTATACGCAAAGATACGACACATCCCCGCGCGTTATATTGTAGATAGCCCCATATTCTAAAAATATATCACCATAATCCTCATATGTCTTAGTGCTCCCCAGCTTTTTGCCTATACGGAGCAGATTATTGAACCCAGACCATTCGCAGGTAAAAGTACCGCCGCCTGTAAGGGTCATGCTGGACTCGTCTGTGCTCCTCTGTGTCCAAAACTCATAGTCAAAGCCGTCGCGGGACCCGCGTTTGTTCTGTGTCATTGTGATGGGGTCGGAAGCCGCCGACACAAGCGGCAGGAAGGCAAAAAGAACGGCTAGGATCAGCACGATTTTCCTGTTCATTTGGTTTCCCCTTTCTTGACTTGCGCAACTGTTTAGTGTATAGTAACGCAAAAAGCAAAAAACTTCAATGCGAATCATACCTTATTTATATCATTATCGTAACATGAAGGTGGTATTTTATGGATTCCAGCGAGCGCGTAAATGGCATCCTTGCCTTTATCCATGAGCGCTACAAGGAAAAAATCACGGCGGAGATGATCGCCGGGCATATGAAAATCAGCCGCGGCGAATGCTTCCGCTGTTTCAAGCGCTCTTTGAACCAAAGCCTCTTCGGGTATATTAATGAATACCGTTTGGCAAAGGCCGCCGAGCTATTTAGGACAACCGATATGTCGATCATGGATATAAGTACAGAGTGCGGTTTTGGTAACGCAAGCTATTTAGGAAAATTATTCAAAGACGCTTATAAGCTGACCCCGCTCCAATACAAAAAGGCGCAGATTTGGACAGAGAACACAATCAGAAACGTCAACGGCTGCGACTACGAATATTACAAAGACACCGGCAGCGGGACTATGACCATAACCGGCGGCGCGGGCAACGGCTCTTTCACTTGCGAATGGGGCAAGATTGGCAACATATTATTCCGCGGCGGCAAAAAATTCGCTGCCCGCGATCGAATATACAGCCAAATCGGCGGCATATCGCTCCAATATGACGCCACTGTTGACGCCTACGGGGATTCATACCTCTGCGTATACGGCTGGATGGTAGATCCGCTGGTCGAATGGTATATCATCGAACGCTTCAGCACCTATAAACCCCCGGGCGACGGGGTTCTTTTGGATACCCTTGAAACGGGAGGCGGTACATATGAAGTCTACCGCGTCGCCAGGAAAGACCGCCCGTCCGCTCTGGGCGGCGGGGTAGAATCCTTCGACCAATATTGGAGTGTCCGCACTTCGAACCGTTCCAGCGGCACGGTGGATATCAGCGCGCATTTCCGCGCATGGGAGGATTTAGGGCTACCGATGGGAAAACTGGCGGAGGTGTCTTTGTCGGTCGAGGGCTGGCTGAGCAGCGGCAACGCGGATATCCGTACGAACGTGCTGAAAATCAGCAAAGTGTAAATTATTGACTTTTTCAGTCTTAATGTCGCTTTTTTGTTGCAATTAGTGCGGCAACGTGATACAATATGGTCAATTTATAATTAAGGGGGCCATATCGATGTCTTGGGAAAAAGCGATCAACATCGGCAATGTAAGCACCATCATCTGCGGAAGCCACGTTTTCCTCGGGGTGGGAGCCATTGAGAAGATGGATTTCATCGCGGAGCAGCTAAAAGCCCGTGGGATTGACAGTATCATCGCCATGACCGGGAAAGGCGCCTACAAATCAACCGGAGCGTGGGATTATGTGACCAAAGCACTGGACAAGCACGGGATAAAGTACACCCTCTACAATAAGGTACAGCCCAACCCGGAAACCCACCAGGTTGACGAAGCGGTCAAAATCGCGAGGGAGGCCGGGGCGAAGGCTGTCATTGCGATCGGCGGCGGAAGCCCGATCGACGCGGGCAAGAGCGTGGCCATCCTCCTCGAATACCCCGAGTATACCTGTCAAGACCTCTACGAGATGAAGTTCAGCGCCGAACGGGCGGTCCCGGTCATTGCCATCAACCTCACCCACGGCACCGGCTCGGAAGCCAACCGTTTTGCGGTGGTCACCATCCCCGAGAAGGAATACAAGCCCGCCATCGCTTATGACTGCATCTATCCGCTATTTTCTATCGACGACCCGGCGCTGATGGCCGGGCTGCCCGCCAACCAGACCCGCTATGTCAGCATCGACGCGGTAAACCACGTGGTAGAAGCCGCGACGACGGTGCTCAACAACCCCTTTTCGGTGACATTGGGCAAAGAGGTCGTACGGCTGGTGGCAAAATACCTTCCCGCCGCGATCATTAAACCGGACGACCTGACCGCGCGGTATTTCCTTACATATGCCGCCATGATGGCGGGTACCAGCTTCGATAACGGCTTGCTCCATTTCACCCACGCGCTGGAGCATCCCCTCAGCGGCATCAAGCCGGAGCTCCCCCACGGCCTCGGTCTGGCGATTCTGCTGCCTGCCGTGATTAAAGCCATTTATCCGGCTTGCGGCGCGATTTTAGCGGATATGCTAAGCCCTGCCGTCTCCGGGCTGACCGGCGCCGCCTCCGAAGCGGATAAAGCCGCGAGCGGCATCCGCACTTGGCTGCATTCCGTCGGGGTGACCGAAACGCTTTCGGATATCGGCTTTACAAAAGCGGATGTGCCCAGACTGGTGCAACTGGCGTTTGAAACCCCGGGACTGGAAGGCCTGCTGAACTGCGCCCCGGTCAGCCATGACAGGGACGCCGTGGAGAAAATCTATTCGGGATCGTTCTGATATAAAAGTTGCTGAAAACCGTGACTGCTCTAATATCTGTCCGCCCGACTATTCTTTATAGGAAAAGTCGGGCGGAAGCCCGCCGCCTTTGCTATCCTTGAAAACAGAAAGGAGGTCGGGGTATGAATTTGCTGACTCAGCTCAACCGGGCGATGGCCTATGTCGAGGAGCATATCACCGATGATTTAGCCCTTGCGGATGTTTCAAAGGTCACATCCTATTCGGAATACCACTTCGGCAGGCTGTTTTACTACATCGCCGATATGCCGCTTTCGGAGTATATCCGCAAACGGAAGCTCTCTCTTGCCGCCATCGAGCTGCAAAGCGGCCGCGAAAAGGTCATTGACCTAGCCATCAAATACGGCTACGACAGCGCGGACAGCTTTACACGCGCCTTTACCAGACAGCACGGTATTACGCCGAGCGGCGCGCGGAAGCAAGGGATTATGTTGGTCAACTTCCCTCCGATGTCCTTTCAAATCAAAATTGAAGGGGTGCAAGGCATGAACTGGCGAATCGAGCAGAAAGCAGCGTTTGAGGTGGTTGGCGTCGAGCGGAGATTTAAGAACGACGAGACAGACCTAATCTCCGGTTTCTGGGGTGAGAAATCCAAGGACGGCAGCTTGGAACGGCTGAAAAAACAGACAGGGCGAAGCGATTTTATGGGCGTTTGCGGGCACATGGATGAAGCGAAGGGCGATTTCCTCTACATGATCGGCTTACTCTCCGATAAAAGCACGGATACCGGAGGCTTTTCCGTCATCAAGGCCCCCGCGGCCACTTGGGCAATCTTCCGAAGCGAAGAGCTGGACAGCAACCCATACGGCGCGGAGATCCCCAAGCTCTTCCAAAGCGCCTACAAGGAGTGGCTGCCGTCTTCAGGCTATGAAAAGCTCGAAGGCCGTGACGGGGAGATCTATGACATGGAATTTTACGGCGTCACCGACAACGGCAAATATTTCGAGGAAGTGTGGCTGTCGGTGGCGAAGGGTTAACGCCGCCACCTAAAAGCACCAAGCCGGGCGGCTTGGTGCTTTTCCTGTTTATGTACCCTCTGTTTTTCTGCTAGCTATGTTTTTTCCCTCTCCACGAGATGGGGCGAAGGGGGGCTGTTTTCATGGGACTGTCGAGAGCGCCTTGATGTTCAGAAAGCTGTTGCTGTATTCTTTCGCTGGCAGGTTGATCGCTTTGCTTGACAGTACATGCGGAAACTGTTTGATCCTCCTGATCCGGCCGCGGTCTCTGAACCGGCGCCGTAAGGTTTTGGTTAGCCAAATGCTGAGGCACAGGAGACTGTTGGCATACAGGTTGCTGTTGTGCAACGGGTGGAAAGAAATCGCCTGGCCGCTCTGCCGTTCGCTGAGGCCTGATGATTCTGAGCGCCGCTTTTTGAGGGTAATACGCCAAGTCAGCTTGCTTTCTCGCCTCGCCTGCCTTTCTCCTCGCTTCATCGGCTTGTGTTCTGGCTTCATCAGCCTGTTTTTTCGCTTCGTCGGCCTGTTTTTTCACTATATAAGCATCCCGCGCTTTTTGGTAGCATTCCTCGGCCTTTTGGAAATATATCCTGGCTTTGAAGTAAGAATGCTCCTGCTGATACTCTTGCGCTTTTTGATAATATTCTTCTGCGATTTGATACAACCGGTCGGGTTGATTTTGATCCCAGTAGTATATATTGGATGCTTTGATTACATAGTTACTCCGCCTCATATCAACCCACCTTTCTGTCCATGCCAGGCATTTTTTGGTGCGGACACCGGGATTCGAACCCGGATGCTTGCGCACTGGCTCCTAAGACCAGCGTGTCTGCCAATTCCACCATGTCCGCTTACTATAGTAATAGTATACCACATATACCCCCGTCCCCGCAAGCGTATTTTCCGCTTGACAAACGCCGCGCGCCGCTGTATACTGATTACAGTCCGGTACTGCCGGGCGTATATCCATACCACGAAAGGAGTTGTTTTAATGTCGGTCTTTGAGGTGAACGCAGTCTAAAACCAAATAACGGGCGTATTTTAGTTCAACGGGGGAGTTCTGCCCTGTTGTGACTGTGCGCCGCCGAACGCAACCTTTCGTTGAACCTGACTTTTTCGGGGCACGGCTGAGGTCGTGTCCCGTTTTGTTGTGCTCGGAATCCCAAACTCACCTTTAAGGAGACGATCTATGAAATACAGACATATAGCTTGTTCCGACGCTTTTACCTGCAAAGCCTGCGGGACTTTCAACCCGCCGGACGGCGCGGGCAGCGCTCACCGCAACCATTGCCGGCAATGCCTGTGCAGCGTCCATCTGGACAACGACCCGGGCGACCGGGCCTCCCTGTGCCATGGGATCATGGACGCCATCGGCGTTTGGGTGCGCAAAGGGGGCGAATGGGCGATCATCCACCGGTGCCGTATATGCGGCGCGTTACACTCAAACCGCGTCGCCGCCGACGACAACCCTGCCCTGCTGATGTCCGTTGCCGTCAAGCCGTTAGCGACGCCGCCGTTTCCATTAGGGAGGCTGGAAAACATTTTGAAAGGGAGTAGTCTATGATTCAAACGACCGCGCGCGTCAGCGCCGTCCACAAAGAACGGTACGAACTGTTTTCAGACGGTGAGCGCTTTTTCGGAAAGCTCAAAACCGGCGTCTATATCAACGGCGACGAGCCGTACCCCACCGCCGGGGACTTTGTGACCATACTGCAAAACCCCGCCGGCGACAGCATCATCATCCAAACCCATCCCCGCAAGAGCTTCTTTTCGCGGCAGGACCCCGACCCGGGCGGGCACCGCGAACAGGCTGTCGCCGCCAACTTCGACACTGTTTTTATCATGCAATCGCTCAATCAGGACTTCAACCTCCAGCGCTTGGATAGGTATCTGGCGCTGGCGTGGCAGAGCGGCGCCGTACCGGTGGTCGTCCTGACAAAAGCAGACCTGATCGGCGACCCGTCCGCGCATCTCCGCGCGGCGGGGTCCGCCGCGCCCGGCGTGGATATTATCGCCGTCAGCGCCATAACCGGGGAGGGGCTTGCCGATTTAGAGCAATATATCCAACCCGGCATGACCTGTGTCCTGCTCGGCTCGTCCGGTGTGGGCAAGTCGAGCCTGCTCAACGCGCTGGCGGGAGAAGATCTGATGGCGGTCAATACCATCCGCGAGGACGACGGCAAAGGCCGCCACACCACCACCCACCGTCAGCTTGTGACCCTGCCCAACGGCGCGCATATCATCGACACGCCCGGCATGAGGGAGCTGGGGCTGTGGGACGCGTCGGACGGTCTGGGGGAAATGTTCTCCGATATAGAAGCCCTGCTCGGTTCCTGCCGCTTTTCCGACTGCCGGCATCAAACCGAACCCGGCTGCGCCGTCCGCGCAGCCATGGAAAACGGCGATTTGCCTCCAAAACGCTGGGAGCGGTATGTCAAGCTCAAACGCGAGGCACTGTACGCCGAGAACAAAGCCGCTGCCGCGCATGAGAAGCGCGCCCGCTTTAAGGAGATTTCCATGTGGTCAAAAGCAAATAAAAAAGGAGGTGGTAAGCCGTGAAAATCACAGATTTTACAGCCAATCATATAGAACGAGCGATAGCCATCGCAAAACAGAATTATGAAGCCGAGCGGAGGTGTGTCCCGGCGCTCCCTCCGCTAAACGAATGGCCGGATATGACCGGCTTTGCACACAACAACCTCGGCGCCGCCGCGTTCGACGGCGACAGGATGCTCGGGTTTCTGTGCGTTTGGGACCCATGGGACAACGCGTGGGATATGCAAGGGCTGCGCCATCTCTTTTCACCGATGCACGGCAACGGGACCGTGCCCGAAAATCGCGCAAAAATATATGCCCGGCTGTATCAGGCGGCGGGCGAAAAGTGGGCGCGGGCGGGCGCGGCAAGCCACGGGATATGCCTGTATGCCCATGATACAGTGGGACAAGAGCAGTTTTTCCGCTATGGTTTCGGAGCGAGAACTGTTGATGCGATTCGAGGAATGGATGAAATAAAGGCTCCGCCTTGTGAGGGCTATACCTTTTGCGAGCCTGCGCCGGAAGAGGTTATTGAAATCCTGCCGCTGGAGAATCTGCATATGGCAGGATATATCGACAGTCCGTTCTTTATGGTCAGACAGCAAGACAGTGAGACAGGGTTTTGGGAGGAATACCAAAAAGTGAGGCCGGTGTACTTCCTTGCCAGGTATAACGGCACGGCTATTGCGTATATCAAGGCGGAATTGGACGGTGAAACCTTTATACAGAACACTTCCGGTTACCTGCATGTCAAAGGGCTGTATTGCTTGCCGGAGCACAGGGGCAAAGGCGTACCTCAAACCCTTTTGAATTGCTTGACGCAGAAACTGAAATCACAGGGTTATGTCCGCCTCGGCGTGGATTTTGAGAGCTTCAACCCGTCAGGCTCCGGCTTCTGGCATAAATATTTCACCGCGTATACCTACGGCGTCGTGCGGCGTATCGACGAGAGCGCCATACTGAAAATAAGGGAGGGCTGCTGATGGAACGATATATCAAACCGTTGAGCAAAATGCTGAAAAAGACCGTCGTCCGCGCCGACTGTAAAGCCGCACAGCTGCACGGCGGCACATTGGGCGACGTGAGGCTGGTCACAGGGACGGCGGAAACGGACGATGGAGAGACCTTGCCGGTCAAGCTGGTTTGGAAAACGCAGAAGCAATGGGAGCGCCACGGCGACCCCGGTTCATGGCGCAGGGAGTACGATTTATACATGTCGGAGTTGGGCGGGGCGTTTTCAGACACGTTGCGATGGCCGGAATGCTACCATGCCGAATTGAACGAAAACGAAACCCAGCTATGGCTGGAGTACATAGACGGAATATCGGGTTTGGACCTAACCGGCGAAATGTATGAACAGGCGGCGTTAGAGCTGGGGCGGTTCCAGGGCAAACTGTACGCTGAAAAACCTGCTTTTTTGCAAACCATGGCCAACCTGAGCGAGGTGGATTACATGAAAAATTTCTATCTGCACTATCGCTCATGGCCTGTGGTGTACGACTACATCCGCTCCGACAAATGCGAGCTCCCCAGACACCTCTGCCAAATGCTGATAGACATTGATGAAAACGAAGACGGGCTGTTCGCACGGCTCGAAAAACTGCCCATCATTTTCTGCCACAGGGATTTCTGGGTGACCAACATCTTTTACAAAGACGGCAAGATCGTACTCATCGACTGGGACACCACCGGATGGGGCTATATGGGCGAAGATATGGCAAGCCTGATCGCCGATGAAGCCGACGTTGAACACATGGTTGAATACTACCAAAAATGTGTCCCGGCTTACTACAAGGGCTTTTCGGAGTACGCCGGCATATCGCATGTCACGGATCACTGCGTCCGCGAACTGATGCTGCTTATGTTCGGATACAGGCTGGTCGAATGGTACATTCACGCGGATACACCCGAGGACAAGGCCCTGCACCTCAATACCCTGCAACAAATCTATGAGATGAAAGGGGATATACCGTGAATATCACTTTCCGCCTGGAAACCCCCGCCGACCGCTATGCCGTAGAAGCCATGACCCGCGAGGCGTTTTGGCAGTTTTGGGAGGACGGGCGCAAGATCTGCGACGAGCACCTGCTTGTCCACAAACTGCGCACCGCTCAGGGCTTTGTGCCGGAGTTGAATTATGTAGCCGAGGTGGACGGTGAGCTGGTTGGACATATCATCTTCACCAAGAGCCGGATCGAGGGAGAGGATGGGAAGGAGACCGAAACACTGACCTTCGGCCCGCTCACCGTCCTGCCGGAGATGCAGAGCAAAGGCATTGGGAAAGCCCTGATGCGCCATACGTTCGCGGAGGCGAAACGGTTGGGTTACCGCGCCGTCCTCATCTTCGGCCACCCTGACTATTATCCCCGCGCCGGATTCAGGCGGGCCGCCGAATTTGGCGTCACGACCGCCGACGGCAAGACCTTCGACGCGTTTATGGCTTACCCTCTCTACGACGGCGCGCTGGACGGGATACGCGGGCGCTACTTCATAGACCCTGTTTATGAACAGCTGAGCCAAGAGGAGGCTCTAGCGTTCGATACAAAGTTTCCGCCTAAAACGCCGCATTCCCCCGTGCCGCTCAAAACCCTGCTGGAGCGCTTGGAGCCGGGCGCGGCAAAGGCCATCCAAGGGCTGGGGATTCCCAACCTCGACATTTTGAAATCCAGAAGCGAGCGGGACATATCGTCGCTGGAGGGGATGGACGAAAAGGCGGTGGAAACGGTACGCGCCGTCATGCGGGAACACGGCTACCGCTGGGGAGGGTGACTATACTTTAGCCCTCCTGACGCTTAGCGTATGTTAGGCGTGAAAACGGAGGATTTTATGGGACTCGGTTGGATTAACCCGGAGGAGTATTCCTTCAACAGTTTTCTGCTCATGGAGCGTTTTCAAATCCGCTTGATGATGGAATCGGGTGGTTGGCGCAACAACAAAGATGAGTGGAAACGCACCATGGGCGTTGCGTTGAACGCCAACCCTGCTGTCAGATGGTATCTTGAACACAAATGCCCTGAGTGTGCGTCTGTGGTGCAAGAAATCACAGCGAACGCCCCGGCAGTCACAAACGCGGCGGAAATCCGCAAAGCAGAAGTATACGCACTGGCATCGGTCGAGGATTTTGTCATCCACACAACGCCGAAAATGATGGAAACAAACTGCCACTATATCCGCGATTGGGACAAGGAGCGGTTATACGAGATGGCTGACTTTAAGGATAAAATCGTCCTTGACGTCGGAGCCGGTTCGGGGCGGTTGACATTCGCAGCGGCGGTACTCGCCAGAGAGGTCTACGCAAGCGAGCCTGTCGAGACGATGCGGGAGTTCATACGCAGCAAATCAAGGCTCGGAAACATCAACAATATCCGCGTTACAGAAGCGTTGGTGACTTCGATTCCCTATCCCGACAACTCGTTCGATATTGTTATGTCAGGTCATGTTGTCGGCGACGATTGGGACACGGAAATCGCGGAGCTAACCCGCGTTTGTAAATCAGGCGGTTGGCTGCTCGACTGTCCCGGCGATGAAACACATGCTCCATACTACAAACAGCAAGAAAAGACCGACAAGCCGGATGAGCTGGTGATACGCGGCTGGGAAAAAATGAGTTATGTAGGCAACGGCGGCGGTTATGTAGGCCGCTACCGTAAGCAGATATGGAAAGGGTGATATTTTGAAGCATCAAACCAACAAACTCACACACTAACGGGGGATGACGCCGTAAATCGCCGGTGAAATGGGATGACGCCTACCGCTGGATGGTGGTTAACAGCCGCCATACATTGCCCGATACAAAAGAAGAGTGCCGTGGCACGGCACTTGACATATTAAAGTCGGGAATAGTTCGGATAAGGGGATGCGATACGCCCCTTTGAAGCAGGAAGCGGAAGTATTCGCCGCCTCAAGAGGGCAGCGGAGAATCAAGAGAAGAGCGTCATCGGCGCGCAGGGTGTGGCAAGACGGAATTTATTTCCGGCTTCCACCACCCGCCAGCGAGCCGCGCATGACGCTTGACACAGCCTCTCTCCCATTAAGCCCGGGCAACGTGACGTTGCATCCAATGGCGTCTGCGGACGCAGGACGAGGATTGCCCGTCACAAAGAAGAAACAGAACCCCGCCTTCCGATATTTGAAATCTCAAATATCAGGAGGGCTCGGTGTGAGTAGGAAAACAGAAAACACAGGATTTATCTGCGCCTATTGCGGCGCGGATGTACAACCGCTGACCAACGGCAGCTATCGCAATCATTGTCCCCAATGCTTTTATTCGATCCATATAGACGATTACCCCGGCGACAGGGCGAGTGATTGCCTTGGCTTGATGGTGCCGTCTGGCGTCCGTTATCATAGTAAAAAGGGGTGGCAAATCGTCCACCGCTGTCAAAAGTGCGGTGTGGAAAAGGTGAACCGCACGGCGCCGGACGACACGGATACATTATTCATTATGATGAACCGGGAGGGGTTTTGCTAGTCCCGATCTTCAGTAATGGACTGTTTCAGATGGTCTGATATTTTCTGCATCCTTTCCCTATCCCTTGAAAATTGTCCGATAAGCGTGTCAAGTGCGATTAAAAACAAGATACTGTAATTGTTTGCGAGAATGAAGTTGCTAAGATTCTCGCCCACCAAGGCAGGGTAAAAATCGAGCATTTTTGAGACAATCAAAATGATGATGTAAAACAGATACAACGATGTTTTGAAAGAAACAAAGCTATCCACTATTTTTTGAATGAAACGATAACTTTTCTCTACATCGCTCTCTTTCTTTAATTGCGAAACAAGTTTTTTTGAATACATCGCTCTCTGGTTAAACTCGTCCCATACCAAACCTAAAGCAATCAACGCAAGATTCCCTAAATAGGCTAAAAATAGGGAATATCCGGCCAGCCACGTAAATGAAAAATATATGATAAGCCCATATATTACATTAGAATACAGAATAAACAACAAATGCTTGCTTATTTTCTTAGCTTTATGTAACATCGAATACTCCCCTTTCTCGGCTCTTCTATTGTAACATAATTGCGCAGATTCCGCCACTCAGAATAATGTCAGCTGCTCCTGCTTCGGCTCGAAAGCATGAATATACCGAAACACGTTTTCGCTTCCGCATAAAATACCGTGTTTCGCGCATTCCTCCTTGAGGATGCGTACTAATCGAGGCTCATCCGGGCTGCGGCATGAATAGGTGCTGCCATAGCGTTCGATATACAAATCCTTTATTCCAGGGAAGAGCTCGTCCAGCTTTTGATAGAAGTATTCACGGTTGCCGCCGCGCATTGTCACGCCAAATCCAAAACTCAATATCGCTTTCACCCCGGCTCGGACGCAGTAATCCAACAGCCCGCGCAGGTTCTCCTCGGTGTCGTTGATGAACGGCAGGATGGGGGAAAGCCATACCACCGTTGGGATACCGGCGTCGCGGAATGCTTCCAGCGTATGGAACCGCTCTTTGGTGGTGGATACATGCGGCTCGATCTTTTGGCACAATTCCTCATCAAAGGTGGTCAGCGTCATCTCCACGACGCACCGCGCTTTGGCATGGATGGCTTTGAGGATGTCCAAATCGCGCAGGATGAGCGCCGATTTTGTCTGGATGGCGAGCCCGAAGCCATATCGTTCGATCAATAACAGGCATTGCCGCGTGATGTCCAGCGTCTCCTCCATCGGCATATACGGGTCGCACATCGCCCCGGTGCCGATCATGCCCCGTCTCCGCCGCTTGCGCAGCTGTTCCTCCAGAATACGGGGCGCGCCGCGTTTGACCTCTATGTCCTCAAAATCGTGGTTGATCTGGTAGCAGTCGCTCCGGCTGTCGCAGTAAATACAGCCGTGGGTACAGCCTCGAAAGAGGTTCATGCCGTTCTGCGGCGACAGGATGGTTTTATAGTCCGCGTAGTGCATAGCGAATCACCTGCCGAAATACTCAAATCAGATATAATAAACACCTTTTATCCGTGTCGTCGCGCTGCCGCCAAAAAGTATCCCGCCTTCTTCCAGGCATAAATGAACGGTATTGAAAACTCTATCGCTGCCGCCTTGTTCAAGTGTGATATTACCGCCGCCCCACAGGTCATTTTTCAGCATATAGGCCCCGAACGCCGCGTTAGCCGATCCGGTTGCCGGATCTTCCAGATATCCATATTTAGCGGCAAATACCCTTGTATGCGCGGCGTGGGCTTTGTCCCTTGTATCCATGCAAAAGGTTAATATTACGTCTATTCCATTTTGCAGAGTAAAATCTTTCAATTGCATTTCGTCCGGGAAAATATTGATCTCAGCATTGAACTCTGCGATTGGGACAATAAGCGTTCTATTTCCGGCGTCAATGAAATCTATGGGATACTCGTTAGAAATCACGGGCATGTTGATTTGAAGGGCTTTAGCGATCATCTCAACGGATACAGGCGTTTCTAAGTAAAGCGGCTCCGGGGCAGAGATAAAAACCGCGTTTTGCTTAGGGATTCTGTTATAAAGCGTCAGTGTTCCCTTTTCACGGGTGTGGATTGTTATCTCCGACGTTGCCTGTAATTCAGGGTCACCCTGCAATAACGAATACATACACGCTATCGTTCCGTGCCCACAAAAAGGGACTTCGCATTCAGAGGAATAGTAAGTCAAGTGAAAGGAAGCCGGCGCTGTCTGTCTGCAAAAAACCACCTCTGACACAAACCCCTTATGCTGTTTGGCTATCAGGAGCATTTCGCCGTCAGTCAGGATTTTGCTTTCAAGGTATATACACGCCGCCGGATTGCCCAGCGACTGTCCTGATGTAAACGCGTCTATTTTTCTGTATGGATATGCTTCCATCAATTACGTCACCTCCGGTATTGACCCGCTCCATGCTTGCGCTATGGCGGGCGGTATGCTATGATCGAGAGGATGGTAAGGGTTTATATTACGCGAAGGAGATACATAATGCACGGACAGAGAATTGAGGATATTATCGGCGAAGTCCTTATGGGGGATGCACAAAGAAACGCATTTGAATTTGTTGCCTATTTGAAAGCAAGCGAAATGCAGTTTGAGAGAGAAAAGGGTTATTGGGAAGATAAATTCTATTGGACAGTTTGTTATAAAGGCGAAATTGTATGTACTGTTTTGATTGGTACTACCGAGCATTCAGCCGAACCTTGGGTCGTCTGGTCTGATAGCAGCGGTTCAAAATGGTACGAGAATTCTCCACTCCCCGAACATCTAAAGGAAATCGCTTGGGAAAATGTAGACATCTGTGGCGGCGGCGACGTTTGCGGCGGTTATTGTGGTAATCCGCGAGGTATATGCAAAAAAATATTCGGAAGAGATTTCAATAATGTTTGCCTTACTGTTTTCAAATTTGATAATCCAAATGCTTCGGCAGTGGAATGTTTGAAAAATATGGCAGATATAAGAAAGAACGATATACTCAGTAATGCTTAGTGCGTATAGTAAGCCCGTGTACAGGTCAGCGTCTTTCTCCGCATTCAACACATATTAGGAGGATTAACATGATTCGTGATGCAATTCCGAGCGATAGGCAGACATTTATATCCATGGTAAGAGAGTTTTATTCTTCGGGTGCGGTGCTGAAACCTATAGACCCCAATTATTTCGAAGCGACGTTTGACGCCGCAATGAATCAATCCCCTTTTGTGCGTATCCTCATGATAGAAAGTGATGAAAAAACTATAGGCTACGCGATTTTAGCCCTTACGTATTCTAACGAAGCGGGCGGAATGGTTGTGCTGATCGAAGAGATCCAAATAGACAAAGCCTATAGGGGCGGCGGACACGGCGGCAGGCTCTTTGACTTTATAGAACAGGAGTATCCTGATGCCAAGCGGTTCCGCCTGGAAGTCTGCGCGGATAATACAAAGGCTATAGACTTATACAAAAGACTTGGGTATAAGGTGTTTGACTATGTACAGATGGTAAAGGACGCTTAGTGTTAAGCGCTCTTCGTTTACCCGCCGTAAGCCTCCACCAGCTTCTCCGCCGCCGCCAGCACATCCTCTCCGCTTGCCAGTTTCAGCGAGAGGTGCGGCTCGCTGCCCGCCGAGAAGAGGATTCGCCCCTTGTATTCAGGCAGCCCGCAGACCCGGGCCACACGGATAAAATCCGGTTCCGGCAAGCGCGCCAGCAAGCGCCCGCCCTTTTGCGCCAGCTCGTAAAAACCGTGCTTCGACGCGGCCGCGCGCACCAGGGCTATGCGGAAAAGGGTATGTGTCTCGTCCGGGACGTCGCCGAAACGGTCTACCAGCTCGTCCAGCATATCCGAGGCCTCGTCTTGGGTGGTGACGGCGGCGATGCGCCGGTAGAAGTCCATGCGGATGCCCGCGTGGGCGATATAACCCTCCGGCAGGCTGGCCCGCACCGGCAGGTCGGCCACGCAGTCCACTTTGGGTTTGGCCTGTATGCCTTGCTCCTCCAGCACCGCCTCCTCCAAAAGCCGCAAGTACATCTCATACCCCACGCTCAGCATATGCCCCGACTGCTCCGCACCCAGCAGGTTTCCCGCGCCTCGTATTTCGAGGTCGCGCATGGCGATTTTCAGCCCCGAGCCGAACTCAGCGAATTCCCGGATGGCGGCCAGCCGTTTGGCGGCGATCTCCTGTAATACCTTGCCGCGCCGATAGGTCAGGTAGGCGTATGCGTGGCGGTTGCTCCTTCCAACGCGGCCCCGTATCTGATGCAACTGGGCCAGCCCCAGCTTATCGGCGTCCTCAATGATCAGGGTGTTGACGTTGGGGATGTCCAGCCCCGCCTCGATGATGGTGGTGCAGACCAGCACCTGTACCTCGCCGTCCACCACCCGCCGCATGATGTCGGATAGCTCCGATTCCTTCATCTGCCCGTGCGCGACGGCCACAGCCACATCCGGCAGGGCGTTCGCCAGCTCGGCCGCTACCCGGTCTATCGTTTCTACCCGGTTGTGCAGGTAATACACCTGCCCGCCCCGCCCCGCCTCGCGCCGCACGGCGTCGTGGATCAGCGGGCGCTCGTATTCCAGCACATAGGTTTGCACCGGCGTACGGTTGCGCGGCGCCTCCTCGATGCTGGACATGTCGCGGATGCCGGACAGAGCCATATGCAGTGTGCGGGGGATGGGCGTCGCCGTCAGGGTCAGCACATCCACCTGTTTCGCCAGCTCCTTCAGCCGCTCTTTGTGCGTCACACCGAACCGCTGCTCTTCGTCCACCACCAGCAAGCCGAGGTTGGCGAATTTCATATCCTTTTGCAGTAATTTGTGCGTCCCAATTACTAAATCCAAATGCCCTGAGCGCAGCTTTTTCTTAATCTCCGCCGCCTGCGCCGGGGTGCAGAAACGGCTCAACACATCCACGCGCACCGGATAGCCCGCAAAGCGCCGTGCGGCAGTCTGCCCATGCTGCTGCGCCAAAACCGTCGTCGGCACCAGCAAAGCCGCCTGTTTGCCGCCCAGGACGCACTTCATCACGGCGCGCATAGCCACCTCGGTTTTGCCGAAGCCGACGTCGCCGCAGAGCAGGCGGTCCATCGGCGTCTTCCGCTCCATGTCGCCCTTGATTTCGGCGGAACAACGCAATTGGTCGTCCGTCTCCTCATATTCAAACGCGTCCTCGAATCCCGTCTGCCAGTCGTCGTCTTTGGGGAAGGCAAACCCCTCGCGCCGCTTGCGTTCGGCATAGAGCTTGACCAACCCCGCCGCCAGCTCTTTGGCGGCGGCTTTGGCGCGTGCTTTGGCTTTCGCCCATTCCGCGCCGCCCAGCTTGTTCAGCCGCGCGACCGAATCTTCTCCGCCGCCGATATACTTGCTGACCAGATGCAGCTGCGTCACCGGGACATAGAGCATATCCGCCCCGGAGTAAGCCAGCTTGATATAGTCGCGCTGCAAACCGTCCACAGCCATCGGCACGATACCGGCAAAACGCCCGATGCCGTGGTGCTCATGCACTACAAGGTCGCCCGGCTCCAAGTCGGCATAGGATACCAGCTTCTTCTTCACCGTGTCCTTTTTGACCGGTGCGCGTTTTTTTAGTCCGCCGCGGGCCGCCCCGGCCTGCCCCTCGGTCAATACGGCCAGTTTGATACCGGGGTATTCCAGCCCGGAGGAAAGAGCGCCGGGACAGAGGAAAACGCCGCCGCCTTCGAGCGATACGGGCAAGCCTAGAGACGCCGGCAAACCCTTTTCGCGCAGTAAGTCCTCCAGATGCCGCGCCTGCCGCTCGGTCGGGACGAAGACGATTGCCGTGGTGCCGCCGTCGCGGTAATGAGCGATGTCGCCCGCCGCTGTTTCCAAGCTCGCGCCGAAGCTCGGGAGCTGTTTGGCTGTGACGTTCATGATCGCATGGGGCCTCAGCGGGTATGTCTGCGCCAGGAACAAATCCAGCATCACGCAGTCGAACCGTTTGAGCGTCCGCCATATATCAATATCGTCGATACCGAAAGAGCCTTTGGCTTCTTCCTTCTTTTCCAGCAGCCGCTCGGTTTCCTCATTCCACATCCAAAGCGTGTGTTTGATCCTCTCCCCTACCCTGCCCTGTTCCACGATAAATATCAACGCATTGCGGGGCAGATAGTCCAGCGCGGTATGAACCTCCTCCGCAAGCTGCGGCTCACGGCAGGGCAGCAGACCGCATGACGCCAGCGGCGCGGTGCGGAGCTGGCTCTCTATGTCGCAGGAGTGCAGGGTATCCACTTCGTCGCCAAACAGCTCGATCCGTGTAAAGCTGTCCATTCCCGGGGAAAAGACGTCCACAATGCCGCCGCGCGCGGAAAACTGCCCTATCCCCTCCACCTGCTCACAACGCGAATACCCCAGCTCAACCAGCAGGGACAGCAATCCCGAAGCGTCCCAGCCCGGTTTGACCGTGACGGACTGTTCCCGCAGGATGTTGGGCGGAATGGTGCATTGTATGAACGCGTCGGCCGTGCCGATCAGGATAGGGGCAGTGCCGCTTGCGGCGCGTCGCAGAACGGCCAGCCGCGCGTGCTCCCGCTCCCGCGACATGGTGTCCGCGCTCAGGAAGGAAAACTCGCGGCAGGGCAATATCAACGCTTCCTCTTCCGCTAAAACGGCGCAGTCGGAAGCGAGGCGCGCGGCTTCCGACTCGTCGGGGCTAAGCACGACGACCGGGCGCCCTGTCTTGCGCCGCGCCGCCGCGATAAAGTGCGCCTTATGCGCGGACGAAAGCCCGCCCATCGCCACCGGGCATCCCCCGGAAGTAATGCGCGACAAGAGTTCTCGCGCTTCGGGCAATGCCCAAAGCGCCTCACAGAGGGGTAGCAAGCGTAAATTACCTCTCTTCTTCAGCCTCCACGGCGGGCGGAAGCTGGTTATACTGGTTCATCGCGGTTTCGATACCCTCGCGGACGATACACTCCACCGCGTCCGCGGCACGGCGGACAGCATCCGCAAACAGTGTGCGGTCGGCAGACGCGATGGGCGCAAGCACCCAGTCGGCAAGGTCGGTATCGGGGTGCGGCGGGCCGCCCACACCTATGCGTACGCGTGGGAAGCGGTCGGTTTGCAAGTGATAGAGAATGTCTTTCAGGCCGTTGTGCCCGCCGTCGGAGCCGGAGGCGCGGAGACGCAGCCGCCCCGGCGGCAGAGCCGCTTCGTCATAGACGACGATGATTCTCTCGGGCGGTATCTGATAAAACGCCGCCGCGTCTCGCACCGCCTGCCCCGACCGGTTCATAAAGGTTTGCGGCTTGAGCAGAAGAAGACTGTCCGTCTGGGCATATGTGCCGTGGAACTTGATTTTTTTTATTTTTACGCCGCGCCGCTGCGCCAGTTCATCCAGCACCCAAAAACCGGCGTTGTGGCGGGTGTTTTCATATACTTTTCCAGGGTTGCCCAGCCCGGCAATGAGACAGTCAGTCATCTTTCTTATCCTTCGGGCTTTTCCAATCTTCTTTAACCGTTTGCCGTGCCCGCGCGATCGCAAGGGCGTTGGCCGGCACATCGTTTGTCACGGTCGAACCGGCGGCGGTATACGCCCCCTCGCCGACCGTGACCGGCGCGATGAGGTTTGTGTTGCAGCCGATGAAAGCCCCGTCTCCGATTACGGTGCGGTGCTTATTGACCCCATCGTAATTGACCGTTACCGTGCCGCAGCCGAAATTGACGTCCGCCCCCACGTCGGCGTCCCCCACATAGGTCAGATGCCCCGCGTGGGCGCGCTCGCCCATCGTACAGTTTTTCAGCTCAACAAACGCGCCCGCCTTGACTTCCCTGCCCAGCGTCACATCGGGGCGGAGGTGGGTAAACGGGCCGATCTCACACCCTTCGCCGATTGAGACGCCCTCCTGAATCACGACGAACGGCAGGATGACCGTACCCTTGCCGATGTCCGCGTCCGGGCTGATAAAGGTCGTCGAGGGGTCCACGATCATCACCCCGTTCGCGATATGCCGCCGGATCACGGCTTCACGATCTTCGGTAAAATGAATCGGTTTCATCATCCCAACACCTTGCTTTCTATATCCTCTTCAAACTGCCGTGTGTATAGCTCATAATAATGCCCGCGGGCGCGCAAGAGTTCCTTGTGCGTCCCGCGCTCGATAATCTTTCCGTCCCGCACGACCAAAATCACGTCGGCGGTACGAACGGTGGACAGGCGGTGGGCTATAACAAAGCTGGTGCGCCCTTTGAGCAGGTGAGCGACAGCCTTTTGAATCAAAAGCTCCGTTTCGGTGTCGATAGAGGAGGTGGCTTCGTCCAGGACAAAAATGCGCGGGTCGGCCAGCACGGCGCGGGCAAAGGATATGAGCTGCTTCTCGCCGGTGGAGAGGCGGTCGCCGCCCTCGCCCACATCGGCGTCCATCCCGCCTTCGAGCTTTGCGATGGCTTTATCGGCGCTGACCAGCCGCGCAGCCTCCTCCACTTCCCCGTCGGTGGCCTCCAGCCGCCCGTAGCGGATGTTCTCCCGCACGGTGCCGGAAAAGAGGTGCGGGCTTTGCAGCACATAGCCAATCGAGCTGTGCAGCCAGAGCTGGCTGCGTTCGCGGCTGTCCCGCCCGTCGATCAAAACTGTCCCCTCCGTAGGCTCGAAGAAGCGGCAGACGAGGTTGACCAAGGTGGATTTCCCCGCCCCTGTCTCCCCTACAATCGCCACATACGTCCCGGCCGGGACGGTAAGGCTGAAATGCTCCAGCACGTTCTCCGTGCCATCGGGGTACATGAAGGTCACGTCACGGAACTCGATGTCGCCCCGGATTGGCTCCCAGTTTTCCTGTTTGGGATGGAAGGAATCGCCGTATTTCGCAATCACCTCGGGCGTGTCGGTGACGTCCGGCTCGCGCTCCAGCATGGCGGTGACGCGCTCGATGTTGACCTGCGTCGCCACAAAATCGCTGACCACATGCGCCAATTGGGAGATCGGCTCGAAGATATTGGTGGTGTAGTTGATAAAGGCCGTCAATATGCCAAACGAAACGCCGAACGCCCCGGTTAGGACCCAACCGCCGCCGCGGGTCAGCACGAAGGCCGCCGCGATGGAACCGATGAACATGATCAGCGGCCCGAACACGCCGCGCATCCATGCGATACGGGTGGCGTTGCGCTTCTGCTCGCCTGTAATGGCGCGGAAATCGAGGTCGTTCTGCTCTTCTATGACCAGCGTCTTGGATGTGCGGGCCCCGGTGATGCCCTCGTTCATCGCGCCGGTCATCTGTGAGTTGAGCTTGCGGGCCTTGCGGTTGAGCTTGAGAATACGGCTTTGGAAAAACCAAGTAGCGATGACCAAAAACGGCAGGGTGCATAAAACAATCAGCGCCAACCGCCAATTGAGGATAAACATGGAGATAAATACACCGATGGTATACAGCAGCGACCAGCTCGCGTCCACCAGCCCCCACGCCACCATCTCTCCGATCCGCCCCGTGTCGCTGGTCGTGCGCGCCATCATATAGCCGACCGGGGTGGTGTTGTAGTAGGAAAAGGAGAGTTTTTGCAGGTGGTTGAAGACGGCGGCGCGCAAGCCCTGGCTGATCCGCACATCAATCTGCATCGCCACCCGCACAAACAGGTAGACGCCCGCCGACTGCGCGATTGCCAGCCCGCAGGAGAGGAAAATGAACGGCCACATCCCCTCCGATACGCCCGGCGTTACAAAGCGATCGATGATGACCGCGCTGACGATGGGCATGAATACGTCGATGACGGCCACCATCAGCATAAAGACAGCGGCGGCGGCGAGCTTCTTGCGGTGCGGCCGGATAAACGGCGCCATTTTGAGCCACATGCGCGGGGAAAACGGCTGGTTATAGTCGTGGTCTTCGTAGTAGGTCATACAGTCTCCTTATGGTATCTGTTCATCAGGCTTTTCAAGCAATACAAAAGCCGCAAATGTTTCTCTTTTTTCCGGTTTCTGGTCACCGTGTACAATCTCAATCATATTCTGCGTTAGATGGGCAACCTTCCAGCCCTGATCCAACAAAGTGTTGATGTGCGTGAAATATTTATTCTCATTTATGTTGCCCTGTTCGGTATAATCCCGGCTGTTGCTCAAATATACTAGTTTTTGCATTAGAATTTCCCCTTTTTCAAATAATATATTATATTGTCATCAAACATCCGCGGCTTGCCGGTACTGCAACGCCTCCGCTAAATGCGCCGGGGCGATGCTGTCGCTGCCCGCCAGGTCGGCGATCGTCCGCGCTACCTTGAGGACGCGGTTGTGCGCCCGGGCGGTCAGCCCCAAGCGGTCGAACGCGCTTTTCATCAGTTTGTCGCCCGCTTCGTCGAGCGCGCAGGCCTCCCGCATCTGCTCCGCGCTTAAATGCGCCGACGGCGGGCCGACGCCGCCAAATCTCGCCCGCTGGCGCTCTCTCGCCGCGCAGACCCGTTCGCGCACGGCAGCCGAGCTTTCGCCCTGCTCTTTGCCCGACAGTTCTTCATATGACACGGCGGGCACTTCGATGACAATATCCATCCGATCCAGCACAGGCCCCGAAATTCGTCCATAGTACGCCTTAACCGATTCCGACGAGCAGCGGCACCGGTCGGACAGATGGCCGTACCAGCCGCAGCGGCAGGGGTTCATGGCGCAAAGCAGCATGAAGCGGGCCGGGTAGGTCAGGGTTCCGCCCACGCGGGAGATGGTCACCTGCCCGTCCTCCATCGGCTGGCGCAGGGATTCCAGCGCGTCGCGGTGAAACTCGGGCAGCTCGTCCAGAAACAGCACCCCATTGTGCGAAAGGCTCATCTCCCCCGGCCTCGGCACACGCCCGCCGCCCACCAGCGCGGGAGCGGATACAGTGTGGTGCGGGGAACGGAACGGCCGTCCGCGCAGCAGCGGCTCGTCGCGGCTGGTCAGCCCAACGACGGAGTGGATGCCGGTGGATTCCAGCGCTTCCGCGCTTGTCATCTCCGGCAGGATGGTCGGCAGCCGCCGTGCCAGCATGGACTTGCCCGCGCCCGGCGGCCCGACCATCAGCACGTTATGCGCTCCGGCGGCGGCCACCTCCAGCGCCCGCTTGACATTGTCCTGTCCCCGCACATCGGCGAAATCGGGGCCGGTTATGGGGGTTGGCTCACTTTGATAGGGCGGCGCTATCAAAATCTGATGGCGCCCGGAGAGGTGCTCGATCAAGTCTTGGACATGCCGTACGGGAAATACGTCCAGCCCCTCTACCAAGGAGGATTCCCGCGCGTTCATTTCCGGCACAAACACCGTTTTGATGCCCGCGTTCCTCGCCGCCAGCGCCATCGGCAGCATCCCAATCACCGGGCGGGCGTGCCCTTCCAAGGATAGCTCTCCGATAAACGCCGCGTCTTTGGGCAGCGCGGGTATGTCGCCGTTGGCCGCCATCAAGCCGAGGAAGATGGGCAGGTCATAGACAGGGCCTTCCTTGCGGATGTCAGCCGGGGCTAAATTAACGACGATACGGCGTATCGGAAACTCATAA
Source organism: Oscillospiraceae bacterium (assembly GCA_031254195.1). Classification (GTDB taxonomy): domain Bacteria; phylum Bacillota; class Clostridia; order Oscillospirales; family UBA929; genus UBA929. The sequence continues at coordinate 27,744 of JAIRUW010000076.1, forward strand.
CCGCAGTTTTTCATCGCGGCGCGCACCCGCTCGCGGGATTCGCGTACGGCGGCGTCCGGCAGGCCCACCACCTCGAAGGCGGGCATCCCCTGAGACAGGAAACACTCCACCGACACATCAAAGCCGTTCAGCCCGAACAGACCCATCGACCGTATGGCACAGACCATATTGACCCCCAATTTACAATGTACAATTAACAGTTAACAGTTAACAATTAGCAATGTCAAGCTCTTTTGTATACTTTGGTAGCTTCCAAGAGCTTTTTGGCTACCTCTTCGTTGATGGCTTCTTCCCGGACGCGCCAGCGCCAGTTGTAGTTGCCGATGGTTGCGGGGATGTTTACGCGGGCGTCTTTCCCTAAACCAAGGATGTCTTGGAAGGGCGCCATCGCCAAATTGGCCGGACTGCCCCACGCGACCTTGACCGCACCCCAGTTCCAGCCTTCCTCTTCGCGCAACCGCAGGTAAGCTCTTGCCAGTTCGCGTTCACGTTCGCTTGATTCGACGGTAAGCCAGTCAATAAACGTCGGGGAGTCGTGCGTGGAGGTATAGCACACGCTGTTTTTCGGCGCGTTGTGCGGCATATACGAGGAGTCGTTGTCCGGGTCGAAGGCATAGACCAGTACCTTCATGCCGGGCAGCTCCGTATCGGCAAAAAACTGTACCACCGTGCCGCCCAGGTCGCCCAAATCCTCCGCGACCAAACTGCCCGGCGGGAGCGCCGCCTTGATTTTCTCCACGAACGGCAGGCCGGGGCCCTTGATCCAGCGGCCTATCATGGCTGTCTTCGCCTTTGCCGCCACCGACCAATAGGTGTGGAACCCGCGGAAATGGTCGATACGGATGATGTCGTAAAAGGCGTTGGCGTGTTTGAGCCGCGCCAGCCACCATTTATAACCTGTCTCTTCATGATGCTCCCAGTCATAGAGCGGGTTGCCCCAAAGCTGGCCGGTTTCGGAATATAAATCGGGCGGTACCCCGGCCACCCTCGATGGCCTGGCCGGCCCCTTGAGCTGGAACAGCCCGGGCTGCGCCCATACGTCGGCGCTGTCCTCGGCGACATAGATGGGCAGGTCGCCCATAATCAAGACATCCCGCTCCGCCGCGTAAGCCTTGAGGGCTTCCCACTGCTTATAAAACAGGTATTGTACATAGGTATGGAAACGCGCTTCCTCCGCGAGCGACGCTTCCGCCTTTTTCAGCGCCGTGGCTTCGCGGGTGATAACCGCTTTGTCGGGCCATGTGTTCAGCCCAATCATGCCATAGCTCTCTTTGAGGGCCATATAGAGGGCATAGTCTTTCAGCCAGCTTTTATGCTCTTTGGCAAAAGACTCCACCGCCGGGTCGCCTTTGCCGCGTTCGTAGGCTTTTCGCAGCAAGGGCAGGCGTTCTTTGTAAATCAAGCCGTAATCCACATAGTCAAGGTCGCCGCCGAAATCGCAGGCGTCGGCTTCTTCCCTTGTAAGGAGGCCGTCTTCTATCAGTGTATCCAAGTCGATCAGGTATGGGTTGCCCGCCCAGGCCGAGCAGGACTGGTAGGGCGAATCGGCATAACCGGTCGGCGAGAGCGGCAGGATCTGCCAGACCCGCTGTCCCGAATCGTGCAGAAAATCGACCCAGCTCCTCGCTTGAGCCCCCATTGTGCCTATGCCGTAACGCCCCGGCAGGGCTGTGATGTGCAGTACAATCCCGGACATACGCTGCTGGCTCATATAGCATCGCCCCCTAATCCTGAAGTATAGCATATTTTCCTGCGGGTGCATAGGTATAAACGCAAATTTTTCCGCCGATAATAGAAACATTACATCTTCATTGCGGGAAGGGAGGTGTCGGTGTGTCAAAGAAAAAGAAGAAACGCCCGGACGGCGGCAGCGGAGCGGCGCAATCGCCCCGCAGCGACGGAAGCCCCGGTACCCAGCAAGTTCAGTAACCACAGCGCCCCCCGCGCCTTTATGCGTGACGCGGGGGGCGAATCGCATAAGGATACTTGATAATTTAGAACAAATTTTCGCGAACCCCTTGATAAGCGAACGAATATTCTGTATACTGATGGCTACAGAAAAAGAGAGGGGTTGTTTGACCGTATGAATCGGATTCGTGAGTTGCGCAAGCTAAAAGGGCTGACGCAGAACCAAATGGCGCAGATGATGAGGGTAAGCCAAGGCACGTTGTCCTACTGGGAGCGGGGGGATTTCGAGCCTGATTTCAACGCTCTGAGATGGATGGCCGACTTTTTTATGGTTTCCCTTGACTATTTGCTGTGCCGGACCGATAATCCGTCGTTCTTCCCGTCCGGCAGCGGTCCGCTGAAGCAATAGAGCGCGTTACACATACCGGCAATCCAGCCTGTACATCCGCCGCGGCGGGCCGTACGCGAGCCGCTTGGCCCAGTCGGACTCCAATTTTTGCAGCTCCGCGTTCCCTATGACTGTTATCCTTTGCATACATATCCCGGCGGCTCTGTATTCAGCCGACAGCCCGGCGAAATGCTCCTCCGACAGCGCGGGCAACCCACGCCGACGCAATTCCCCCGCTTCGCGCCGCCCGTCATACCCCACCCAAACGGTCAATGCCGCGCCCGGTTTGCCCGGAAAGCGAAGGCCGCCCAAAACCGCCCGGTCCGCTTTGACAATCCCGTCGCGCAGGCTCCCCCACGGCAGACATACTGTGATAGCGTCAGCGACGCCGTCCAGTTCCGCCGGCAAACCTTCAACGGACGCAGGTACAAACAGCACGTTATACAACCGTTGCTTTTGGGCTTTAACGGCGTTTTCTGCCATTTGCGCGGCAACGGGGTCAACCCCGATGTAGAAGCCGCAAGGGTCTTTCTGCGCGTTTTTTAGAACATAACGCCCGCTGCCCGTCCCAATGTCGATATGGACGGTAGCAAACCGCGCAAGATAGCTATGAAAATCTCCTTGAGGGAGTATGGTTGCTTTTTTGCCTGATAAAACCTTCATATCCTTTCTCCTTATCCTGTTTTTTCAACCAGGATAAGGAGGGGCGCGGGCTTTCCAGGCACAAACCTAGCCGTATTCCGTTTTTCGGACGCGACAACAGCGCCTTGAGCCTATGATCAGCTCAAAGCGTTGGTTACGTTTTGCCGCGTTTTACCGGGGCCAAGTCATTTCGATCACCCGGATATAGTATAGCGCGGTTTCGTACAAAAGTCAAACTCTTGCGTTGCGGAGGAGCGGATACAGGATAATGGAATTAAATAATAAAAGCGGCGTGGTAAAGCCTGCCGCGATTACATTTTCGTATACTTAAAATTAAAAACCTTTGTAAAAATACTTTCATTATCATAAATCCCGCCGTTATAGTATATTTCAACATTGTCGCAACCTTTGAACGCGTCTTCGTAAATGGTTTTTACGCTAAATGGTATATTTACGCTCGTAAGGCTACTGCACTTGTTGAACGCAGCTATGCCGATTTTGGTAACGCCGTCGGGGATTGTCACGTTTGTAAGATTTTCGCAATTTTGGAACATATAATCGCTAATTGTGGTAATGCCTTTTGGGATCGTTATGCTCGTAAGGCTACTGCATCCGCTAAACGCAGCTCTGCCGATTTCGGTAACGCCTTTCGGTATTGTTATGCTCGTAAGGCTACTGCATCCGCTAAACGCGTAGTTGCCGATTTCGGTTACGCTGTTGGGGATTGTTATACTTTCAAGGCTAAGGCAATTAGTGAACGTATTTTTGCCGATTATGGTAACACCGTCGGGAATGTTTATGCTTGTAAGGCTACTGCACCAGTTGAACGCGTAGTTGCCGATTTCGGTAATGCTGTCAGGTAATGTTATTTCTATAAGGTTCCTACAACTATCAAACGCATTGTCGCCGATTTTGGTTATGCCGTCGGGAATACTCACCTCGGTGGCTTTCCCCGTGTACTTAATAAGTACATCGCCCTCGCGCTTAAAAGAAGTGCAAGAGGATACTGCAAGAATAAAAAATGCTGCGATTATAGTTGGCATAAATCGCCTTTTCATTTTTAGCTTCCCCCGTTATTAAATTTTGCGCTCACGCTTTGCCGCCGAGCGTGGAAAATATTACTTGCCCATTATAACATTAAAAGGCTATAAGTCAAATCTTTTGCTCATGAATTTATAAATATTTCGTTAACTCGGTGAAAAAGTCCCTGACAAACCGCTAAAAATATAAGGTATTATGTGCCAAGGCGACAGGGGAAGTGGACAGAGGACGGCCAAAGGCCGCCCCCACTCTGATTCAAAACTCACAGCAACTCCCCGTACCGCCGCACGAACAGCTTTTTGATCAGCGTCACCAGCAGCATGTAGCAGAGGATGGTGGCGGTGAGGTAGGCGAAATATTCGGCCGGCAGCCGGTGCATCCCCAGCGCCTCGCTGATGAACGGGACGAACGGGAACGCTGTCCCCACGGCGATGCCCAGCGTCGTCAGGCCGGTGACCTGCCACGAGGCGCGGCTTTGGATGAATGGGATCTTGGGTGTGCGGATCATGTGGATGACCAATGTCTGCGACCACAGCGACATGACAAACCAGCCCGCGTGGAAGAGGGCGGCAAACCCGGTCTGCTCCGCCGCGCCCAGCGTTGCGAACGCGCCGCCGAAAATCGACGGGCAGATGACCCAGAACAGCAGGGCATAGGTCGTAATGTCAAATATCGAGCTGATGGGGCCAATCCAGAGCATAAACTTGGTGATGCTGGAGGCCTCCCACGCGCGCGGCTTTTTGAGGTAATCCATGTCCACATTGTCCCATGGGATGGTGATACAGGAGAGGTCATAGATGAGGTTGAGGACAAGGATTTGCAGGGGCAGCATGGGCAGGAAGGGCAGGAAAGCGCTGGCGGCCAGCACGGAAAACATGTTGCCGAAATTGGAGGAGGCGGTCATTTTGATATACTTGATGATGTTGGCGTAAATCTTACGCCCCTCGATGACGCCCTGCTCCAAGACCATCAAGTCTTTTTCCATCAGGATGATGTTGGCACTTTCCTTCGCAATGTCCACGGCGGTATCGACCGATATGCCGACGTCGGCGGCGCGCATGGCGGCGGCGTCGTTGATGCCGTCGCCCATAAACCCGACGGTGTGCCCGTTCTCACGCAATGCCGTGACGACGCGCACCTTCTGCTGCGGACTGAGCTTGGCGAACACCGTCACATCCTCGACGGCGTTCCTCAGCTGCCTGTCGTCCATCCCCTCGACGTCCGCGCCGAGCAGGATACGGTCGGTTTGGATGCCCACCTGCTTGCAGACACAGCGCGTCACGGCGTCGTTGTCGCCGGTCAGCACTTTGACGTCAACGCCAAAGTCATGCAGGGCGGCAATCGCGGCCTCCGCGCTCTCCTTGGGCGGGTCGAGGAAGGCGAGGTAGCCCATCAAAACCATGCCGCTCTCGTCGTTCACCGAGAAGGCCCCGGCCGGAGACGGGTTTGTTTTTTGCGCCAGGCCCAAAATGCGCAGGCCGTCGGCGTTATAGTCACGGCAGCTTTCCAAGATATTCTCCCGGATCTCATCGGTCACCGGGACGACCTCGCCGCCCACTTCCGCGTATTGGGAAACGGCCAGCATCTCTTCGATGGCGCCTTTGGTGATGAGCTGTGTCTTGCCGGTCTGGTCGCTGACGACCACGCTCATCCGGCGGCGGTTGAAGTCAAACGGGATCTCATCCACCTTTTGGTAAGTCTTCCAATGCCCCACCTGCTCATATTCCCCCGCTGTCTGAATGATGGAGAGGTCCATCAGGTTCTTCAGCCCGGTCTGATGGTAGCTGTTGAGGAAGGCGTGGCGCAGGACGCGCTCGCTCTCCTCGCCGTCAATGCTGAGGTGGTACTCCAGGATGACCTTATCCTGCGTGATGGTGCCTGTCTTGTCGGTGCAAAGGATGTCCATCGCCCCGAAATTCTGTATGGAGTTGAGGTCTTTGACGATGACCTGCTTTTGCGACATCGACACCGCGCCCTTGGCGAGGTTGGCCGATACGATCATCGGCAGCATCTCCGGCGTAAGGCCTACGGCAATTGACAGGCCGAACAGCAGCGCCTCCATCCAGTCGCCCTTGGTGAAGCCGTTGACAAACAGCACGACCGGTACCATAATCATCATAAAGCGGATCAAGACCCATGACACCGAGCGGATGCCCTTCTCAAAGCTGGTCTCGGGGCGTTTTTCCTGCAATTGCCGCGCGATCTGCCCAAAGCTGGTGTCGTCGCCGACGGCCAGAACCAAGGCCGCCGCCGAACCGGAGACGACGTTGCTGCCCATGAAGGCGAGATTGTTCAGCTCCAGCGGCTGGCGCGACTTCCCTTTGATCGGCGCAGAAAACTTCTCCACCGGTTCGCTCTCGCCGGTCAGTGACGACTGACTGACAAACAGGTCTTTGGCCTGTAAAATACGCACATCGGCGGGGATCATGTCGCCGGCGGCAAGGTAGATGACGTCGCCGACCACCAACTCGTCCAAAGGCAACTCCTCGCGGCGCGACTCCTGAATGTCCTCGTCCTCTTCGTCGGTATAGGCGCGCTGTACCGCAACGGTCGTCTCGACCATCTCGGTCAGCTTTTCCGCCGCCTTCCCGCTGCGGAACTCCTGGACAAGGCGCAAAAGACCGCTGACTGTGATCATCGTCATTACAATGATTACAGCCGTCAGGTCTTTATTATTGGCGGGCAGCATGAAGTCGGTGACGAACGACACCGAAGCGAGGACGAACAGGACGACGGTGAACGGATTGATAAAAGCGTCGAACAGCTTTTTCAACACCGTCTCCTTCTTGGCTTTGGTGATGGCGTTGACGCCGTATTGGTCGCGCATGTCCTCGATTTTTTCTTCATCGAAGCCCTCATATGAGGTATCGTATTGGATTAAAAGCGTGTCCGGGTCTTTTTGCGCCGCGTTCAGCAGGCGGCGGCGCACCTTGACGGCGCGCTGCGCGGCGAGCGCGGCCTGAGACTTCTTCGGGGCCATAAGTCTCCCTCCTCTATATGTTGTTTTGGGGGCTTACTACTGCCGATAGGTTCCATCCGTGCTCACCTCGCTTTTTCTTTATTCCGTCGAAAAACCCCGTCATGCAGGTTATGTATGACAGGGGTTCCTCTATACATTATATGCGATAGCTAGAGACTTGTCAATCACAAGATGTAGGGTCACTTATCTTTTTTGCGACATGTGTAATCAACTCCTCCGGTGTGGGTATTGCTTATCACCTCAACACATGATTTACTATAAATCGATAGTAATATCAAGACCATTGCTTGATAGTATATTATACTGTATCCGGTGATGGAAATGTTTATATGCCAACGGTTAAAAGATTGTCGGGAAGACAATGATTTAACGCAGACGCAGATTGGCGAGCTTCTGGGAATTGATCAGCGTATTTACAGCACTTATGAAACGGGAAAAAGGCAGATTCCCGTCAAATATTTAATTAAGTTGGCGTTATTCTATAAAACAAGTGTGGATTACTTGGTCGGCTTAACAAATTACCCCGATGCCCTATGAACGTAGACCTAAATAATAGACGAAAAGCTCCAAAAAAATGCTAAACGCTCATCAAAACCGCCTGTTTCGATGAGCGTTATTATGAACTTATCCCCTGATAATCTCACAATGAATGCCGATATTGGGCTTCAGGGTGCTTTCGTCAAAATGGTCAAAATTGCTGTACCATCCGCTGTCCGTCAACAGCACATTCTCCCATTTTTGCACTCCGCAGCCAGAGTCGATCACAATTCACCAGACACTTCATCTTTCCAGTCAACAAAGAGATTATACCGCTTTGTTGTAAACCGCAAGACGCAAAAATTAGGGTCGTCATGTCCGGCAAAATGATTTTCAAGTCCACTGTACCACATGTCTCGTTTGACATCGGCATCCGTGACAATTTCGATTGTGCCCACAAGCGTAATGTTGTGGTCGCCGCTTCTGTTGAAGCAAACAGCGGCGCGGTTGCACTTTCTGATCCGATTAGCTTTGTTGCTCCCAACCTCGCTGCCAAATGTTATCCATTTGATCCCGTCTGATTTGGACGCCGTTATCGTAGACGCAGTCGGGTATCCGTCGTCGTCGATCAGCGCCAGCGTACAATGTGAATCGGCCCCGGTATTCTGTGCAATAATTTCTCCGGCTCTCTTGATGCTTTCCTCGTGCATGGTGTTTCCTCCTCTTGTTTTTCAAATTGATTATAATGCGATGTATGTTATATAAACATGCACCAGTTCACGCCGAATTTGTCGATCAGTCCGAACATCAGCGGGCTGAAGAAACACTTGTCCAGCGGCGAGTGGATTTGCGCGCCATCTTTGAGAACCTCATACGCCCGTTTAATGGCGTCTTCCTTGCCCTCGCCCATATGGAGGCAAAACTGCATGGTGTTGCCGGTGATGCTTTCTCCCGCATAGGGCAGCCCTTCGCTTACCGCCAATACCTGCCCGAAAACATCCAGCTCTACGTGCATATAGCTGCCGTCTTCGTTTTTATATTCGTTGGACACTTTCGCGCCAAATGCCTTTTGATAAAGCGCGACGGCTTCGACGCTCCCCTTGACATACACTTGAAACATAGACCTCTCCATTTGTGTTACCCCCCAATAAATTTTTGGATTTTCTTCTCAACAGCCGACGGATTCAATGCCAAAATCCGCTCTTTTATCTTCTCCGCGGCCTCGTCCCCATCCATCTCAGCCGCTTTTGCAAACACCTCCGGCGGCCAAAAGGTTTCGACTGTGCAGAATACGGTGGACGACCAGCCATACTCCCCGCCTGTCTGTGAGAGTTTTGTCTCCTTGCCGCACATGGTCAGATAGAGCTTCATTTGCAGCTCGTTCAGCGCCGCGTCAAATTTCGCCTTGTCCGCCCGGTAAAACCCCGCCCGCCGCTTGATTTCGTCGAGCGGCAGGCTGCCGTTATCGGCCACGGCGTCATAAATACGCTTGGCAAAGTGGCTGGCCGTCCCGTCGGCGTATTCGTCATAGAAGGACTTTCCGCCCCGCCGGGCCGCCAAAAAATAGGGATACCATTCTTTCGTGATATAACCCGCCTTCTTGGAAAACACTTTGCCGTACGCGATGTCGTCACGCTCGTCCAAAACACGCGTGCGCCATTCCCACGGGTCGGTGTCCGGGTTGCCGGTGTGCCATTCGATGCCGGTTTCCGCATCCGCGCCCCATCCATACCGGAAGAGCGCGAAAACACCGTCGTCCTTGCCGCCAATCGCGCCGGAAAACCCGGCTTCGAGCAGGGCCGCTATAAAGTCAGCGTAATTTCGGATCATAGCTCATCTCTGACGGCGGATTCTTGTTCATTGTCGATCCAGAACGTTGCCTCCTCCGTCTCAAAGACGAAGACGCAGAAACGCTCCCCCTCGGCGCCGTCCGGGAAATGCTCGATGCACCAGTCCTGCCAAAGCGCCCGGCGCAATGCGTTGTCTTGCGATACCGCGACCGTTCCGGTGAGGGTGATGTTGTTCCAACCGTCGCGGAAGCACAGGCTGACCTTGGGGTTGGCCTGTATGCGCTTGGTTTTCAGCGCCTGCATGGCGGTCGATGTATAAATGGTCTTGATGCCGTCCGCTTTCATCATGGAGATAGTGCTGGCCCGAGGGTAGCCGTCCTCGCGGACATAGGCGATGACCATATCCTCGCTTTTTGCCACGATTTTCTCCGCTTTTGTGATAATCTCCCTTTTATCGCTCATTTTCTTTCATCCTTTCTCGGTATATGTTCTTAATAGCATAGCGTTGTTTTCGACCGCCCGTCTGTGTTCTTCCTCGGTCATGCTGGGGTCTCTCCAATCATAGATTATCTGACAAGGCAATTGTTCGCACTCGCCGCATGTCTTATAGCCCTTTTTGTTGACTGCGCAGTCGTAAATCGGGCATACTTCGACGCCGAAGTCTTTTAGATAAAACGGTTTCCCTTGAATTACATGGCAGCCACCGCATCCTGCGGATTTGCACACTTCTAATGCTCCGCAGTTTATTCCGCATGGTGACAAATACATAGTAAATCCCCCTTTTTTGCCCATCATACCACAATGAACAGGACAACAGTCTGTCCTGTTCATTTATATAATTTCCTGATATGTTCAGCGGTGGCGCGGATTTCGTCCGCAACCTCCCGCGGTTCCAGCACCTTGACCTTGTCGCCGAAGCCGAGGAGCCAGCTTACGATATAATCCCTGTTGGTATAGCCGATTTCCAACCGCAAGCCGTCCTCCGTCTCGGTGTAGCAGTTCAAACCGTAAAAGTCGATCAGCAAATATTTGGCCGACGGGTCGAACAGCGCCACGAGCTTTTTATCATCGGTAAAGCGCGCGTTAAAGTCCCGCTTCTCGGGCGGGATCTCCCTTGGGCTATAAGTCTCATCGCACAGCGACAGGTTCCACAGCCGCGTCAGCTTAAAGAGCCGCCAGTCCCGGCGCTCCAGACAAAACCCGAACACATACCAGGCCATCCATTGGAAGATGACGAAATACGGCTCGATCCGGCGATGCGATTCGCCTTTTTCGTAATAGTAGTCAAACGCGGTAACGCGCTGTTCCCGGACAGCGCGCTTGAATAGTTCTATCTTTTCGGTCAGGTGCCCTCTGTAATGCGACGCGAGATCGATCACCACCGGCTCCCGCAGCGAAACGACCGCGCCGGTGTTGGCATGGAGCTTATCGAGCGTCCGCTCAATCCCCGAACGCTCCGACACACTGCCCAGCCCTTTCAGCGCGGCAATCAGACCGGACAGCTCGTCGGCGGTCAAAACGCTTTTATCCAGCTTGAACCCCTCGGCAATGGAGATACCCCCGCCGCCGCCCTGACGGGTGACAATAGGAATCCCGGCGCGGCAAAGCGTGTCAATGTCCCGCCCGATGGTGCGGCGGGTGACCTCAAATGTCTCGGCCAGTATGGGGGCGGTCATATGGTCTTTTTGCAGCAGCAGGGTCAGGATGCCAAGCAGGCGGTCCAGCTTCATCGGGGTCACCTCATCGGTCTATTGCGTTCACTCTAAATTCATCAGCCAAATCCCAAGATTCAGATATGCCAGATACCCCGACCAGATACAGCAGGGAAGCATCAATTTCTTCCCTTGCGGCGATGGCTGCCCAAGCAGACGCCTCATATGCAGCCAGACGCCGGTGAGCAGGAGGCCAGTGATTGCGGCGGCAGGGATCGCGCCTGCCCGGAAAAAGAGGGCTGCCCAACATACCATAAGGCCCAACGAGACATAGAAGGATGTTATCGTCTTCGCGTCTCCGCTAACCCGGACAGATGACGCCAACAGAATCAGCGCAACCGTCCAGCCAATGGGCAGCAACCAAAGCGGCGGAAACAAAAACGGCAGTTTGAGAGCGGCGAAAGCCTCCCCCATGCGCAGAGTAAAAAGGCTTGCCAGCAACCCGGCGGCCGCCGACGCCAAATAAAAACGGACCGCTTGTTTCCCCTCCATACATCATTCCCCCTTGCCGGTAACAATGTATGTCCGGGGCTATGGCTCTATGCCAAAAGAGAAGGCCCGCCTTTGCAGACGGGCCTTTATCTACTTCTTATCGCTTTCCCCCGCATTGAGCAGCGGGTATGCGCTGACCTCGATCTGCACCAGCGTCCGCCGCAGGGAAACCTGCTGTTTCTGGATTTCTACATCGTCTTCAGCTTCCTGCAAACGCTTTTCGGCTTGTTCGTGCTCTATTTCAGCCAGCGTCCTGTCGATATCCTCCGGCCACTGCGCTTCGTTGGTCAGCATTGTCACTTCATCGTCCAAGACTTGAACGATGCCGCCGAAAACGGCCATATGGAGCTCTTTCTCGCCATGGTTTATAATGCGCAGCACACCGTAGTCGAGGATAGCCGAACATGCCTCATGCCGCGGCAAGATACCCATGTCGCCGGTAGTACAGCGCATGATGACCATATCGCACGGTTCATCCAGCTTGACGCTTTCCGGCGTTATCACGCGTAAACGCAGTTTTCCGGCCATAGGCTATTCTCCCGCCTGTTCCGCTTTATGCGCGTCAACCACTTCGTCTATGGTACCCTTATTGAGGAAGTAACCCTCCGGGATGTCGTCATACTTGCCGTCAATAATCCCCGCAAAGCCCCGTATCGTCTCCGCGACCGGCACATACTTACCTTCGATCGACGTGAACTTTTCAGCTACGAAGAACGGCTGCGAGAGGAACCGCTGTACCTTTCGCGCGCGGTCAACGATCAGCCGGTCGTTTTCAGACAGCTCGTCCATGCCCAGTATCGCTATGATGTCCTGAAGGTCTTTATACCGCTGCAATATGCTCTGCACCGAACGCGCCGCGCTGTAATGCTCCGCTCCCACAATGTTTTTGTCAAGGATACGGGAGGTCGATTCCAGCGGGTCGATGGCCGGATAGATGCCCATTTCGACGATAGCGCGGGACAGCACCGTCGTCGCGTCCAAATGCGCAAATGTCGTGGCGGCCGCCGGGTCTGTAAAGTCATCGGCGGGAACGTAGATGGCCTGCACTGACGTAATCGAGCCTGTCTTGGTGGAGGTAATACGTTCCTGAAGGCTGCCGACCTCGGTCGCCAGCGTGGGCTGGTAGCCGACGGCGCTGGGTACGCGCCCCAGCAGCGCCGAAACCTCCGAGCCGGCTTGGACATAACGGAAGATATTATCGATGAACAGCAAGACGTCCTGCAAAGACACATCGCGGAAATACTCGGCAATCGTCAGCCCTGAGAACGCCACGCGCATACGCGCGCCGGGCGGCTCGTTCATCTGTCCGAACACCAGGGAGGCCTTGTTGATGACGCCGGAGTTGGTCATATCATTGTAGAGGTCGATACCCTCGCGGGTACGCTCGCCCACCCCCGCAAAGACTGAATAACCGCCGTGCTCAGTGGCAATATTGCGGATGAGTTCCATGATGATAACGGTCTTGCCGACGCCCGCCCCGCCAAACAGGCCAATCTTGCCGCCCTTGGAATAGGGGCAGAGGAGATCGATGGCCTTGATGCCGGTCTCCAGCATTTCGGTTGTCGCCGTCTGGTCGGAAAAGCCCGGCGCTTTACGGTGGATAGGCCAGCGCTCTTTGCTTTCAGGCGCCGGTTTATTGTCGATTGGCCTGCCAAGGACGCTAAGCATACGCCCCAAGGTTTCCGGCCCGACCGGAACAGAAATAGGCGCGCCGGTGTCGATGGCGTCCATCCCGCGGACAAGGCCGTCGGTGGAACCCATCGAGATACAGCGCACGACATTGTCGCCCAGATGCTGAGCAACCTCCAGCACGACGGACTCATCGCCGTTGTGCACCTCTATGGCATTGTAAAGCGCCGGTAAATCATTGTCATACCGGATGTCTATTACAGCGCCGATGATTTGCAGGATTTTGCCTACATTTTTCTCCGCCAAACCGACCGCTCCCTTGTCACGCCCCATCCCGCCGCCCTGCGGACCGACGGAGCGTTTCTATTTTACTGTATGGCATTCGCTCCGCTGACAATCTCCGTTATCTCCTGTGTGATCGCGCCTTGGCGCTTGCGGTTATAAGCCAGGGTCAAATCGTCGATGATTTCCTCGGCGTTGCGGGTCGCCGCGTCCATACTGGTCATACGCGACGCTTCCTCGCAGACATGGGACTCCGCCATAGCGCCGTAAATGACTGTGTTGAGGTACATCGGCACGGCGTAATCCATAAATGTTTGCACATCCGGCTCATACTTCATCGCCTGATGATTGGTCTCGGCGTCTGGTTCTGTACCAAGCGGCAATACCTTGATGACACTCGGCGTCTGCGATAAAATAGTCTCAAATTGCGTGTACGCGATATAGACCTCATCTACTTCACCGGATATATACATCTTTATCAGCCGCCTGCCGATCCGTTCCGCGTCTTCATATGTCACCGCGTCCGCCACGCAGGGATAGAACTTCACAACATTCTTTCCGCGGCGCTTGAAATAATCCCGCCCTTTCGCGCCTACGATAATGATTTTCTCATGGGCGGGATGGGAGTTGATATGCGCTATGGCTTCTTTTGATATATTGAGGTTGTATCCGCCGCACAAACCGCGGTCGCCGGTGATGATCAGATAGGCGGCGTTTTTGGGTTCGCGTTTCTGGAAGTATACACTGTCCGCCGCGTCCTCGCCGGACTGTATGCCATCCATGACGACCTTGATGTTGTCATACAGCGGGCGTATGACATTCAGCTGCACCCTAGATTTTTGCAGCTTGGAGGCGGCCACCAGGTTCATCGCCTTCATAATCTGCTGTGTGCTGCTCACACTCACAATCCTGCGCTTAATCGCTTTCATTGACGGCACAGCTACACCCCCCTTGTGTCGCGCTCTCTTCGCTTATTTCGCCGATGAGGAAAACTTCAGCAAAAACTCTTCCGCAACGGTCTTTAGCCGTTGCTCCAATTCCGCTGATACTTCCCTTTTCTCCTTGATCTCGTTTAGAATATCGCCGTATCTGTCGGTGATAAACGCGAAAAACTCGCTCTCGGCTTTTTGCATATGCTCCACATGTACAGCGGAGAAATACTTGTGCGTCAGCACATACAGCAGCAGCACCTGCTTCTCGACAGGCATAGGCTCATACTGCGGCTGTTTGAGAACCTCCACGATGCGTTCGCCGTGGCGTAAGCGGTCCAGCGTGTCCTTGCTCAAATCGGAACCAAACTGAGCGAACGCCGCCAGCTCCCTGTACTGCGCCAGCTCGACGCGCAACGGGCCGGCGATTTTCTTCATCGCCTTGATCTGCGCCGAGCCGCCCACGCGGGATACCGAAAGCCCCGGGTTGATGGCCGGGCGGATACCGTTGTTGAACAGCTCTGTCTCAAGGTAAATCTGCCCGTCGGTGATGGAGATGACGTTGGTCGGGATATAGGCGGATATATCGCCCGCCTGTGTCTCAATGACCGGCAAAGCGGTTAGCGATCCGCCGCCCCGGACTTGGCTGAGTTTCGCGGCTCTCTCAAGAAGCCTTGAGTGCAGGTAGAAAACGTCGCCCGGATACGCCTCGCGGCCCGGCGGGCGGCGAAGCAGAAGCGAAAGCGCGCGGTATGCGACGGCGTGCTTGGACAGGTCGTCGTAAACGCACAATACATCCTTCCCGGCTTCCATCCACTCCTCGCCAATCGCGCATCCCGCGTACGGCGCGATATACTGCAACGGCGAAGGGTCGGAGGCGGTGGCCGCGACGACGACGGTATACTCCATCGCGCCGGCGTCTTCCAGAGTGCGGACAATACGTGCCACCGTCGATGCTTTCTGCCCGATGGCTACATACACGCACAACACGCCCGCGCCCTTTTGGTTGATGATGGTATCGATGCAGATGGCCGTCTTGCCTGTCTGGCGGTCACCGATGATCAATTCGCGCTGTCCGCGCCCAATCGGCACCATCGAGTCGATCGCCTTAATGCCCGTCTGCAACGGCACATTGACTTCCTCGCGCTCAATGACGCCCGGCGCGATACGCTCGATTTGGCGGGACGCCTTGGCGTCAATGGGCCCTTTGTCGTCAAGCGGTTCGCCGAGCGGGTTGACGACGCGCCCAAGCATGGCGTCACCGACCGGTACCGCCGCGATACGCCCGGTGCGCTTAACAGGGTCGCCTTCTTTGATTAAGGAGTCCGTCCCCAACAGGACGACGCCTATGCTGTCCTCATCAAGGTTGAACGCGATGCCGTGGACGCCGCCGTGGAATTCCAGCAGCTCGCCGCTCATCACGTTGTCCAGCCCGTATACGCGGGCGATGCCGTCGCCGACCTGAATGACGCTTCCCGCTTCAGTCATGTTCAGCTTGGAAGAATAGGCCTGGATCTGTTGTTTGATGACAGAGCTTATTTCGTCGGGCCTGAGCGTCACGCGCCGCACCTCTCTTTCATTGTCAAGCGCCCGGTTCGCAGTGTTACTGCGTCCCGCCGCGCCCGTCCTTTATATCGGCTGTCATGTCTTTCAGCCGCCGTTTGACTGTCCGGTCAATGAAATAGCCATCCACTTGGATATACGAACCACCGAGCGCGGACGGGTCTACTTTTGTAATGATCTCCACCTGTTTGCTCAACTTCGCTTCCAACAGTTTTTTCAACGCCGCGATACGCTTCTTTGACAGCTCCTCCGCCGACGTCACCTTTGCCGTGGTCTTCCGCTGTTTCCTCTCGATCATCAGCTTCAGCTCGGACAGAGCGGGGAGGAAGTAAGCCTCACGGTTCTTGTCAATCGTCAGGTACAGGAGGGACATCAAATGCTCCTGCAACTGCCCTTTGAAAGCCTTGCTGAAAAACTCTTTCTTCTCCGCAGGATGAATGTGCGGATGGACAAGGACACGTTTGGATTCCGCTTCCGAGAGCGCCCCGCGCACAAGGCCAATCTGCTCAAGGGCTTCGTTTTCAGCGCCGCCCTCCTCGATCAAATCAAAGAGCGCGGTGGCATAGAGCGCGCTCAGCCTTGCCATGACGTCCCCTCCAGCTCGGCCATCGTCTCGTCAAAGAGGCGTTCCTGTACATCCTTGCCGACAGAAAGCGCCACCATTTTTTCCGCCATAGCGGCAGAAACCTCGAGTATGGCCAACTTCATCTGAGCTTGGATGCGTTCCCATTCCATTTCCACGTTTTCCTGGGCGCGGGAACGGATAGCGTCCGCCTCCGTTTTCGCTTCGGCAAGAAGCTGACGGCCGTTTTCCACAGCTTTTTTGCGCGCCTCATCCAGTATCCCGTCCCGTTCCCGGTCGATTTCCTGAAGTTTTTGTTCATACAGGGCCTTCAGCTGATGCGCCCTAGTCGCTTCGTCCGCGGCATGGCTCAATTCCCCCTGGATACGGTCGGAGCGCTTGCGCATGAAATTCCTGACGGGATTGTAAAGGATTTTGGAAAGGACAAACGCCAGCAAGCCGACGTTAAACAGCTGGAAACAGATCTGATAAATCGTCTGTCTGTCCAGCCCAAACAGGCGGCTCTGGTCCGCTACGTCCGCGGCGGCAAGCACGATATTAAACAATACATTCACCTCTTATCAATAAAGGTGGGGTTTCCTCGCGCTTCCTCAACCGCCCAGTCCGGCAACCTCGATGAACCTGTTGACCAGCGGGTTGGCAAACAGCAGCATAAAAGCGATGACCAAGCCGTAGATACCGCCGGTTTCCGCCATGCCGAGACCGATGTACATGGTCGTCGAGATGGAGCCTTTGGCTTCGGGCTGGCGCGCAATCGACTCAATCGCTCTGGAGGCAATGTTGCCTTGTCCTATAGCGGTAAATGATCCCGCAAGGACGGCAATGGCCGCGCCAATCGCGCTGGCGGACATGACAGATGCGAGAGTTCCCATCAAGTTAGGATCCATGGATGATTCCTCCGTTTTCATATATAAATGGGTTTATACGCTCATTAATCCGAGACCGCCGCCGACACGCCTATGAAGGAGAGGGACAGGACGGTGAAAACATAGGCCTGCAATACGCCGGCAAAGAGGTCGAAATAAAAGTGCAGCGCCGCAGGGAAGAGGACGCGCAGGAACACCGGCGCCAGCGAGTATATCATCGAGAGCAGAATCGTCCCGGAGAGGATGTTGCCGAACAGGCGGAAAGAAAGCGATATGGGACGCGCGAATTCGCCGATGATATTGAGCGGCAGAAATATGAAATTCGGTGAGATAAGGTCCTTAAAAAACTGCTTTTTGCGGAATCTAATGCCCATCGATTGTATCAGTATAAACGACACCAGCGCCAACCCAAATGTCATCGTCCAGTCGGCGGTGGGCGGACGCAGGAAAAACAGGCCGCTGATATTGGACAGGAGAACAAAAGCGAAAACCATGAAATACCAATTGCCCAAGAACATCAGCTTATCTCCGGCGCTGTCCTTGACGAATTTATCAAAGGTCTCCACCAACATCTCCGCGATATTTTGCAAGCCGCCCGGTACGTCCTTAAACTTGTTCAGCTTGACGCGAATCACCAAGGCGAAAGTGATGAGCAAGCCCATGATGATCCATGTGGACAGCTGAGTCTCGGTAATCCAAACCTCAATACCGCCGATTTTGAAAGATCCTATATTCTGAATATCAAAATTCAAGATTCAACACCTTCCTCGTCGTCTTCATAAAGTTTCATGAACCGCAGGCCAAACACCGCGATATGAAAGGTCACGACACCGGCGCAAGCGCCCAGCAGGTCGGTAAACGGAATGAGGTGGGCCGCCAGCAGGACCGCTCCCGTAAGGAAAAGCCGGAGCAGAGACTGCAAACGTACGTAATTCTTTGCCGCGTCGGCGTCTGTCATTTCAATGGCTTTTTGGACAGTACGATCAAGCAGATACACCTTGAAAATATTGAACGCCATGGCCAGTAATACGCCGGCCGCGAACGGGACCGCTTCAAAAGAGCGGAAAACCGCAACCCCTATACAGATGATAGCCAGAGAGGAGACGATGATGACCGGAATCATTTTCCGGGCTGCTTTTGACCATTTCATGAATCAGCGCTTCCCCAAATCAATTATCGACTTAAACGCCGCCCCCGCTCCAAGGAAAGAGAAAAGTAGCAAAAACCATGGCGAGGTGCCGAAGAAACCGTCCAGCCATCTGCCCGCGAAAACCCCGACCCCTATGCAAACAGTAATATTGATGCCGATCTGGGTAAAGAACGTGAAGGCTTTGGCGATGTCGCCCCGTCCGTCTTTTGGGTTGCTGGACATACGCTTTAGCCTCCTGTTCGGAACGTATTAATCCGAATTATAGCAGAATGTTCCTGTCATGTCAAGTCAAGGATTGAAAAAAGTCGAAACTTTGCCCCTCTAAGCAAGGCAAAAGCCGCCTCGCCAAATGGTAAAGCGGCCTTTGTGTTCCGTAAATATTACTTCCCCGTTCTGATGTTTCCCGAACTGCTCTGGACATTGCCTGTGCCGGTCAGCTCCCCGATACGGATGCTGCCTGAAGCCGTCCTGATGCTGTGCTCGGGACTTCGTACAGCGTCGGCGTTGACCGAGCCGCTGGATGCTTTCAGCTGAATCAAACCTTCTGCGTCGATGCTGCCCAAGGTCTGGCGGCCGGAGGATGTTTCCACGGAAACCGTGCTTGCGCTTATATCCCCCGTATTGATCGAGCCGCTGGACGCTTTCAGGGTGACCGCGCCGTCTGCTTTTATATTACCCATGGTCTGACGCCCGGAGGAGGCCTCCGCCGAAACCGATCCGGCGCTGACGCCGCCCGTACGGATGGAGCCGGAGGTGGTTTTAAGCCTCAGGTTCCCGCTGACAGCGCATTCGGAAAGATGGATGCCGCCCGAACTGGCGGAGACGCCAAGGCTGTCGCCCCGGATTTCCCTGTTTATGCGGATGGTCCCGGAGGTCGTGCCGATTTCTATCGCCGACCCGTTGACCTCCCCTTCCAGAGTGACGCCGCCCGAGCTGGCCGACACCTGTAAATCGCCGCAGGAAACCGAACCTTCCGCCTTAATCGAACCGGAAGTCGTCTTAATTGACAGTGTCCCGAAGGAGGACGCCCCGTTCAGCCGGACACTGCCCGAGCTGGCTTGCAGGAGCGTGTCGCCCCAAGCAACGCCGCCTTCGATGCGGACGGAGCCGGAAGTCGCCACAAGCGCTACCTTCTTCGCGTATGAACGCGGCACCGTAATCTCTAGACGCGGCAAGTTGTTGAGATTGAAGGCGAGTATGTTGACCATCGTCCTTCTGGGAGTGTTGATTATCAGCATCCCGCCGCTCGCGTCCGATGTAAACCGGTCGGCTGTATCATAATCGTAATGGCGCACGCTCAGCGTATCGCCCCCAAATGTGACATGGATAACCTGATATGTGGTGGTGATTTGAAACTCTTCCACCCCGTTGAGGGAAAAGCTCTCCTCGTGCAGCAGGGTAACGCTCCCGCCGAAATTAACCATGGAATTATCCCCTTTCCATACTGTGCTGTACCCCGGCAGCCTCTGCACCCAACCGGGCGCGCTCGCGCCGGACAACCCCGCGATCAGGATGACGAGGATCAGCAGCGCCAGTGCGCTCCATATGACGATGCCGATAGAGAGGACTGTTTTTTTCATCAGTCATCCCTCCAAACCCGGATAAGGCGCGTAATCTGCTGTACGGCGACAGCCAGCGCGAATATAAGGCAGGCGATGGTCCACCGCATCGTGGCGAAGCCGAATATCAAAAATACAATGGTGGCGGAGATATACAGCGCGCCGGTCAGCGGGCCTTTGCGCCGGTCTGGATGGAGAAAGGCGGCGTTAAGCAGGTTTTGCAGAAGCGCGCCAACGAGGAAAATCAGCCAGCCCGGATGCCATAACTCGAAGAAAAACCCAAGGAACAGGTACCCGAAAACAATCAGCGACCACAGCGACGAGCTCACCGGCCCGAGCAGCTTTTTATCCATCACGTTTTTACGCGCCGAGCCGAGCAGCTCGTCTACGTCGCCGATGCCCGCGATGACGGCGTCGTACGCCTCCTCCGGGCTTGAGCCGGACGCCACCAGGTCGGCGTACTTGTCCAGGCAGCCGGAAAGCAGTTCCTCGTGCAGGTCTACGACGCGGCGGGTGCGCGGCGCGTCCTTGAGCAGGTTGTCAACATGTGCTTGAATTTTCTCTGTCATGGTTTTCCCCTCCATCAGTGTGATTGTCTTTTTGAATCAGCGTGTCGATGATGTCTTTCGCTTCGCCCCAGTCCCGCAGGCTTTGTTCGAGCGCGACGCGCCCGGACGGGGTAATGCGGTAGTAGCGGCGACGCGCCCCCGTACTCTCGTCGCCCCAGTAAAACATGATGCAGCCCGCCTCCTCCAGCCGCCGGAAAGCTCCGTACAGGGTGGCCTCCTTCAACTCCAGGCGGCGGTTGGACGCCTGCTGGATCATCTTGTTGATCTCATACCCGTAGCTGTCGTGCCTTGACAGGTGCGCCAAGATGATCATGTCGGTGTTGCCCCGTATCAGGTCGGACGCGATGGACAAGACGTCCCCTCCTTCCGTTTTGTCGTTGCCGATATACCGCTGTGTGCACGATACATCGCCTGATGATGTATCCATCTTAGCAGAAGTATATCCCCCTGTCAAGGGGGATTTTGAAAAATTTTACGGATGAATTTTTTGCATATTGAACAGGACACGCTATTGTCGTGTTGGGTGTGTTTTCTATGAACATATACAGATAAAAAATGCAGTGATTTCACACCGCATTGCACGATATAGTAAGATAGCGCGTCAAGGGTTGCCGCTATCTTTTTTCTTTTTCTCCTTGATGTATTGCTTTATCAAGTATTCAATCAAGTTGTTCAAGGAGCGGTTTTCATCTTCCGCGATTTTCTTTATCGCGGTTAAGGTTTCTTCATCGAGCCGGATACCGAACTGGATTTTGTAGGTCACTGTACCACCCCTTTAACCCTATTGTACACAAAGGTACATCAGAATAATATATACCACCTTGACATATACCACGGTGGTATGCTATAATGCTTAGCGGAAGACAAAAAAACGAAAATAGATACAGGAGGTTTGCTCAATGGAAAACCAGCCAAACACAAAGAGGAGAACAGCATGGTATAAGAAGCGTTGGGTATGGGCTATAGCGGTTGTTTGGATTGTCGGAGGGATTATCTACGCTATAACACAAGATGACGCAGAGCTTAACGGGGCAGATGATGTGACACCCTCCCTAGCGGTTCAAGCAGACCTGTCACCAAGTATCCCGACACTAGAATCCATAAATATCTTAGTAGAGTACACGGCAAATACGGCAATGAACATTTACGACATGACCGTATACCTAGATGATGAAATGTTGGGGTACTTAGAGCAAGGGCATATCAAAGCGTATCAACAACCTATAACGAGCGGTACGCTTACATTCCGTATCGTTCAATCAGACAAACCTGATAATGTAGCCGAAAAAGAATTTGAAGTTACAGAGGATGGTTATTATTACTTTATCTGCAAGGCGCAGTTTGGCGGGTTGTCTATTGATTACCGTGGTGTGATTGATGAGGAAGTAGGGAATAAAAAGCTATCGTCCAAAGATGAGCCTGTGCCCGATGAGACCCCAGCGGTAGAACCTACGTCTGACAAAATAACCTTAGAGAAATTTAACGCTTTAGAGAGTGGTATGTCTTACAATCAAGTGGTGGAAATAATTGGAGAAACAGGGACGCTTCTTTCCGAAACAACACTTTTTGGTACCACGTCAAAAATGTATTCGTGGGATGGTAAAGGAATTTTCGGAGGAACTGCGACTGTAATGTTTGAAAATGATAGATTATTTTCAAAATCACAGATTGGACTAAACTGAAAGGACGGGGCAAAACATGTCTAGAGAGATTCAATGTCCGCGCTGTAAAGGCACCAATATTCAAGTTCAAATGCTCCAAACAAAAAGCGTTACAAAAACCAAGGGGAAAGGGTGTTTATTCTCTATTTTTCGTGGTTTCCTGATAGTTTTTACTTTTGGGTTATGGAAAATATTTGGGCCTAAGCTCATGCGAAGCAAGTCAAAACATTCGCACGAAAAACGCTGTGTTTGTTCATCTTGCGGACATGATTGGAGGATAAGATAGCCTCCTCTATATACACGCTCATATAGGTAAAAGCCGTCAGAAGAATATCAAAATCCCGGGCAATTGAAGCAGGCGGGGTGACTAGGCATTTTGCCTGTGACGTGCTATAATATCCCTGTCAGGAGGCATAAACAATGGAAAAACAAGCCCATATCGGCATAGACGGCAGCCATGGCGCGACAATCGCGCTGCTGCCGGGCGACCCCGCGCGCGTGGAGGTGATCGCCCGGCATTTGCAAAATCCGCGCTTTTTCGCGCAGAACAGGGAGTATACCACCTGGCTCGGGGAACTGCCCTGCGGGGAGACCATCATGGTCATGTCAACGGGCATGGGCGGCCCTTCGACTGCGATATGCGTCGAAGAGCTTTACAAAACAGGCGTCCGCGACTTCATCCGTATCGGGACATGCGGCGGCATGGACACAAAGGTCACCGGCGGCAACGTGGTCATCGCGACGGGCGCGATTCGTATGGAGGGGACGACCCGCGAGTATGTGCCGATAGAGTTCCCGGCGGTCGCCGATCTTGACGTTACGAACGCGCTGGCGGCAGCCGCGCGGGACGCGGGATTTGCTTATCATACCGGCATCGTGCAATGCAAAGACTCCTTCTACGGACAGCACGACCCGGCGCGGATGCCCGCCGGTTATGAGCTTGAAAGCAAATGGCAGGCATGGCTCAAAGCCCGCTGCCTTGCCAGCGAGATGGAGAGCGCGGCGCTTTACATTGTCTGCCAGATATTGGGCGCGCGCGGCGGCTGTGTGCTGAGCGTGGTCTGGAATCAGGAGCGAAAAAAGGCGGGCCTGCCGGACCCCGAATGCCATGACCCGTCCAACGCCATCATAACGGCGGTGCGGGCGGCTGAGATTCTGGCGCGGCGATGACTGTCACCGGACGCCCTTATCGTAGGGGATACCGGCGGCCCTTGGCGCTTGCGATTTTCTCGATGTGAACGCTAAAACGATCAAGGTCATGATGAAAGGCATCATTTTATAGAAATAACTTGGCAAAGCGATGTCTTTGAGCAGCGGAAGGCCCGACGATCCGGCGGCAACCGCCTTCAAAAGCCCAAAGAAGAAAGCTGCCGCAAGGATGCGCAAGGGTTTCCACTGCCCGAATATCAACACGGCCAGCGCAAGAAAACCATAGCCTGATACGGTGGCGTTGAACTCGCGCGAGGTGGGGATTACAAACACCAGCCCGCCGATGCCGGCCAAGACACCCGACAGCATGACGCCGGCGTACCGCATTTTATAAACGCTGATACCGGCGGAGTCGGCGGCCTGCGGATGGTCGCCGCAGGCGCGGAGCCGCAGCCCGAATTTTGTCTTGTACAGCAGCGCCCATGCCGCTATGAGAATGAAGAACCCTAAGTATGTGGTGATATAGGCGTTTGTGAAAAGCATGTCTCCCAAAACGGGGATGCTGCCTAAGACGGGAACCTTCTCTAGGTGGAACCAATCCTCAAAGCGTACCTGCTGCGTGCCCCTTGTATTGATGACCCTGCCTACGAAGATGGCGAACGCCGGCGCGAGCATGTTGATAGCCGTGCCGCTGATTACTTGGTCGGCTTTCATGTGGATAGACGCGTAAGCGTGCGCCAGCGATACGAGGACGCCCGTTGCGGCGGCGGTCAGGATGGCGAGGAGAAGAAGGAGCTGTCCGTTGATGGCTATCCCCGCGCTCTGCACGGCGTCAATCATAACGATACCGGCGAACGCGCCAAACACCATGATGCCTTCCAGCGCTATATTGACAACGCCGCCGCGCTCCGAAAACATGCCGCCCAAAGCCACGATCAGGAGCGGGATGGAGAAAAACATCGTCTGCTGGACTAAAAAATATACGGTACTCATTCTCCTCCGGCCTCCTTTCCGCTTTGCTTCTCCCTTTGCCCGAGCTTTTGGATGAAGCCTTTGACAAGCAAGGCAAAGGCGCTGAAATAAATGATGACCGCCACAATCATGTTGACGACTTGAGGGGAAAAGTTATATAATTGCATATTGAACCCACCGACGGTCATATAGCCGATAAACAGCCCTGAAAAGATGATGCCTATGGGGTTGTTGAGCGCCAGCAGGGCCACGGGTATGCCATTGAAACCTTCCTGCGCCAGCACATCGACGACGTCTATATTCTTCCCTGCGCCGCTCAGGTAAAGCAGCGCCCCGCCAAGCCCCGCTAATGCTCCTGAGATGACCATGGCCGTGACAATCCCGCGCTTGGCGCTGATACCGGCGTATTGCGCCGCGTTTTTGTTCAGGCCGCAAGCCTTCAGTTCATAGCCCAGCGTTGTTTTCTCCAAAATGACATACATGGCTATGGCCGCTAAAATGGCGATAAAAATCCCGCCGTTGGCGCTCGATACGATATTTCCGTCGCGGAATATCCTGTCAAGCCCCAGCCTCGGGACATTTGCGTTGCTCAACACGTTCATCGACGCATTGTGGCGGTGGTTGTATATTGTTTGGATTACCAGATAGTTGACCAGATACATGCCGATATAGTTCATCATAATACACGAGATGACCTCGTTGACGTTCAGCCATGCTTTCAGCAGCCCAGGGATTGAACCCCATATCGCGCCGGCCAGCATAGCGGCCAGCAGGGCGGCCAGGCATAGCGTCAGCCCCGGCAAAAACGAAAAACGCACGCCTACAAAGACGGCGCAATATGCCCCGACGGTAAACTGCCCCGTCGCGCCGATGTTGAATAACCCGGTTTTCCCCGCAAAGCCTACGGAAAGCCCCGTCATGATGATAGGGGTAGCGAAATAGAGGACCTGCCCCATACTCTTTAGGTCGCTAAAACCGCTGGTGATAAGCGTCCTGAAGCCGGCGGCCGCGTCCGTGGCGTTGGCGATCAGTAATAAGAAGAAGCCGAACAGAAGCCCGACCGCGATGGCGGCAAAGCTGGACAGGGCGCTGGAAAAGCCGAGCAGCCCCCATAGGCCCCTTTGCTTGATTTCATTCACGACGCCCCCTCCTTTCTCTTGGAGCCGGCCATATATAGCCCCAGTTCCTGATAGGTCACCGATTTGGGGTCCAGGTCAGCAACAATTTGCCCCTCGTAAATGACCAGTATGCGGTCGCTGATGCTGAACACTTCTTCCAATTCCAGAGATATGAGCAGAATCCCCTTCCCCTTTCCGCGCTCCTCCAGCAACCGCTCGTGGATATATTCAATCGCGCCAACGTCCAGGCCGCGCGTTGGCTGTACGGCGACCAGCAGCTTATGCTCCCTCTCGGCCTCGCGCGCTATGATGGCCTTCTGCTGATTGCCCCCCGACATCGAGCGCGCCGCTGTTTTTACGCCCTGGCCGCACCGTACGTCGTATTTCTCGATGAGCCCGGCGGCATAGGCATAGACCGCCCCGTAGTTGATAAACCCATGCCGTTGGAAAGCCGGTTCGAAGTAATGCTGTAAAACCATATTATAGGCTATGCTGTAGTCGAGGACCAGCCCATGCTTGTGCCTGTCCTCCGGGATATGCGCCATCCCGCGGTTCCCCCGTTCCCTGACGGTGGCGCGCGTAATGTCCTTTCCGCGAAGGAAGACCTGTCCATTTTCAGCACGGAGCAAGCCGGTCAGCGCGTATACCAGCTCGCTTTGCCCGTTTCCGTCAATACCGGCGACACATACGATCTCGCCTTCCCGCACGGAAAAGGATACATTGCAGACGAGGTTTTTGCCGGTTATTTTGTTTTTGACCGTCAGCTCCCGCACATCCAAAACCACAGCTCCTGGGTCAATATCGGACTTCGCCATTTCCAAGCTCACCTTGCGCCCCACCATCATTTCGGAGAGGCCTTCTTTAGTAGCCCCCGCCACTTCAATGGTGCCGACCCCTTTTCCTTTGCGCAGGACGGTGCAGCGGTCCGCCACAGCCAGAATCTCATTGAGCTTATGGGTGATGAACAGGATCGACTTGCCCTGCTCCTTCAGGTTTTTCATAATCTTCATCAATTCGGCGATCTCTTGCGGCGTCAGGACGGCGGTCGGTTCGTCGAAAATCAGGATTTCATTCTCCCTGTACAGCATCTTAAGGATTTCCGTACGCTGCTGCATCCCGACGGTAATGTCGGAGACCGGCGCGTCCGGGTCGATCTCCAAGCCATATGTCCGCGACAAGGCCACCACTTTCTCCCGGGCTTCCTCCATGCTCAGCAAGCCGTGTTTGACCGTTTCAACGCCCAACACGATGTTTTCCAGCACGGTAAAGTTATGTACCAGCTTGAAATGCTGGTGTACCATGCCGATGCCAAGCCGCGTGGCGTCGTTGGGGCCGTTTATCTTAACGGCGTTCCCTTCCTTTAGGATGACGCCGCTCTCCGGCTGGTACAGCCCGAAGAGCACGCTCATCAGCGTGCTCTTCCCCGCGCCGTTTTCTCCGAGCAGCGCGTGGATCTCACCTTTTTTCAGCTGCAACGTGATATGGTCATTGGCGATCACGCCGGGGAATTTTTTAGTGATGCCATTCATTTCAATGATATAGTCCAACAGCCTGTCCCCCTCTCTTTTGAAAAACAGCGCGGGAAACTACTTCCCGCGCTGTATGGCTGCTTTGCTCTAAGCGATTTCGTTAACGATAACGATGGATTTCGGTATATCGGAGACGGACACATCCGCGCCGTTTCTCATATCGCCCCAAATATCAACCGCTCCGTCCTGGAGTTTGGCGAAGACAATGTCATAGTCGGACTGTTTGAAAGTTTCAAACTTACTGGTGCTCATCGGCAGGCCTACGCCGTAGTTGGCCGCTGTGAAAGTTATATTCTTGCCGCCGGGGAAATTGCCGGCATAGTAATCCTTGAGGCAGTCATACACAGAGACAGCCAGTTCTTTCATCGCGCTTGTGATGACGGTCGCCGATTCACTCGACTGGTCGATGTCAACGCCAATCACCTTCATGCCGGCTTTTTCCGCCGCCGCCATGACAGAGTTGCCGACCGCGCCGCCGCACGCGAAGATCACTTCCACGCCGTCATTGTACCACGCGCTGGACATTGTTTCGATTTCCGGGGTGGCGATAAAGTCGCCGGTGTAGTGGTAACGGATGGCAATGTCGCCGGCTCCCAAGCCAAGCTCCGCTCCGGCGTACTCGGCGCCCTGAATGAAGCCGTATCCGAATTTCTTAACCGCTGGAACCGCCATCCCGCCCATGAAGCCCAAATTGCGGTAACCGTCAATGACAGCCGCGTACCCGGCCAAAAAGCCGGCTTCTTGCTCCGCGTATGTAACGCCGACGGTGTTAGCGCCCGTTTTGAAATCCGGGCCGTTATCCCAGTCCCCGTCATTGGGGCTGCCGTCGAGAAGGATGAACTTCACATCGGGATACATATCCTGCGCGAGATAAATCGGCACCTCAAACAAAAAGCCCGGAGTAACGATCACTTTCGCGCCGCCTTTAACGGCGAGGTCGATGGCGTCTAGGTAAGCGGTATTGTCTTTGGCTGCCGGCTGATAGTATTTGTGCGTTTTGTTGAACTCATCGGCATACTTTTTCAAGCCTTCCCAGGAGCCTTGGTTGAACGATTTGTCGTCGATGGTCCCTATGTCGGTGATTAGGGCCAGCTCGAACGCATCACCTGAGGAACCGCTGTCGGGATTGTCATCGCCGCCACTGGCGCAGCCGGCAAGCAAACAGGCCGCAAACAGTGCCGCTACAAGGATTGCTAAGAGATTGGTTTTTTTCATTTGTATACCCTCCTATTATTTGTCTAACCGTGTTGCATTATACATCTTTTTGCTTCCCTTGTCAATTACATTCTAGTATCCTTCGGCGGTTTCGCCCACCAACGCTTTGAGCGCGCCGCTTGTGCCGATCCGGCTGCACCCCGCGGCGATAAAGGCCTCCAGGTCCTTTTTCGTTCGTATACCGCCGGCGGCTTTGATCTTGACCCCCGGGCCGATATGTTTTTTGAATAGCTCGATATCTTCCAGCACCGCGCCCGCCGTGCCAAACCCCGTCGAGGTTTTGATAAAATCCGCGCCGGCTTCGGTAATGCACCGGCACAGCGCGATTTTCATATTCTCGGTAAGATAACAGGTTTCAATGATAACTTTCAGGATTTTGCTGCCAACCAGTTTTTTGATGGCCGCGATTTCATCCGTGATTTTATCAAATTCGCCGTCGACTGCCCAGAGTATGTTGATTACCATGTCAATTTCATCGCAGCCGTCTTCCAGCGCGCGGCCGGCCTCGGCGATCTTCGCTTCCGTCGGCGGATACCCGAGCGGGAACCCGATCACGGTGCAAACATTCAGCGACGGATAGCGCTCTTTGGCCGGTTTGACATACGTAGGTGGGATACAGGCCGACGCCATGCCGTACCGGACGGCTTCACCGCAGACGCGCCATATGTCGTCCGCCGTCGCGTTGGCCGACAGAAGGGTATGGTCCACATAACGCAGGATGTCTTTGTTGTCCATATCAATCACCTTTGTTCCTTTCCACCACACGCCTAGCGTACGCTAGGCGTTGCCGGGTTGTTCGGCTCTTCTATTGTATCACAGCACATCCGTGGTGTCTATCAGGAGTTACTCATAAACCGCGTTGCTCATAAACGCGTCCAACCCTTTGACGCCCGCGGTCGCTTCCCCGTCCGCTCGCAGATGGAACTTGATTTTGGCCGCTCCCGCTTTCGCGTTCTGTTTGGCCTCCTCCCCGGACGCGCCTGTGGCGATTACATAGGCGTATCTGTGCCCCATGGAAACGGGCGGGACGAGGAGGCTCCCTTTTTTGGACTTCACAAACACCTGCTCGACCCCCGGGCTTTTTTGCGCTGCGCTCTTCCCGGTGACCTTGATCAATGTACCCTTCCTTGGGACTACGATATATTGAAGATAGGCTTCCTTTTTATGCTTGCATTCGAGATCCGGTTCGAGTCCCAGCGCGAATTGCAATGTCTCTTTTGCAAAGTTGAGCCCATAAGCCGTTTCGATAAATAGATTCATGGCCCCGCCGGAAATCCTGGGGTTTGCCTCGATTAGCTTCCAACCGTTGTGAAACCGCCTCAACTCAAGATGGCAGGGGCCGTCGCGCATACCGTGGAGCTGTATGATAGACTCAGCCGCCTCTTTTAGGGAACGGTAACAGCCGCCGGCTGTACGGGTGATGATTTTATAGCCCGTAACGATAAACCGTCCAGAAAAAGAGATTTCCTGTTCGATCATGGCGATGATATGTACCTTCCCGTCGATCGTAAGCGTCTCCACTAAATACTGCGGGCCGTTTACGAATCTTTCTACGAGGATGGGAGCGTCCGGGTACTGCTCACGCAAATTGTCAAGCGCTTTTTGGTATTCTAGGGCCGTCCACGCCAGATAGACGTCCTTTGAGCCGGTCGAAACAGGGGCTTTCAGCACCAGGGGCATTTCTCTTGGCGCTTTAGCGTTGTTTGCCGCGTCGTCCGTGACACGGTAAAATGGTGAATACGGCGATCCTGCTAAAAGCGCCCTTGACTGTGCTTTATCCAGCATCGCCGTGATCGCTGATATAGAAAAGTGTTTCAAGCCCTTTTCATGCGAAAGGAGCGCGGCGGTGCGGCAATGCGGGTCAACAAAGCTCACGATCGCGCGAATCTCAAAATGCTCCATGGCAAGGCGTTCAAGGGCGCCCCTGATTTCATCCAAGTCGTCTAAGTTGCAAAGCCTCACCGAATGCGCGTGGGGGAAGTCCAGCCTCTTGTCTATATAGGACGGCCTATCCGTCAGTAGAATGGTATAGTATCCCATGTTATCGGCGGCCCGGATTGCCTCATAACTTGAGCCTGATTTATGGGAACCTAGAAACACTATGCTTTTCATTCATAATCCCTTCTTTTCCCGCCAGGAAAATCGCGTAACGGACCGTGTTCCTGACGATGCTTAAATTGATATTGCCGGACGGCGGATGCCCCGGCCTCCAATTCACCTCATAGACATATAGCTGCTTGTCCAACCCCGCGTCTATCCCAAGCTCATCCAGCTCCTCACCGTACAGATCTTTTTGGATCTCATCCAAATGCCCGGCCAGCTGAAGAGAAAACACCTCAAGATATTTATGGACGCTGTAATACTCCGCGCCGAATTCGCGTTGCAAAAAAGGTATGATGTCGCGCGTATATCCGCCCCGGCTGAGATTGCATACAATCCCTCCGTCCGGGGAGATTCTGGGGTAGATGCAGGGGGCTGTCCATTTGCCCCCGCGGCCTTTTTGCACATGCAGCCTAAAATCATACGGCTCCCCGGACTTTGTCCGGCAGTTGATATAAGGCTGGACGATACATTTTTCCTCCGCTATAAGACGCAGAACCGCATCCGGTGTCCCGTCTTCCTTCCTGACACGACAGACATTGATGCCCTGACGCCCTGAAGACGGCTTGACGACAATATCCGAATACTGATCCAAAAGCCTGAAGAAATGCTTTTTGGACGCGACCGTCTCAGACGGCACAAGATATTGGGAAAATGTTTTGTATTTCATCAGGTTGTTATAGACTGTCTCTTTGTCCCCGATGGAATAGCTTGTGAAAGGGACTGATTGCTGCAATTTTTCTACAGCTTCAAGTTGCTTTTCCCTCGTAAACCCTGCCGTATTGTAGATTACGTCAGGGTAATGGCTGGATGTTAGCGCCCATTCGCCGTTTTTGTACATATAGCCGTTTATCCTGTCCCGGTCTATTGCGCCGGGAGAAAAATACAGCAGCTCCGCACCCTCGGCCTTGGCCGCGGCGGCAAAAGCATAGGCCCTGTTCAGGCCGAAAGGCTTTTTTCTGTAGTGCATATATCCTATCAGCATAACACCGTTCCCTATATGATTTTCTTAGGTCTATCGTCATATTTCTATCATATGCGCACTCCGCCTAAGAGTGCGCTGTATAAACCGCCCCCTATCCGGCGCACAATATGCCGAAAGGGGGCGGTTATTCATGCTTTGGCGTTCCGTCGGGTATACCGTAATGATCTACATCATCGTCATCATCACCATGCGCCTGATGGGCAAGCGGCAGGTCGGCGACATGCAGCCCAGCGAACTGGTGGTCACCATCCTTGTCTCGGAAATGGCGACCATCCCGCTTCAAGACCCCGATCAGCCGCTGATCAACGGCATCGTGCCGATTCTAATGCTGCTGGCGTTCAACCTCGCGCTCTCCTTTGGGTTTTTGAAGTCGCACTTACTATGGCGCGTCTTCGAGGGCAAAGAGGTCATCGTGGTGGAAGAGGGGAAGATCGACGAGCGCGCTATGCGCCGCAACCGCCTCACACTGGCGGAATTATTTGAAATGCTGCGGCTGCAAGGGTATACGGATATATCACAGCTCCGGTACGCCATCATAGAGAGCAACGGGCTGCTGAGCGTTATCCCCTATGAGGCCCACAAGGCGATGACCCCGACGAACGCGTCGGTGCAGGTGCAGGAGCCGGGTATGCCGCAGGTTTTGATCTCAGACGGCAAAATTATGAAGAAAAAGCTCCAAAAGCTCGGACTCAACGAGCAGTGGCTGCTCAATGAGCTGTCGGCGCGCGGCTTGCAATCGGTCAAGGACGCCTTTGTTTTGACGCGCGACGAATGCGGGAATATCTATTGTATGGCGAAGGAGAAAAGATAATGGGTCATATCCCCATTTCTTCCACGACGGTGCGAATACGCTTCCAGCTTTCTATACTGCCGGCCAAACCCTCGCGCCCCGCGTCGGTTATGGCATAGTATTTCCGTGTCGGGCCGTTTGACTCCCCGCTAAGCGTGATGGAGGCGCTCCCGTCCGCGTGAAGCCTGCGGAGGATGGCGTAAAAGGTGCTCTCATTGACCTCGGGGAACCAACGCCGCATGGCCTTCATTACATCGTAGCCATACATCTCCTTATCGCGGATGGCAAACAGGACGCACATCTCCAAAATGCCCTTCTTGATCTGAGCCTCCATCATTCCGCCCTCCTCTTTTGGATGAAATAGATGCACAGCGCGGACAGCCCCATTAAGAGTGCCGCATAGCCATAAATCATCAGCGCTTTCATCATAACCGGAATGAACCCGGCGGCATCTTCAAGACGCTTAAATATCCAAAGTATTGCATACAGAAACACCACGGCGCCTACAGCATGGATTATTAGTGTGAAGAAATACGGGGTCAAACGGTAAAACCCGAACACCGCGAAGACCGCTATGCAAAGCACAGCGGCAATAGACGCCACCCAAATGCGCATGAAAATATCCATATGTTTCATAGTAGAATCACTAATAACAAAATCGGCGTTTATTGCCCATAGAAAGCATACCAAGGCAAACGCAAATATCAGAACATGCCCCGCCATCAGGAGCCAGTTTCCATTTTTACCAAGAATCCGTAACGTAGAAGGTGTTTTTCCGACCGTCCCGCCGAGTATGAACCACAGAAAGACTGTAAAAACCGTGATAAAAGCAATGCTGAATCTAAAACTGTTCCCCTCATAGTATGTAATATTTATGGGAATAACGGCAACGACGAATACTGCGGCTAACAGTATCCGCAGCTTAATTCTTGTTGTGATACGCTTCTTTCTCCCCATCGTTTCAGCCAACTCTTGCGCGACCACTGCCGGACTGCCCAGTTCGGCGCATATTTGCGCCTCGTTCTTGCCTTCGCTGTCCCCGGACGCAAAAAAGCCCTCGTAATCCGACAGTATATCGGCGATTTCTTCCTCGGAAAATATCCAGCGCAACGCTTTCCGTAATTTTTTGATAAACTTCGTCTTGTACATAGCGCAACCTCCTATTGTCTTATAGACAGTAGTATAGCACACTACTGTTCATAACGCAATAGGAGGTTCAAAATTATTTTTACGCCGCTTTACCTTATGCCCACCAAGCCGTAGCCGGGGATTCGAAGAAAAGCGTCTCTTTGAGGAACCGTATCCCTTTCTCCAAGCCCTCTTCGATCGACATAAACGCGTCTTCATGCTCAATGCTGATCGCGCCGTCGTATCCGGCGAGGCGCAGGGCGGTGAAGATGTCGCCCCACACCACTGCGTTGTGGCCATAACCGACGGTTCGGAAGAGCCACGAACGGTTTTCCAGCCCCAGCAGGCTCCCGGTGTCGAGCACGCCGTTGACGGCGGTTTTGTATGTATTGATGTTGGTGTCTTTGGCGTGGAAATGAAAGATCGCGCCTTTGAGCGCCATGATGGCCTGTACCGGGTCGCATCCCTGCCAAAAGAGATGGCTGGGGTCGAAGTTGGCCCCGATGGCCGGCCCGACGGCTTCGCGCAGGCGCAAAAGGGTATCGGCGTTGTAAACGCAGAAGCCCGGGTGCGGCTCCAGAGCAATCTTGGTCACGCCATACCGTGCGGCTTCCGCGACAGTTTTTTTCCAAAATGGGATCAGGACCTCTTCCCACTGGTATTTCAATACCTCGCCGAAGTCAAACGGCCACGCGCAAGTGACCCAATTGGGCAGCTTGGCGCCGTCGTGGTCGCCGGGACAGCCGGAGAAAGTGATGACGGTATCCACACCCAGCTTTTGCGCGAGGCGCAGGGCGAGGGTAAAGTCTTTCTCGGCGGTGTCGCGCACCTCTTTCTGCGGGTGTACGTGATTGGAGTGGCAGCTTAGAGCACTGATTTGCAGGTTATATTTTGTCAAAAGGGCAACAAACGCGTCCAGTTTGGCAGGGTCGGACAGCAGTTCCTCAGGATTGCAGTGCGCCCGGCCAGGATAGCCGCCGCAGCCGATCTCTACAGCCTGTACGCCGCGCTCGCTCAGCCATCGGAACGCCTCTTCCGCGCCGCGGTCGCCCAGCGCTACGGTGAATACGCCTAGTTTCATGGTAATCCTCCTTATTCCTTGCGCAGGCTCATAATGTGCTTAACGCCGTTTGTAAGGCTCTCAAACGGGTCGCCGGAAAACTCCTCCTGCTCATGGATAAATGTATCAATGCCGTTATCCAGACCGGTTTGGATCAATTTTTGGAAGTCCAGCACGCCGTCGCCTAAATCGACGCCGCCGCCTTTGTCATCCATCTGCTTGATGTGCAGCGATGTGACGCGGGGCGCGTGTTTTTGGATAAACGCGGCGCAGTCGCAATCCTTGCGGGACGCCCAGAAAAGGTCTAGCTGCAAGTCCACTTCCGGCGCGAGCTCCATCATATCCTCTATGCGGTATTGACTGCCGTCGCGCTCAAACTCAATGGCGTGGTTATGGAACGCGAAGCGAAAGCCCGCGTTCTTGACCTTCTTGGCCAGCGTGTTCAGGCGCGCGGCGGTCTGCTTGACCTCTTCCGCGTTATCAAACGGCGCGGCGGGCACGACGATAAACTTCGTCCCCAGCGCCTTATGATACGCGATTTCCTCGTCAAACGCTGTTTCCAGCCGTTCCAGCCCGATGTGCGCCCCGGTGGGCTTGAGGCCCGTCTTTTGCAGCAAAAAACGCATCTCCATCTCGCCAAGCCCGCCGTAACCGGCAAACTCCACGCCGCTGTACCCAATGTCGGACAGCTTTTGCAAAACCACGGGAAAACCCATACTCTCCGTCTCATCGCGTATAGAGTATAATTGAATAGCAAAGCTCTTGATAAGCATTAAAACACCACCTGTTTGCCTATTCTGGCGGATTCATATACCGCGTCGAGGATGCGGGTGACAGCCATCGCCTGCTCCGGCAGCACCACCAGCTCATTCTCGCCCCGTACTGCGCCGAGGAAAGCGAGCTGCTCACGGAACTGCGGGCTGGCTGTATCTCCGTCATAGAAGTCCACACCCTTCGCGCCGAAATCAGGCCTGAACTCATACTGACGGTCATGCTTCACGCCGTTGATACGCAAGCCGTCGAACATATCCGCGCCCCCCTTGGTACCGCAGAGCAGGGTGAGCGGCTCGCCGATCTCCAGGCTGTTCAGCGCCCAGCTCGTTTCAAGCTGGATGGCCGCGCCGTTTTCCATGATGATGAAGCCGAACGCGCTGTCCTCAACGGTAAACTGCTTGGGATCCCACGCCCCCCAAGCGTTGGCCGGTTCGGTCTGGTCGTTGAGCTTATGGAAGGCCACGCCGGTGACCGACTTGGGCGTATAGTTGTCCATCATCCACAGCGCCAAATCGAGGGAGTGGGTGCCGACGTCAATCAGCGGCCCGCCGCCCTGCTCGTACTCGTTGAGAAAAACGCCCCATGTCGGCACAGCGCGGCGGCGGATCGACCGGGCCTTGGCGTAGTAAATCTCACCCAGCACACCGGCGGCGCATTCTTTTTTGAGGAACTGCGTATCGCTGCGGTAGCGGTTTTGGTAACCGATAGTGAGCAGCTTGCCGTTGCGCTTGGCGGCCTCCGCCATCTTCAGCGCTTCGGCGTAATTGATGGCCATCGGTTTCTCGCACATGACATGCTTTTTAGACTCCAGCGCTGCGACGGCGATTTCGCTGTGGCTGCGGTTGGGTGTGCAGACGTACACCGCGTCCAAATCGAGCTTTAGCAAATCGCGGTAATCCTTAAAAACCTTACTGTTTGGCTCCCCGAACGTTTTGGCTGCGCTCTCCGCCTTCTCCAGAACAATATCGCAGAACGCAACGGCGTCTGCCAGCTCCGTCTGCTGCATCGAGGGGAGATGCTTTTGGGTGGCGATGCCGCCGCAGCCTATGATTCCCACCTTGAGCTTTGCCATAACTAAATCGCTCCCTTCCCGTATCCTTCTTGCTTGGATTGTCACGCTTATTATACAGGCTGGGAGGGTAAATGTAAAGCGGGAAACCGGCATCTTTCAGAAAAGCGGGGTCGCGGTGGATAAGGTTGGAAAAGCGAAGAGATACTATAAGGGTCATGCCTTTTGGGGCAGGACTTCAAGCCAATAGCCGTCAGGGTCTTCAACGAAATAGATACCCATCTGAGGGTTTTCAAAGCAGACGCAGCCCATCTCTCTATGGAGGGCAAGGGCGCCGTCAAAATCCTCGGTTTCAAAGGCGAGGTGGATCTCGTTTTCACCGAGGTCATATTTGTGCGGGTGATCGGCAAGCTCGGTAAGCTCCAGCAGATGGCTGCCCTGCCCGTCTCCAAGGTACACGATGGTGAATCCGTCGCCGTTGATCCGGCGGACTTCCTCTAAGCCCAGCGCTTTACGGTAAAAAGCGATGCTCTCCGTAAGGTTTGACACGTTGATGTTGCTGTGGGTCATTTTGAAATTCATACCAACACTCCTTATCTTTATATTACCGTACCCTCGTAAATATAGCCTTTCCGAACCGGTACATCTGCTTCTTTCGCGAAACGGAAGTTATCGCTTTCTTTTGCGATATGGCAAAGGGCAATCCCCATGTCGATAGAACCCAGCTTGCCCGCTATAAGGCCAAGCAGGCCGCCGG
Organism: Oscillospiraceae bacterium; assembly: GCA_031254195.1. GTDB lineage: Bacteria > Bacillota > Clostridia > Oscillospirales > UBA929 > UBA929. The sequence continues at coordinate 64,551 of JAIRUW010000076.1, forward strand.
GTTTCTTGCGGTAGCAGTGAATTTTGCCGTCGCCGGCGATAAAATACCAGCCCTGCGCGTTCACACCGCTGGGCGCAAGCCGGGCCGCTTCCAATCGTTCGTCTGCACCCTCGCTGATGTCGGACAGGGATTTTCGCTTAAACTCTGAAACGTCACGGTGCAAAGGTTCGGCGGGTTTGCCGAATGCCATGCAGATTACAAAGGGCAGAGCGCAGGTTTCTTCCCCGCCCGGACGGCCGCCTTCTGCGGGTTTTGACATTCCGAGCCAGCAACTGCCAAGTCCCGATTCAGAAAAAAACAAGTCCATCTGCTGTCCGATGAAACCAATATTTTCGTCAGAACCTTCTTTGTCCTCACTGCTAAACAGCAGATAATGAGGAGCCTTTATTCCCGCAACAGACCATTTTGTTTTGTCCGCGATTTCAATGCAATAGCGGATATCAGGATAAAGCGGCGTAATCTTGCCAATTTGCTCCTGTACCCTTTCAAAGCCCGTGGCGTCCAGCTTGGCCAGGTCATATTTTCTTACGGATTTTCGTTTGCGGATGATTTCATTATATGGCATGGCATTTCACCTCAAGTAAAATTGATTATCGGATTATCGGAAAATAAATCGGACTGAGAGCCGCTGACTATTGTATCTACATATTTCCACGGTTCTTCCTCCAAGAGAAAAGGATGAACCAAAGAATCCCACCAGTCTGTAACTTCTGTTACAGATTCAAGCGTCCCGCCATTTTCCCCGGCGGCAAGGTCACGTTCAATTACTCTTGTTCTTGCAATATCCGGCTCTGTATCTACCCAAATAGAATATGCCGCAACTTTTCGCAGTGTTTTTCTGCAAGCCCCCATACCTTCGATAATAAGTGCCTTTTTTGCATCGACCGCAATAAATCCGGGCCGGTTTTCTTTAACCCAACCCGTCGGCCTGTGAGCGACATTTTTTCCGTCAAGCCAAGGGCGAACAACGCAAGTAAGCATTTCGTCATCCCAATGTATAGGGTCTGCGCACCAACAAATATCGTCTGAAGAAACCAGATTTGCATTCAGGATTTCAGCAAGCCGTTTTGCTAATGTAGTTTTACCTGAGCCGCCGTCCCCATCAATCAGTATAAGCGGCTTAGGCCTTATATGTAATATTTCTGCTGCAAAATCCGACAAGGATTTTTCTTTCCATGTGTCAATTCCAAGCAACGGGAGCATTTCCGCACCTCTGATAAAATAATATTTCTGCTTAACCGATTAACCCTTGACGACAATCTTTTATATCCCTTGCAATTTACTATGGATTCAAAGCGTTCTCAATGGCTTTCAAATACGCTTTCGAGGTAACGGTCGCGCCGGAAACGGCGTCAACCGTTGTATTTTGCGCTTCTATCACGCGCCGGAACACTTCGCCGGAGCAGTTTGTTATCTGCGAAGCAAACACATCTTTCACGATTTCAATTTCCGTTATTGCATGGTCTTTAACCTGCACGGATACTGTATTTGACCACCGCTTGAACTCATAAATACCAGTATAGTCTCCGTCAGCGATGTTCGCAAGGTCAATGCCATGGAGCGTCACTTTGGCGCCGTCGGACAGCCCGTTTGTTATTCCGATAAACCCGGCAATCAGCAACACAAGGGTAAGCCCTCCGAAAATGAGCAGTTTTTTCTTCATTTCATTACCTCCAACGATTCCCCGCAGGCGTTGCCGGGTTGCTCTACTCATTTATTATATCATATAATGTCAATGGCAGAAAAAATGAAAATACGAGAAAACTGACGCGGGTTTTCATAATTATAGACTCGACATAGAGAAACCATCTCTTGCAAAAATCTGTATTATACGGTATACTGTGTAATAAAGCGTACCGAAATGGCGTATCGCGTTGCTTTACTGTATTTGACACATATCAACAGTAAAAGCGGAGAGGAAACCCATATGGATGAAAAGATAGAGCATTTGATATTGCTTCTGCGCTCACATTTATTGGGATTTGACGCGAAAACGGCCTTCCCCGGACTCTCAGAACAGGAATGGGCGGAGCTGTATGACCTTTCCGTTTCACACGGTGTACAGGGCTTTGCGTACGAAGGGGCTTATCGGTCTGGCATAGTGATCCCGGAAGAGTTGAAACAGCGCTGGCGGGATAGAATGGTGGAAGACGTCCTGCGGTATTACAGTATGCAAAGGGAACTTATGCGCGTGATTGAGGCGCTGAAGCAAAACGGCGCAAAACCGGTTGTCTTGAAGGGGATTTCCGTCAGCCGCCTGTATCCCATACCGGAGCTGCGCCTCATGGGCGATATAGACATTCTGGTGAGCGACCGGTATTATGAGGCGGCGCTTTGCCTTGAGGAAATGGGGTATAAAGCCCAAAAAGAGGTTGCTATCCATCATATTGAGTTTTTACACAGCAAGTATTTGATAGAGCTGCACCGTCTGCCGTTTACTCCGATTGGGATCAAGCATTATGACAAGCTCGTCAAAGCCGTCGATTTTACCGGCGCTGAGTTTCAAATCATAAACATCAATGGCTTTGACATTCCGGTCCTTAACGGGCGAAACTATATAGACGAGAGCTTCGAGCATATTTTGAAGCATCTCATACACGACCGGATAACTTTGCGCAACCTGTGTGACATGGCGATGCTGTTTAAGGGTGTTCAAGACGAGGATTGGAAAGTTGATTACGATCTAATATCCGCTTGCGGCTTGGGTGATTTACTGTCCGGGATCGCGTCTCTGCTGGTTGTTGAATTCGGGCTTCCCGCCGAACTGGTCAAGGGGATACCAATCATGGAGGCAGACAGGGAAAAAGAATTTGCCCGCGGCGTCTTCTCCGTCTCCGACGCAAAGACAGGAACGAACCGGTATTATACGTCGCTGCCCGCCACAGGCGCCGTACGTATGCTGTTGCGTTACTTACGTGCCGTAAGCCGGGACTTGCTGATAAAGTATCCGTACTGCCGGAAAAATGTGCTGCTTCGACCCGCCGCGTTTATACACGCCTATTCCGACTATCTGTTTGCGCTGATCCATAAAGCGTTTGGGCGAGGGGGGCAAACATGAAAAACAAGGAATTTATCAACAAAACTACGGCGGCATGGATATGGAGGCAGACCATTCCTTTTTTGCCACGGCTTTTGCTCATCATCGCGCTGAACTCGGTCGTTATTTTTGCCAATATCTATTTGACAATCCTGACGAAAAACCTGATAGATACCGCCTCCTCCCTAGCAGGCTACATACCGGAAGCGGCGGGAGCAGGTATCGGCTGGGTCATGAGTCAGATTCCAGACATTTTAAGAAGCCAGCCGGAGATCCTTCGCAATATCATTCTCTATGTTTTGATCATTTTGCTGGATATAGGCATAAGCATGACGGCGTCTTTTATGTCTGTCTACCTAAGTGAAAAATTCGAGTTTTATATCCGCAGAAGGATGTTTGACACTATTATTAGGGCAAAATGGAGGAATGTCACCGCGTATCACAGCGGGGACTTAATGGTGCGGCTGACGAGCGACATCCATTCCTTAGCTTCGGGAATCATTAATGTTTTATCATCGGTTGTCATCCTGATCGTGAGCTTTGCCGCGTCCTTTGTGACGCTGATGTATTTTGACCCGTCCCTCGCGCTGTTCGCCTTTGCCCTTGGGCCAATCGCCGTGGCGTTGAGCATGTATAGCGGCAAAAGGTTAAAGTCCTACCAAACGAGGATACAGGAAAGCGAGGCGAACTATAGGTCCCATATGCAGGAGAATATCGCGAACATCACGGTCGTCAAATCTTTCACCTCTGAGGACCGGATGTCCGGGCGTTTATATTCGCTATACCGCGAGAGAATGAAATTGGTTGTCAAAAGAAACAGATTGAGCATCGTCATGGGTTCCATCATCGGCTTTACGTATTCCATCGGTTACTTAGCGGCGCTCGTTTGGGGGATTATTAAAATATCGTTGAACATGATGTCCTTCGGCACCCTGACGATCTTTCTCAGTTTAGTGGGCAGGGTGCAGAGCCCGGTTTTAGGGCTTGCCAAAACAGTGCCGACCATCTCCTCCATATTCGCGTCGGCCGCGAGAATCGTCGAAATAGACACACTGCCGGTTGAAGACTACGAAGCTATAGAAATCGGCGCCGTGTCAATGGGCATACGTTTTCAGGACATCGATTATTCCTATCATACCAATGAAGTATTCAAGGGGCTGAACCTTGATATAAAACCCGGTTCTCTTGTCGCGATAACAGGGTCGTCCGGCCTCGGCAAAACAACGCTTATCAGGCTGATGATGAACTATGTAGACGCACAAAGCGGAACCGTTACGTTTTATTATACCGACGAGCATGGCAATCCTACTGAAAGTCTGGCCGCCCCAGGAATCAGGGATTATATTTCCTATGTACCGCAGGGCAACACGCTGTTCAGCGGTTCTATCAGAAGCAACCTGCTTCTGGGGAACCCGTCTTTGACAGATGAGGAAATTTATGCTATACTGAAGTCAGCGACACTTTTCGACTATGTGATGTCGCTCCCGGACGGTATTGATACGGTTGTCGGCGAGAAGGGGCACGGCTTGTCGGAAGGGCAGGCGGAGCGGATTGCGATTGCCAGGGCTCTGGCGAAAAAAGCCCCGGTTGTGATTTTTGACGAAGCCACTTCCGCTCTGGACGAGCAAACCGAGCAAAGAATTATTCAAAACATCAAAGAGCTTGAAAACGGCCCAACATGTATATTCATAACGCATAAACTGGGAATCCTGCCCTTCTTGGACGAGGAAATCAAATTGGGGAACGTGGTCAATAAGAGTATCAGGAAAGGAAAGAACCGATGAAGATCAAAGAAGGATATCTGCTTAGGACGATCGCCGATACGAACATCATAGTGCCGGTATCGGAGAGGGTTATCGAATTCAAGGGCATGATAGCGCTGAATGACGTTTCCGCTGAAATATGGCGGTTTTTGGAGACAGAGAGGGAGTATAGTGAAATCGTTGACTTTATGGTTTCCTCTTATGATATAGAAAAAGAGGCCGCTGAAAAAGATTTGGATGCTTTGCTAAAGCAAATGAACGACAGCGGAGTCCTTGAGTCATGAAAACGCCGGCACATAAAGCCGAAGCATGGGAAAGCGCTGATTCCACATTCGCGGCGCACGCGGCGAGAAGGCGCGTTCCCCTTAGGGGGACATTTGAGTTGACCCCAAGGTGCAATTTCGGCTGCAAGATGTGCTATATACATATGACGCCCGCTGACATCGCAAGCCAGGGAAGACAGGAGTTGACAGCCGGGCAATGGCTGCGCGTGGCGAGGGACGCCATTGACAACGGGACGCTGAACCTGATGATTACCGGAGGAGAGCCTCTTTTAAGGGATGATTTTGCCGAGATATACACAGAGATTAATCGAATGGGCTTTATCATCGGCATTAATACTAACGCGTCGCTGGTCGATGAAAAATACCATCGATTATTTTCAAAGTACCCGCCGTCTTCGGTTTCCGTCACCCTTTACGGCGCCGACAGGGAAACCTATCATAGTATTACCGGAAACGGCAATCATTTTGACAGCACGATCAAAGGGCTGGAGTATCTGTCAGATTTACCGACGTTTTTGGAGATAAAAGCAACTTTCATCAAGGACAACAAAGACCAGCTCGACAGGATGCGCGAAACGGCCAACAGGTATACGAAGCGGTTTGCCATCAATTTCATGGTGTTCAAACCGGTTCCCGGCGTGGTGTCGCAAGCAGAAAAGTGCCGGCTTTCAGCAAAAGAGAGTATTGATATTGACATTAGCAATAGAATGTATTATAATGAACTCAGGAGGCAAAACAAGGAGAAAAAGGACGAAGCTGACAAAAACGCACCGCATGACGAGGATGAAGCAATCAGAGACTCCAAAAAAAGGGATTATGGGCTGGATGTGTACCCCGAGGTCTTGACATGCTTGGCGGCGAAATCGGCATATTGGATTTCATGGGACGGAAGGATGCTGCCCTGCGCGACCTTTGACACATTGGCCACGGAACCATTAAAGGAAGGGTTTAAGGAAGCCTGGGACCGGATGCCGTCCCTGTTTAAGGACATCAAACACCCGCAAAAGTGCGTTACATGTGAATATTTTTTGAATTGCCCGAATTGCCCCGCGTATTTCCATGTAGAAACAGGCTCCTTTGACACCGTTTCCGATTACATATGTGAATTGGCGCGTGAAAGGAACGAAAGGCTCGCAGAAATACGAAATACTGTGTAATACCGCGAAAACGCGGTTTACAAATAAAATTGGGGAGGCAAGGGTCATGAGCGACACGAAAAAACCGTACGAGTCTCCGCAAATGGACGTCAAGGAATTCGCGCAGTTTGAAAATGTGTTTACTTACTGTAATAAGGGTAACGCACATACTCAAGGTTGCGTGGACATCACAGGCACCGGAAACGATGCGGACGGCACCGGAGACAAGAGCGGCCAAGCGGCCTTTTCTGGCGGCGCCGGCGGTGCCGGCGATGGCAGCGGCGGTGGTCCCGGTTCGGGAGTTTAAGGCAAGGCGATAAACGGGGGCATGGTGAAACATGCCCCCATTTAGTAAGGGTAAGACATGATGAAAGTGAAAGTCGCGGATATTATATTGAGCCTTGATCTCCCCGACTGGTTTTTACGGGAAGATATGGCAAAATTTCGCGTCGATAACTCTGAACGCGAAGATGTGTCTATACAAATAGCAAACGGACAGTTCCCTTCCTTTGCCGCTTCCGACGAAAAAGGCATACAGGCGCATTCTGTCCATTGCGTAGGAGACGATTATGTCTATTTGATGTCCGCGGATGATTTTGTCACATACATTCAGTTCAATGAAGATTTGTCTTGTTTCACCATTAATATAGGCAAAAATGACGACGGACAGGATGAACAGGCGCGGGAGTTCTTGATTGAATGCGTGAACTCCGCGCTAAGAAGAATTTTCATCATGTCCGTAGCCCAAAGGGGCGGGATATGCCTCCATTCCTCAACAATCCGATGGAACGGCGACGCGATCTGCTTTTCCGCCGGTTCAGGAACGGGGAAAACCACGCATACAAATTTGTGGCGGGAGACTTTTCCCGGCGTTGATGTATTAAACGGCGACAAGGGGTATCTGCTTTACAAAGAAGGAGCCGCTTATTTTTACAGCGCCCCATGGTGCGGGACCTCTGGAGAGTGCATCAACACGGCAGCTCCGCTCAAGGCCGTTGTATTTTTGGAACAAGCGAAGGAAAACGCTATCGGAAAGATTGGGGTACCCGAGGCGTTTATGCGGCTTACGGCTAGGTGTTTCCTGCCCTCCTGGGACAAAAACCTGTATTTGAAAGCGATTGATACTGCTGAATCATTGGCGGGCGTCATTGACTGCTACCATTTGAGATGCCTGCCTGACAGAGAAGCGGCGAGGGTTTGCTATCATGGAGTTTATCAATTATGACGGTACGATACCCGCCACGGAGTGGATTAAGCTGATTATACCGATCATGCGCGAGGGGTATGGATTAAGAATATGCCCCAAAGGCGGCAGCATGATCCCTTTTCTTGTGGGTGGAAGGGACGAGGCGGTCATTTCCATTCCGTCCAGTGATTTTCACCTTAAAAAAAATGACATAGTCCTTTATCAGATAGCAAACGGAATCCATGTTTTACATAGGATTTGCCGAATAAACGAAAAAGGCATTTACACGTTGGGGGACTCCCAGCTTCAAATAGAGGGGCCGTTGCAACGGGAGGATATTATTGCCGTAGCCGATTACATCATCAGGAAAGGGAAGAAAATCGAACGAACAAACCTACAATACAATATATTGGCGTCCATATGGCGGTGGCTGCGTCCTTTCAGGCGTGTAATCATGAATGTCTATACCCGTTTGTTTGTTAGACATTCGCTAAAAAAGTGATTAGGGTAACAAGTTGAAAAAGATTTTATTCGTAATCAACACAATGGGTCGTGCCGGCGCGGAAAGGGCGCTTATTTCATTGCTAAAATCATTGGACTATACAAAGGTGAGTGTCTCCTTGCTCTCCATCCTCAATAGGGGCGAACTTTTTGCCGAGGTACCGCCGGAAGTCAGGATTCTAAACAAAAATCCGTCGCAAAAGTCCATACTAGGGACACAGGGAGCGCTCTATATTGCAGGAAGGGCTTTCAGGCAAGTATTTCGGAGCGCTTATATCTTCAGATTCATCCCATATGCAATCGTCAATTTGATCACACAATTAAAAGCCAGGCAGTTCAAACAAGACAAACTGCTTTGGTTCCTGTTCGCGGAAACAACACCCGTTCCCGACGAAGAGTATGACATGGCGATAGCGTTTTTAGAGGGCGCCGCTACATACTACGTTTCCGGCAAGGTGAAGGCAAGAAAAAAATTGGCGTTTGTCCATGTAAATTACCATAAAGCGGGGTATATAAAGAAACTCGACCATCCGTACTATCAAAAAATAGACGCGATTTGCTGCATATCCGAAGCTGTAAAGCAGGTATTTACTTCTGTCTACCCAGAGCATAAGGAAAAGACGATCGTCTTTCCCAATATTGTCTTACAGGATGAGATTCGCGCGAAAGCGGCGGAGCGGGGCGGCTTCGAAGACGGCTTTGAGGGAATCAGACTATTGACCGTTGGGCGGCTTCATCATCAGAAAGGGTATGATATAGCCATCCCGGCGTTCGCGGAGCTGGTCAAGTCAGGCTATGACAATGTAAAATGGTATGTTATCGGGGAAGGGACAGAAAGGGCAAGGCTTGAAAAGCTGATTGCTAAGCATGATTTACAGGGTAACTATATACTGCTGGGGCAGCGCTCCAATCCGCACCCGTTTATCGCGCAATGTGATATTTACATTCAGCCTTCCCGGTTCGAGGGGTTCCCGTTGACGCTTACAGAAGCGCTGACACTAAAAAAGCCCTGCATAACCACAAATTTCGAGGGTGTATCCGATTTGCTTACCGATGGTGAAAATGCAATCGTTGTTGAATTATCGGAAAAGTCCATTTGCAACGCGGTGCAAATGCTTATTAGCGACGGCAAGCTCCGCCGGAGATTATCGGAAGCTGCCGGGCAAATCAAATTCGATTCCCCCGGCAATATTCAAATGCTATATGATATGCTCAGCGAAAGGGGCGGTTAGAGTATGAGCCTAATGCTTAGGATTTTCTTGATTCTGATTGGTATTTTTGTGTTTGGTAGTGTTATAAACAGACTCATCAAACACAAGCTGAGCGAAACCCAGTCGGTGTTTTGGTTTATCTTTGCCGCTTTGACGCTTATAGGGGGACTGTTTCCCGGGATTATAAACCCGCTGGCTGAAATGCTGGGGATTGAATATTCTCCCTCCATTGTATTTGTAGCGACTACGATCATGCTTATATTGATTGCCTTCAAGCACTCCGTAGAGATTTCAGAAGCTGAAGCGAAGATTGCAGAGCTTACGATCGCGCTTTCTATATTGAAGGAAAAAGCCGACCGTTTATCGCATGAAACGCAAAACAGCCTCTCCGCCGGCAGAGGGGAGGGACCTTGAGTGCATAAGGTTTTGGTGTGTATACCCGCCTATAATGAGGGGGAAAATATCAGCCCTGTGCTTGATGAGATACGGATGGCCGCCTCTCACTACTGTGACATTCTTGTTATAGACGACGGCTCTCAGGATAACACTCGCGAGGTATGCAAAGGCAAGGGTATACCTGTTATTTCACATATCTATAATCTGGGGTATGGCGCCGCGTTGAAAACCGCCTATGAGTATGCCGCCGAGCATGATTACGACTTTGTGATTCAAATGGACGCGGATGGTCAGCATGACGTCATCAATATAGAGCGCATTTATCAGGAAATATCCTCCACCGACGCCGACATTGTAATCGGTTCGCGCTTTTTGGGAGAAGGAAGTGACTTAAAGACCTCCTTTCTCAAGAAAATAGCGGTTGGGATTTTAGACTATATGATTAAGCTGACCTCCAAGGTCGTCGTTACAGACCCTACATCCGGTTTGCAGGGGATCAGTCGAAAAGCGTTTTTATTTTACGCACGCTTTAATCATTTCTCCCTGGATTATCCTGATGCGAATATGATTGTGCAAATGGCGCTTAACAAATTCAATATAACGGAAATCCCCGCGATAATGCATCCCCGTCACGCCGGAAAAGGTATGCACTCAGGGATTTTTAAGCCTATCAGATACATCTTATTGATGACGCTCAGTATTCTGATTGTCCGCATCCGGGAAGCCAAACATGCAAAGGGCCGGTGAGTAACGCTGCTCCCTAAATTCCTCGGCTGCAAATCATCTCTTCCGCTTCTTCTTGCGTAATCTCCCCGCATTTGACCAAGGCTCTTATGGCGGTCTCCGCCGGAATCCCGCGCCGGACCAATATTTTTACGGATTTAGGCCATTGCATGGTCTTTTTTTGCGCGTATGGCTGGCTGAAAACGGCAATCAGGATAAACCCTATCGCCATCAGGGCAATCCCCGCAATCTCATAATATCGAATCAGGCTTCTGTCGGCGCCGAAAATTTCTAATACCCCTCTTATAAACAGGCCCGCGGCGAAAGTCACTACGCCAGAACTGTATACAGCTAAAGCGATTCTTCGGGGCTGGCGCTTTGCTATGGTGAAAACAATAGCTGCCAGGACAAAAAAAGCCATGCCGGAGAACAGAAGAAACAGCCACAATAGGGATATGGCTTCCGATGTTTCATCATGAGTGAAAACCGTATAAAATCTGCTGAACAGATACGCAAGCGCGGTTATTGCTGTATATGCGTATGCCGGTATAAGGTTTTTTGCCAGTAATGTATGCCGATTTTTCATCGTATCATCCCCTTGGTATATACACTATGTCGCTAATATTGCGTTCCTTCAAATCCACTCCGTTAGTAGAAGGCGTGTTGATCACTTCCCCGTCGTACCATATGGTCGAGGTGCCCCCGCCGTCCAGATTATACGCCATTGTACAGCCGCGCTTCAAAAGCTCCTCGGCAAGTTCAGGAAAGAGCATCCCGCTGCGTATCTCATTGCTTCTGCCGTTGGTGACGATAAAGATATAATGCAGCGGCCCTTTTTGCCCGATTGCCGTCCGCGGATTCCTTTTAACCGATACATTCGATACGCTGATGTTGATTTCGCCGTCAACGACCAATGTAGGACCAAGGGAGAAACAGTGGAGCGCGTTGACTTCCCTCAGCTTTTCCTCAGTCAGTTCTATTTCAGGAATCATCAGGAAATCACCGTATATATCCACGACCAACCCGTATTGCCCCTCGCGGGGAGCCACCCGCAGGATCTGGCCGTTTCGCGCTATGACGCCGCGCTCATTATAACCAGCATAATCGCCGCTGATTGCAAACAAAGCGTTATTATCTTCCGCTATTTCAGATGTCGGAGCTGTGATATTTTTGCCCAGCTGTCCTTTATGCAACGCGGTACGCAGATAATTCACGCTTGACAACTTGACTTCGGCGACGAAGAAAGAACCGCCTTCCCCCTCGAACTGTTCGATTGTCAATTCTATATTATCATCAACGTACGTCGCCAGCCGTATGCCGGGTTCTATGTATGGCATCTCTTCGCCCTGTTCCGCTGCCGATGGGTTTTCCTCACTGTTACTGACAGGATTCTCATTAGGCTTTGTTGTCTCGATAGAATATAGGTCATAAAAATCGACGGGACTCTCTTCCATTACAGCGTATAGCTTTTCCAAATAGAAAACGTCAAGGAAAACATAAACGGTGAACAGTATTAAGACAAGCGCAAAGCAAACCGTGTATCGAAAAGGCTTTGCAAAAAAAGACGCGATCCTTGCCATTCCATACCCTCCTTCATACCACTCTATCTGGCCGTTAACTGTCGCTAAAAGGTATAATAAATTCCATGCGGCTTTCCTTAATCATACACTTTTGTTGCTTTCGTGTCAATATATTTCGTTTCGGCCCGTATCTGTTTATGGACGCGGGCGGCAGTTTGTGGTATACTGAATTCGATTTGTGAGTGTAGAAAGGGGAAGGGATATGAAAACACTGGTGTTATTTTATTCATACAGCGGGCACACCAAAGCCATCGCGCAAGAACTCGCGACAAAAGAGGGCGCGGACATCGCGGAGATAAAGGACGTCCGCCGTCCTGGAAAACTGAAGGCTTATACCGCCGGGATTGTAGCCTCCATACGCGGCAAGGCATGGCCTATCCAGCCGCCGGCTGTTGACTGGACGGCATATAACCGTGTCATTTTGCTGGCGCCCGTATGGGCGGACAACCCGCCGCCCGCCGTAAACGCTATGTTGAATCTCTTGCCGGAGGCGAAGACTGTGGCGGTGAAAATGGTTTCAGCCAGCGGAAAAAGCGGGTGCAAAGAACGCCTGGAAGCAATTATCAAAGCAAAAGGCGGTAGTATAGAGGCTTTTGAAGACATAAAAGGATGAAAGTCCGGCATTGAGGCACCTGTGGAAGGCAAGAGACTGTATGGAGTTTCTGGGCTTGAGCACAGACATGCAGAAAAGGAAAGCAAACAGGAGTGATAGATGTTTTCATCAGGGGCTTGAAAAATGCAAAATGCTGTGTTATAATACGTTCGGACAGTATCCGGGTGTGGCGCAGCTTGGTAGCGCGCTTGAATGGGGTTCAAGAGGCCGCAGGTTCAACTCCTGTCACTCGGACCAACGAAACGCTTAGAGCCGCAAGGCTTTGAGCGTTTTTCTTCTTCTTGCTAATCCGCTCGATTTTGGCAAATGGTTACTGTTTGGTTACTGACTCCGCCGAAACTTGCCAAAAGATACCGCAAGATAGCAAAGGACGCGCCCGGTCAGGCGTGTCCTTTTTTCATGCTCTGCTCTATGCGGTTTTCCAGTTTATCGGCAGCGGCGCGGTCTGTACTCTTTAGGAAGTGGCTGTATACATCGGTGAAGGTACTGACTTGCGCGTGACCGAGCCGTGCGCTGGCCGTCTTGATGTCTACACCTTCGGTTATCAGAAGCGTCGCGCTTGTGTGCCTAAGTCCGTGGTAAGAGATCAGCGGCAGCGTCAAGGCCGTCTTTTCTTTCGGCGTAAGGTCATCGGCGACGGCGATCCGGGCGTTGTGCCGGGTGACAAACTTGGTCATCCACTGCCGGGGCGTAGCCGTCGCCATCGGGCGGCCGCACCACGTTGTAAAGATCAGGTTGTGATCTTCCCATTGGTCGCCTATCTTCATCCGCTGTTCAAGCTGCTGTATTTTGTGCTGTTTTAACAGGGCGGTCACACTGGCCGGGATGGACACGGCGCGGACAGAGCCGCCGGTTTTCGTGTCTTTGGTGAATATGCCCTTGCCCGGCAGATAGGCGTGTTGCTTTTCAATGCTTATTTCCCCGGCGTCAAGGTCCATGTCGCTCCATTTGAGGGCCAATACCTCACCACGCCGGGAGCCAACGTACACGCCCAAATATGCCAAAAGCTGATATTTCAGCGGTTCGTTACCGATAAGAGATAGAAATAGGCCGGTCTGTTCGTCTGAGAAGTGTTTAGGCTTTTGCTGTCCGGCGTCTTTTCGAGCCGGAGGCTTTACCCGTTCGCAGGGGTTGGCCTGTATCACTTGCCAATAAACCGCCGATTGCATGAGGCTTGATAAAATATCATACTGGTACTTGACGGTTCGGTGGGAGTATCCGCCGGGCTTTTTGTCTATGCGTATACCGTCCTCACCCATTTGGTCGATAAAGGCCATGACGTGCATTGGCTGTATAGCGTCGAGCCGCATATGCCCTAAAGCCGGTAATATCTTCGTTTTCAATTCATGCCGGTAACTTTCGGCGGTTGTTTCCTGTAACTGTTTGTCTACATGTTCGGCAAGCCACTTGTCGGCAAAGGCCGCAAGGGTGGTATTGTCACTCATGGCCTGACCGCGCTTGACGGCGTTTTCATATTCAACCTTGACGCGCTCTAACTCTTTTTCGATTTGCCGAGCGGTCATATTTGGTAGCGGCGTCCATGTCTTTGTGTGGACAATCTTCTTGCCGTCCGTGCGGTATCCATTGGACACGGCTATGCGGTAGCTGTCCCCGCGCTTAGTTACGCTTGCCATCGACGGCCCCCTCTTTCTTTTTGCCTACATATGACGCTTGTATATTTCTTCTGATATTGCGGCGTCCAGTTCATTGAGACAATGTATGGACTCTCTGTGATTCGACGTAAGCGTGGCAAGGGTTAGCGAGTCAAATTTTAACTTTTCTGGTAGATATATCATACCCGCATAACACTGCAAAAGCACGGCAAGCCAAGAAACGACTTTATTTTTTAGTTCATCGTTCATCGTTTGCTTTAACCGTTCGGAAACAAAACCCAGCGACCAAAGCAATAATGATTTATGTTTTGTGTCCAGTCCATCCAGTTCATGCACTTTTTTAATCAGGCCATCAATTACGTCTTGATTTTCATGGTCTGATAGTCCAAGTAGATAGTCTGTCGATACATCAAGAGCCTTTGCAACAGCTATCAGCCCTTGCGCTTTAGGTTCTGTCACCCTGCCGGTCTTATCGCCTTTAATCCAGCCGGTAATCGTCGCTTTGGAAACTCCGCTATTAGCCGCTAATTCCTCTTGCGTCATGTCTACATCAATGAGGCGTCGATTTATCCTTTGCGCCCAGATGGGCGCATCCGTTGGTATATCCTCGCGATACCGTTTTTGCTTAGACATTTTGGCCGCCCCCGATGTTTATTATTCTGAATATTCAGCGCGTTAAGTTTAGTGTGTTCGTCTTGTTGAATGTTTGTGACAAGCCGCGCCGGATGGTGTACGCTGTATTCAGAAAGGTAAATTGAAACGTAATTTTGTTTACCTTGCTAAACACAGTATAGCCCCTTTCGGCGCGCCTGTCAAGAGAAAATAAATGTAAAGGAGAATTGTCATGGATGAGGCCAAAATTGCGGAAATTGTCAAGGCGGAGCGTAATGCCTATACAAGGGCATGGAGAGCCAAGAATCCCGAAAAGGTAAAGGAACACAACGCAAAGTATTGGCGCAAGCGGGCGGAGCGTAAATTACAGGAACAGCAAGCCGACGCCCAGCGTGAGCGGGAGGGGCAAGCATGAGACGCGGCGACATCAAGCAAGCCGCCGAACATACCGGTCTGTCCATATGGGAATTGAGAACCGGGGCATTATCCGGCAAGTATCCGGCTATGCGTATCGGAGGGCCGAGGGGCAAGTTTTGGTTTGACCTTGACCTACTGGATGAAGCCATCGAGCGGCTTATGCTGGAGAACACCATGCCTGCCGTGACGGATAACCAACGCGGCGTAATTCGGCGCATCGTATGACCGGCGCGTTTGAAGCTATCAAGCACAGCGTGAACATACTGGACGCGGCGGCGCGGATGGGTGTCACCGTAGACCGGCACGGCAAGGCTCTATGTTTCGCCCATGCCGAAAAAACACCGTCCCTTTCGTTCAAGGGGAACCGCTGGCATTGTTTCGGTTGCGGCGCGGGCGGCGACGTGGTGGACATGGTGGCCGCCATACAGGGCATAACGGGCCTTGAAGCGGCAAAACAGCTTGACGCCATATATTCCCTCCGCCTATTCGACGAACAGGCAGACACGGCGGAGATACGCCGCAGAGTAAAACAAGCACAGGCTGAGCGGGACAGGTTGGAGGCGTTCAAAGAATGGGAACGGCGGGCCTGTATCACGTGGTCTACATATTGCCGTATGCTGGAAAGCTGGAAACGGGACTATGCGCCCAAAGGTTCAGATGATGAATGGGACAGCCGGTTTTGTGATGCTCTACGCAAGTTAGACTATGCGGATTATATCTTTTACGAGGTTTTTATCAATGGAGATTTTGAGGCAATGGCACGATTTTATCAGACCCACAGACAGGAGGTGAAACAGCTTGAGCAACGTATCCGACAAATTGGCTTTACTGGATGAGGTAGGTTTTACGCCAAATCCGCAGACCGGGCCGGAGTCGATACCTGTAAAGCCCGGCGATTATTCCGACGCCGGTAACGCCGAAATATTCACGCGGGAATATCGTAACCGCGCCATCTGGACATGCGGCGGCGGCTGGTTCGTTTGGACGGGGACGCATTGGGAGCAGGGCGACCACCGCGCCGTCGATATGGCGTTATTGCTTAGTTTGCGTATGCTCGACGAGGCGTTAGCCGCCCACGGTACAGCGCAGCGTCGCGCCGCCGGAGACGATACAGACGAAAAGGCGGCCCATGCTCTGAAAGACGCAAAGGCATATCTGGCCCATGTCAACGCCACCCGCCGGAGAAATCGCATAGAGGCCGCGCTTGCATTGTCGGAACCGGCACTATTTTATGAGTTGTCGGCGTTCGACCCCCACCCGCTCGAATTGAACACGCCCGCCGGCATCGTTGACCTTGCCACCGGCGCAATCCGGCCACACTCCCCCACGGCTATGTGTTCTAAAATAACAAAAACCGCGCCGGGCGACACCGGGCGGCAGATGTGGGGCGAACTACTGAAAACAGTTACAGAGGGCGACGACAAGCTGGCATGGTTTTTACAGCAAGTGGCCGGTATGTCGCTCATAGGCAAGGTGTATCACGAGGGCATCATCATAGCCCACGGCGGCGGGCGAAACGGTAAAAGCACCTTCTTTAACGCCATTGCGGACACGCTGGGCAGTTACGCCGGTCACATCGCCGTAAATACACTCACCACGGAAAGAACCAATAAAGGCGCGACACTGGCAACCTTGCGCGGGAAACGACTTATATTAACCGGGGAATTGGAGGAACATCAACGGCTATCCGTCGCCATGCTCAAAGCGTTGGCCTCCACCGATACCCTTGTAGCCGAGGAGAAATTCCGCGCCCCGGAATCGTTCCGGCAATCACACACTATATGCCTGTTTACAAATCATTTACCCCGTGTCGGCAGTACCGACGGCGGCACATGGAGGCGATTGACCGTCGTACCGTTCGACGCCGTTATCAGCGCGGAAAACGCCATACAGAACTATGGGGAAGCCTTGGCTGAGCGGGCCGCGCCCGCTATCCTCCAGTGGGCCATCGACGGCGCGGTTGATTTTGCGCGGGCCGGTTATCGTTTGTCTTTACCCGAACGTGTGGCAATGGCAACAGAGGAGTATCAAGCGCGGGAAGACTGGATAGCGAACTTCATATCAGAATGTTGCACGCAGGGCGACCGTGTGGCCGGGGGCGAACTGTACGCCGCCTATAGAGAGTGGGCGCAAGGAGCCGGGGAGTATGTGCGTCGTCAATCTGATTTTGTGGCGGGCATGGAATCGGCAGGGTATAGAAAACTTATGAGCAACGGACGCAATTATTGGACGGGCCTTGTGCTGGAATCGTCACATAAATACGGCTCATACAACGGCTATTATTCGGCCCGGTAGAGGTAGGTAGAGGTAAAATACATAAATGTTATATACGCACACACGCGAGGGCTTTATGTTTTTTACCTCTACTCACCTCTACTTGCAACTATAAAACCCTGTAATACCAACACTTTCACGTATCAAGGAGAGGGGGCGCGCTATGAACAGCAGGGGCCGCTATCGCTATTCCGACGCCGAAATTAAGGCTATAATCATGGGCGCGGTCGTCCTGACCGATACCCGCGAACAGAAAAACAGGCATATCCTGACAGCACTCGACCAGCTCAACGTGGCACATAAGCCTATGGCGTTATCGTTCGGGGATTATTCCGTCATGCTCCCCGTCCGGCCGGACGCGGGCATCAGCCGCGACACATATTTTGACGGCGAAATTATCATCGAACGCAAGGCCAATCTTGACGAACTGGCCGGGAACTTCACCACGGGACGGGAGCGGTTCAAGGATGAAATGATACGCGCCGGAACCGCTCGAAAATATTTGATTGTCGAGCAGGGCGGCGGCTATGCGGCCATCCTCAACGGGCAGTATCAAAGCCGCCTGTCATCGAAGTCCTTTTTTGCGTCCCTGCTGAGTTTTCAAGCACGGTATGACCTGAACGTCATCTTTTGCGGGCCGGACAGAACAGCGGAAATCATATGGGGGTTACTGTATTACCATGTGCGGACGTGGTTGACGGGATAGGAGGACGAGAATATGTCAAGTCCCAAAACGGGACGGCTGAAATGTCGCACCACAAAAAGAGGAAGCACAGGCGCAGAGTGACGGCCCCGCGGGGAGCCGGTAATGCGGGAGGCCCGGTCACAACCCCGGCCACACGCTAATAATGAAGGAGTGTCACACCATGAGAAAGAGCATCAACGCAGCGCAGAAGACGGATTTGAAGGCATGTGACCCAGAGCTCGTTGCATTTATTGCGGAGCGTTACAAAAGAGCGGAGCGAGACAGGGACAAAATGGTCGATGTCTGCGCTGAGCTTACCATCGAACACGCTATTGACTACCTTGATTCCTTGTGTTCGCTGAGGTTCGACCTGCTATCCGGCGAGGACAAAAGCCGGGTCGATGAAGCAATGGCTCTTGTTGTAAAGAAGACCGTAGCGTTGCAGAATCATTGACATGAAAAGCGGGATAATTCAAGAAATACAGAGTGTACCGGGACTAAACATGAGCGTCCGGGCATTGGTCAAGCCTCTTCGCGGCGATAGTTTTGAGGTCTATATCAACGCCGATATGCCAGAGGATGAGCAAAGCGAAGTGTTGATAAAGGCAGAGGCCAAGATTGCGACCTCCATACGAAGCGGGGAAGCGGCGGCAGTCGCCGGGAACAACGGCTTTTTTGCTTTGCTGTACCCGTCCTACAATACTTTTGAAATGGGGACGCCGGAGTGCCAGTGGGATTGACGAAACGTACAGGCCGCCAGAAGGCCGCACAGGGCGTTTTTGTCGGCAAGGCGGGAAAACTTCCCCTGCCCAGCAGGGCAAACACGCTCCTTGCGGCTGTACGAGCCTCACAGGGGCATATAAAACGAGCGAGGGGTTGTGTGTCCCGCTCGCTCGTGCTGTGTTGTTTCGCCGTGGGAAACTTATACCCCGAAGTGTGCCGCCATTTCCTCAGCCGAGGCAAAAGACAGACAATCGCCTTTGGCAACACGCGCCCGTGCTTGCTCAATCGCCTGTATGTCCTCTGGTGAGTAGTCATCAAAATCCTCTGTCTGTTGCGCGGACAGCATGTCAAGCGCAAGTCTGAAAATTATTCCCTTGCGGTCATCCGACAGTCTCTCGACCACATCATAAAGCCTTGCAGAATCAGCCATAACTAAACCCCTTTCTTGTATGCCCCGCCACGGGGCGCAATTTCATAAACATTGATAGCTTCCTCTGTATTCTCATAGGTTATCCGCCAATTACCAACGCGGAGCCGATTGAGACCTTGCAACGCACCTTTGAGCGGTTTAATATCGCCTTCCGGCGGCTCTTTCAACAATCCCATGATACCGTCAACAATGCGCCGGCGCGTGACTGTATCGCGTCTGTCAAGCTCTTTTTGAGCGATCTTGTCAATATTTAATCCCTTCATCCGCCGTCACCATCCGGGACATACTCCATAATGTCCCCCGGCTGGCAATTGAGCAAGGCACAGAGACGATTTATCGTTTCCGTATCAACTCTTTTGCTTTTGTTGAGCGGCCCGGAAAGAACCTTGTCGATGATGTTAGGATTAAACCCCGTTTTTCTCAAGTCGTATTTTTTAAGACCCTTCGCCTCCATAAGCGGCTGTACTTTTGTCATGGATATTGCCATGTGCCACACTCCTTTCCCCGATACCACTATAACATGGATGTTGTATCAAGTCAAGTACAATATTGCACAAAGGATTGTATCAATGTTTGTACAATTTACCTATTGCATTATTGTATCAACTATGATACAATAATATCAGAAAGGGACAGGGAACGCCGCCAAGAGAATGACGGACAAAGCGACCGGCCATATACCTGTGAGCAGCCCATGAGCCAGCAATAGTCAGGAAGATGCCGCCGCCGTTCCCAGTCCCCAAAAATTGAAGGAGGCCGACACCATGTCCACCATCGACATCACCAAAGCCGCAAAGGACTACCGAGAGATTCAGTCCATGATTAAGGAACTCGAAGCGGAGGCCGAGGCCATCAAGACCACTATCACCGCCCACATGGACGCCGAGAACGCCGACACCCTACAGGCCGACATCTTCACCATCAAATGGACGGTCTACACCAGCCAAAGGGTAGATACTGCCACGCTCAAGAAGGAACTACCCGACGTGGCCGCCCGGTACACCAAGACCACCGAGGCCCGGAGATTCCAAGTAGCATGAAGGCCCTCTATCCCATCCGGCAAGCATGAAGATGGAGAGCCAACACCGAGCCCCACCCACGGGCGGGACACACCAACAGTATACCGTCCCGCTCGTGTGGTGTCAATTAGAATGAAGTCGAGGGCGGCGGCCAAACCGCCCACAAAGTATAAAGGGGGCATTTTCGTGATACTGGACGCAGGAACGATTTTTGACAGGAACGAGGCCGCATATTCGGCGGCGATGGGAACGCCGGAAAGCTCTGGTCGCTTCCGGGAGCAGTACATAGACCCGGCTTTTGAGACAGACACCCGCGCCGGGCAAAAGATTGAGGCGGCGTTTTGGGGAGCCGTATGCGAGTATCAGCGCGAGGGGTTTATAACCGGATTCAAGGCAGCCGCCCAGCTACTTATGGGGTGTATGCCGGTCAAGTAGCCGGAACATAAGGCCGTATGCAAGACTAAATCGAGCGGGGGCGGGGCGGCATAGTGTCAGCCCCGCCCAAGCACGACGGCCAGTAGACCCAGCGACCGGCAGTGTATCGTCAGACCGAGCGGGTGGTTGAGCGGAGATAACGCCGCCCGGCCTTTCGGTATCCGCTCGTGGCCTTGGTTACTATCTGGTTACTAATTCAGCAAGATAGTAACCATAGATACAAACAGGCGCATACAACGAAACGCGAAAAACGCTTATACAACAACAGATACAGAAAATTGCAAAAAGCTACAAAAAGTATAATTTATAAATGGGGTTCAAGAGGCCGCAGGTTCAACTCCTGTCACTCGGACCATCTTGGAAAACCGCGTAACGCTTGTGTGGCAAGGGTTACACGGTTCTCATTTTCCCTTATATTCTCCCCTTTGTCCCTTGTCTGTCCCTTATCATCCAAAACTCAGGGACAAAGCACCGCTGATTGCGTCACTTGCTCTGGCCTGTGCGGTTTGGAACTCGTGGGCGTATGTGTTGATGGTGGTGGTTGCGTGAGCGTGTCCAAGAGCCGCCTGAACCGTCTTGACATCCAAACCGGCGTTAATCAACATAGAGGCGTTCAGATGCCGGAAGCTGTGCGGCGTAAGCACCCTAAAGCCGTTTCTTTCGCAGAAGTCTTTATAGAACCGCTCCGGTGCGTTGGTGTACATCTTGGAACCGTCCCACGAAGTAAACAGTCTGCCGGTGTTCTGCCATTTGTCACCCAGCGAGGCGGCATATGCGGCCTGATGGTCACGGTAACGATTGAGCAAGGGGATGACTTCGGCGGGTAACTTCAAAGTGCGGAGGCTCTTTTTACTCTTAGGCTTCTTGTCAAAGTGCTTGCGTTCCTTTGAGTAGTACGCCGCCCGTCTGACAGATACAAGTCCGGTGCTTTGCTCAATGTCCCGCCACTCAAGACCTAAAAGCTCCCCACGCCGGTAGCCGAGGTATGTAGCCAAAGTCAGGTAGACAAAAAACTGGAAATTCTCAGGGGGTTCCTGTTGAAGCAACGCAAAAAACTGTTGTATCTCAGGAAGTGAATATATTTCGCGTTCTTTGCTGTCATCGGCTGGGAAGTCAACGCCGGTGCAGGGGTTTTTGGAAACCGCCCCGTGCTTGATTGCGTAACGGTAGACCGTTGAGATTAGTGACACATAATGCTTGACCGTCTTGGTGGACTTGCCCTCTCTGTGTATCTTGCCAACAAGACGCTGAATGTCGGTGATAGTGATTTTGTCAAGCCGAAGGTGTCCCATCTCGTCACGGATACGCTTCTCAAGCCAGCGGTAAGTTTGAAGCGTGTTGTCACTTAGTTTCAGGTTGGCGTATTCGTCAAACCATTGCGTAAAGAATGTGTCAAACTTTATCGCTCCGCTTGTGGTTGCCCCGCCCCTACGTTCTTCCTCAAACAGTACAGCCAGCCGGTTAGCTTCTTTCTCAGCCGCCCCCTCACTCATACCCTCTGGAATACGCCACGTCTTGGTATAGTCTACCTGCTTACCGTCCACGGTATAGCCGTCTGATACACGCAACAAATAGCTGTTGCCCCTCTTTCTGATGCTTGCCATAGTTTACCGCTCTCCTTTCGATAGCGGCTTGGTTTCCTGTGCTTCCATTGTAGCGCACGCCGCCCCGTTAAGCAAGTAGCTTTCTAACAGTTTTTCGTTGATTAGATACTTCTTGCCCGCTGTAAGGCTGGGGATTTGCTTTGTCAATACAAGCTGTCGGATGTAGTGCTTGGGGAGGCCGAAGAATGCGGCGGCCTCGTTGATGGTGAACATACGGAAACTTGCCCGGTTTGTCATTGCCATTTGGATTACCTCACTATCATTCAAGATAGTGGTTTTTAACTGAGGCACCCAAGGAGCAATCAGATTTTCAAAAAAGTTCTGGCACATATTTATCAACTGTGATATAATCAAATAGTGATGTTCTCACTCCAAATAATCAGCCATTGGAGCGATAAATATGAGTAAATATCAGCTATTTGAAGCACTAACGCCGGAAGAATATGAGGCATTAAAAGCGTCTATAATCGCCGTTGGCGTCCGTGTTCCTGTTGTCCTCTGCGGAGATACCGGCGAAGTCATAGACGGACACCATAGAAAAGCAATATGCGATACAGAGGGGATTACAGATTATCCGGTTGAAAAGGTTTATGGTCTATCTGAGTATGAGAAACGGCATATGGCACGGAGTTTGAATATTGCGAGGCGTCAGCTTACTCAGGAGCAAAGGCGGGTTTTAATCCGTGAGCAGTTAAAGGACACGCCGGAGCTATCGGACAGGGCAATCGCCGCCAGCCTTGGGGTATCAGACAAAACCGTAGGCGTTCAGCGGCGGGAGTTAGAGAGACGTGCGGAAATTCCGCACATCGAAAAGACGATTGATACATTAGGCAGGGAACAACCGCGAAAGCCGGTTGGTGTAATCAATCCCACGGAGCGGCAAGAACGGCTATTAAATAATCCCGCCGTGGTTGAGAGAATGGCCGCCGATGGTCTGACTTCGCCGGTCTATGCAATGCGTAGAATAAACAAAGAACTCATAGCGGCACGAGAGGTCACGGATTTAGAGTTATCTGAGGCTGATTGTCAAATATTTTGTGCTGATATTCATAACGGGTTGCCGGAAGTGGCCGACAACAGCATAAACGCCCTCATAACTGATGCCCCGTATGAAGCAGACTATATTGAGCTATATTCAGACTTGGGACGTATAGCCGCCCGTGTACTGCGTGAGGGTTCCCCCCTAATCGTGATGACCGGTCAGAGCCATTTGCCAGAAGTTATACAGCGTTTAGGGGAGCATATGACATATAACTGGACTCTGAGCTATCAGACGCCCGCCGGTGGGTCTATACAGATACATAACCGAATGACAATGCCGTTTTGGAAGCCGGTGCTTTGGTATATCAAGGGGAAGCTGGACAGCAAGAAATATGTGTATGATGTAATTACAGCACCGCCGCCGGATGGTGACTGTGACACGCTCCACCCACACGGTCAATCAGTACAGGGATTTGAGGAAATTCTACGGCGGTTTACCAACCCCGGCGATATTATTCTTGATTGTTTCGCCGGGTCAGGGACAACCGGCGTGGCCGCCGTGAACTTGAAGCGGAAATTTATAGGTTGCGATATATCAGCAGACTATGTTAAAATAGCGAGGGCGAGAGTAGCGGCGGCGTTGGACGCCCAAAAAGAAGAACCCCCGGCCATTACGCCGGAGGCTCAGGAAGCTATCATTTAAGGGTGTCACTTTTTATTCAATTTACGCTCCATCCATTCGTCCCCCGCTTTTTTGGCACGGGCTTTAATGTCCGTAATGTTAGATGCGTCCGTGAACAGATTATACTTGGGATAGTACGAATATGTCAGAGCAACACCTATTTTGCCGCTACGGTTTTTGAGGATTTTAAGCTCTGCCTTACGCGGCGTGGCCGACTTCCATTCGTCAATCTGCTTCATATTGGCCGACTTGCTACCCTCACCCTGTTTCAGTTCGTCCATACCGGCGAGTTGAAGCCCAAGAAGCACATCGGAGCTATATTCAATCGCCCCGCTTTCCTTGAATGACGCCATATTAACCGGAGCGGTGTAGTTGTCCCTGTTGAAACTGCTGATTGCAAGAATGGGTAGCTTTTTGTCACGGGAAAGGCGTTTAAGTTCCAACACATTTTGGTCGGTAATCTGTTTGTCGGTAGCCCGTTTCATATCGGGCGTTGGTGATATGATTTGCAGATAATCAATGACTACAACCGGGGTATTGCCGGTGTATGAGATATGCCGCTGGACTTCCTGTTTTATCTGTTCCACGCCGATAGTCCCGACGCCCTCATGGATGTAAATGTGTTTGCTGTAATCTTCTCTGTATGTCGTTACGCACTGGTCAAACAGGAGCTTTTCATTTCCGCTGAAATCCTTATGCCGCCAGCCGGATTGTATCTCGCGGTTAGACTTTGCACTAACAATGTCACCGTTGCAATGTTCAAGAGTGAGGCGGGACAGGCTCTTTGATATAAGCTCAGAGCGGGACATTTCCAAGCTAAATATCAATACATCATTTCCCCCGTGAGCTATCTGGTCGGCCATTTGCAGAATGAATGTTGTTTTGCCGATTGAGCTAATCGCCCCCACGATATAAAGCCCCTCATAAAGCCCGCCGTCCAGAGCATTATCCAGATTTTGAAAGCCGGTTGATATTGCCTGTTTATCCGCACCGGCGGCAATCTCAGCAAGAAAATTGTCGAGCTGATAGGCTGTCGAGGTTGCAAGGTATTTTCCCCTCTCGGCTTCCGCTTCCTGTCGGGCGGCTTCTACCAAGTCACTATTTACAACTTCGGAAAAGGCTTGCCGGTCATAGACTAAGTGGGCGTTAGGGTCTTTATGTTCGCCGGAAACATTGACCTCATAAAAGGGAATATTCAACGCATCCAAACCGGCCTTTAGCTTCTCCTGTGCTTTAACTCCCGTATCGTCATTATCCAAGGACAGGAACAGCGGGACAGTCGGCGGACTTTTCTTGCACAGCTCCAAGAGTTTATTGACATTACTCGCACCGCCCAAGGCAACGGCCTCGCCGCCCACTTCGATAATTGATAATGCGTCAAAAGCTCCCTCAGTGACAAATACCGGTGCTGTCCCGTTTAACGCATCCGCATTAAAGATATTGGCCGTCCCCACATTCAGTATCTTATACTTGGCGGGCGTATCGGTGTTCATAGCACGGGCTAAGTAACTGTCCTTGCCGGTGGGAATGATAATCCGTGGGTCAACCGGTGCATTGTTCCCAGCGGTAGGATGCTTCCACTCCATATCATAGCCCAGCATAAAACGGTCGGCGGTTGCCTCAGACAACCCACGCCGTTTGAGATACGGCAGACCGTCCTTGAATGTGTGCAGTAGCTTATTGGCCGATATACAATAATGCGTGTAATCAACCGGCACTATATCCTGTTTGGGCGTAAACTCCGGTGTGGCCTCAGCCGGTGGGTGGGTTTCCCCTGCGTCTATCGTGAGGCCGTAAAGGTCAAATATTTCACTCTCGCTCATACCACGCTTCCGCTTGAGGATGTCGAGATAGTCACCGGAATACCCGCACACATAACATTTATAATTCTTTTCGTCTTTTGTGCAGATACCGTCACCGCTGTCACCGCTCCCGTTCTCACAAAACGGGCAGATATAGGTATCATACCCGCCTGATTGTTTGGGAGCGGCGGTCAGCTCCGAACTTATAAGACCGTTAATATGTACCCTTGCTTCTTCTTTGGTCAATTCAATCAATTCCTTTCGATTTGAGTATATTATCTTTGCCTCTCAATTTCTATTATATCACACCCCGCTTTTGCAAAAAAGGCGGGAGTGTGAAAATTTAACCGTCTTAACGGTTCTAACAGTCTTGAGATTTCAGGTGGCTCGTTAAGCCAATAGCCATAGGGGTTAAAAAAATCCTTTGCAGTCCGAACTACCCGCTTTTGCAGAAGCAACCACCCGCTTTTGCAGTCAGAACACCCCGCTTTTGCAGAAGTAACCACCCGCTTTTTACTTGGGGGCGGCCTTTTTCTTCTGAGCTTTGGCCTTTGCTTCCGCTTCCTCCGCTTTGGCGGCAAGGCGGGCGGTTTGGTCATGAAAGCCCTTAACCGCAAACTTGATATACAACTTCTCAAAGTCTTGGTATGTAAGGCCGCTCAGTTGTTTTTTTGTGAGTGATTTACCCTTGGAATAAGCGTATCTCCATTTTATGAAGCCAAGAGCATTAAGGGCGTTTTGAAACGGCTTCATTATTCGCCGGACTAACTCACGGTCACTATTTATAACAACATCATAGCTGGGTATGTCCGGGCAGACAGCCAACAGGGAGAGGACGCTTATAATATCGTGCGTCCCTATTTTAAGGTTATTGTCATTGCTGTACTGCAACAGGAGTTTTCGGCCTATATGGTAACTGCTTGGGTTGCGTTCGTCCGTTTTCAAAAGTGCCGTTGGGTACTGCATAACATACGCATTTGTCAGGTACTTTACAAACTCAGGCGAAAATCCCACATTGATACAGCCGCCCTTGATGCCCTGTGAGGACAATATACGCATTTTGGCGTAATCATTAGTTTTCTTTCTGGCTCTTTCGCTCCATTCGATAGACACGCGGTATAAGGCTTCCAAATCTTCTTTGACACGCTTCCGAACATCATCCACAGCGTTTTTCTTCGCTGGGTTTTTCCCCAACATAGCAACATAGTCATTTAAGGGAATACTGACGCCGGTTGCAAGCTCGCCAGTTCCCCGGTAATGGTTGACGGCAGACAGGGCGATAATACAGGCGTCCAAGAGCTTATGGGTACTAATTCTAAGCCCCCCGGTCAGCTTGCGGTATTCCTCAATGAATACGGTATAATCGCCGTCTGTGATAACAGCGTCACCGGTCACAGCGTCCACCGCCGGGACAATCGAACGGGTTGTAATCTGCGAAAGTTTATTGCTTCCGTTGCCGTGGTACATAGCCGCGAACGGTTCCCGCTCTTTGGATTTCATATCAGACATAATCAAAATCTCCAATCTTTTAATTATGTCTTGTATTACCTACGGCACACCTCGCCACAAAAAATAGGCGTCTTTCCCATTTTCTGAGAAAAACGCCTATTTTCATATATTCTTCTGTCAGCGTCACCGTTAGAAGTCCACTAAATCCTCTTTGCTATACGCTTTCAGTTTATCCGCCCAATCTGCCATTACGCTAAGAGCGGCAAATATGGGCTTCTCGTCCTTTTCGCCCTCTGGATGCTCATAGCTGATTTCATATTCATCAAGTTGTATATCTTCCCGTCTGTATGTCACAGCGGGTAATATTCCCGCGTCACACGCTTTAGTCAAGCAATGTTCTTTTGTCCCCAAAAAGAAAACCCCTGCACATTTATGGTATATGTCTGATGTATAAATTTGATAATCTGCCCCAAATCCCAACCGTTCAAGTTCGGCTACAATCCGTTGCAAAATTTTATGTGAATGTTTAACACATTTAAGCGACAGCACACGGCAAGGCTTACCGTGCCTAATATACTTATTTGCATAATACTTATAGCATATCAATTTTTGTTCTATGAGCTGTGTCCGTGTCATACCGAGTTTTTTAGCATAGTTATCAATCTCCGCCGTTTCGATACAAGCCCTCTCGAATAGAATATCAGGGATATACCAGTTCAGAAGCGTCTCCCAGCTATCACCACCGCAACGGCTACGCTTTGGAAGGCGTTTAATTTTTTCATAACACGCTTTTGCTATTTGTAGTGTATAGCTATAATGTGGACTGCCCGCTATAGGTCTTTTCTCGTCTGCACCCGCCAAAATATATGACGTCTCATACCCCGCATAAATCATTTCTAATTCGTCCGCGTTTTCAATTTCAAAATCAATCATAAACTCGGCCAAGTCAGACATAGATACTCTGTTTGGGTTTATCATAGGTATCTCTCCTTGCGAAACAATCTTAATTCATAATACCACATATAAACCACTTTTTCAACAAGCAAAATAGCCGCCGCACCGTTAAAGTGCGACAGCCCTGTCCGTTATTCGTTCAAGGTCGGTGTTTACAGGCGGAAGTTTTTCAGCCCATTTTCTGAGAACAACTGCCCCCCGCGTTATCTGCCCTGCATAATCCGCTGGATTATAATTTCGGAATAATACAATGGCGTTTACTTCCGGCACATCTTTTGTTTTGAACCACGGCGGCAACGTGCCCGGTATGGTATGCGGCGAAAAAACGATTGACGCCTTGTAGTCGGTTTCCCATTCGTCCAGCCTTGGGAACTTGTAACCCGTGACAATATAGCCTTTCGCCTGTAAAAGCTCTATCGCCTCAATAAAGCCGTCTTGTACCTGATAGGAGCCGCCGCAATGCGAATGTATCGAACAAGATACTATGTTTTTGCCTGAGTCTGCGAAAACAAGGTTGCAAAGTGTACACACATCAATCATTTTTTGTCCCTCTCTTTCATTTCTTGGCGGGCTTTCTCAAGCATCGCCTTTTCTTTTTGTCCCAACAATTTATTGAAATACAGCGTACTAACGATGTTGTCAAAGTCCCGGCTTTCGTCTGTAATTCGATATGTAGACTGATATGTTAATTTCCAGTCTTGCAACAAGCTATCGGCCTCCGTTCCCGTGATTCGTGATATGCTGGGCGGCTTTATCTTTGACGATACACGGTATAGGTTAAATCCCGGCGGCAGATATTTGAGCCTGTACCCCTTTATGATGGACTTCTCGACCTCAACACCGTCAACAGTAGCCTTGACATTTTTAAGCTGGCCGGGTTTCAAATCGGCGGGCATTTTACCCACATCTTCCAGCGGAATATCCGTTAAGTACGCCGTCAGATACCTCCCGACATCGGCCACATTTCGTACTGCACGAATATTCACAAAGCCTTGCCCCCACAGTCCCGCAACGGTTTTATTGTCCATAAATGGAGCCTTGCCCTTAAAAATCAGTACACAATGTAAATGCAGTACGCCTGAGCCGCCCGGTGTGCGTGGCCGCTGTACCTCAGCCGCTACGATATACTCATAGTGACCGTACATCTTGCGGCACTTGCGGTTAAACGCCTTGTAATCACGGTACAAACGGGCAGGGTCAGTCATTTCATCCCTATATGTCAAAGTCAAGAAGCGGCAATATTTCACATTAACAACATTTGTATTCAGGTAATCCCTGAGCCGCCCTAAACTCTCCTTGACGCTCTGTAAATCATCTTTGCGGCTTTCGGTGTGCTGAAACTCCCTAACTTCCCCCGTCCCTAAAACCACATAATTGTCTTTGTCAATCTTCTCTATTCGTGGCTTGCTGTTCGTATGTTGCACATACTTGATTTCGGCCACATTCCCGCAAAGTTTGAGTGTCACATCGGCCTTGGCCGGTAGTGCAATGTTATCAATTTTTTCAACTGTCATATGTCACCACCGGCCACATTTTTTATGTGCTGATGTTCTTTGTAATATCGAGTTAATACGGCGGCAAGCCGCCGTGCCGCTGGATTGCGTGGGCGGCTCCACTCCTTTGTCGCTCCGACCGCTCCACGCACAAACGCGGCGAAAGCTATATGACCGCCCAATAACTGTTACCACAAGAACACACCGGCGTTCTGGATAGAAAGATGTTACCCATTGGGTCACGCATAGTACGGCTTTGTATAAGCTCACCCTCGCTATAAAGCGTGATTGTAGCACCGTCTTTAATGCCGCCGTAGGTGCTGGTAGAATATTGTACATCATACGCTAAATAGAACAAGTCATAATCGGCATCATAAAAGCGGTTTATAAACAGCCGCCCTATGCGTGGGGACATTGGCCGACCAATCATAAGGTTATTGCCGGTAATGGTCAAATAGTAATAATATGTATCTTCTTCGCATTTTACATTAACGCCGGTAAAGTTGAGCGATAGCAATTCATTACAAATAAATTTTTCAACTTCACGAGTTAAAACCGCAGTATCGCTACAAGGCGTATTTCCAGGCGTTCTTTTTAGCTTGAAATCAAACCTGTTAAATGATTTTGGATTATTATAGTTTTGCGTTGCAAGCTGTTTTGGGAATTTTTGAGGAATTACTTTTAATGCCATTTGATTTGCACATATAACTTCCCATAAAATCAATGCAATTTGCCAATAACGCATTTGATACCGCTGTAATGCCTCACGCAATCGTTGTTGGGAGGCAATATGTTGTTCGTGTCTATCGGCCTTTTTCCACGCTTCAACAGCCTTTTCAAATAAGCCCACGCATTAACCCCCCTACCGATACGGAAACACGAGGGCGAGTTAATACCCGCCCTGCGTCATTGGTTTTACTCTGCTGTCTTGGCAGGTTTACCGAAGCCCATCGCCGGTGCCGGTGCTTTGGCAATTTTCGCACTATCGGCCTTAACACTGTACGAAACCCCGAAACCGCTCTTTGCCGCATACGGCGAGGCAAAGGCATTGACAAGCTCCACGCTGATGTACTGGCGGTTTTTCAATGAGGCTGTGATTTGTTCCTCTGTCACGCCAGCAAGACCGGCATCAAGGCTCTTTACCGTGACGCTGAACCTGTCGAGTGTGTCTAAACTGCAAACCTCAAGACGCGGATCACCGGTCACGCCCTCAAGAAGTTTGCCGTCTGCGGCGTAAGCACGGGTATTGGTATTGACGGCCATTAGAGCGAGGATACTACCGGCGGTCAACGCGGCGAATGGAATTTTTACTTGAGCGGCCAATATAAACGCCTCCTAAAATAGTTGATACTATAAAAGAAGTACCGGCACACATTCGACCTCAGCAACCCCACGCTTCCGGCCTGTCATTTGATACCCCCGCCGCCGCCTCAATTATCAAGGTTCATATGCTCTAAAGCTAACATAGCACCACATTATTTAATACCGCTTCGCGGGAATAAGGTGTTAAATCCCCATTTCAAGGGCTAAGAAATTTTTTATCTGCGGATAAAAATTTTCTTGCAAGTGCGTTCGCACCCTTGAAATGGGGATTTTGCTATGTGAACTTCGCCGCATAAGCACCTTGACAATTGAGGACTCAGCACCAGCATATCAAACAACAGACCGCCTACGTGCGGGGAAAGGAAGGACTACTATGAGCTATAAATATTTCGTACCCACGCCGGAAACGCTGGAAGATTTGAAATCCGCATATCGGCGGCTGGCGTTCCAGCACCACCCCGACCGGGGAGGCAGTCACGAAGATATGAAAGCCGTCAACAACGAATATGACAGCCTTTTCCCCCGGTTGAAAAACGTACATAAAACCAAAGACGGCGAAACCTATACGGCCAAGCAAGCCACAACGGAGACAGCCGACCAGTTCAAAGACCTTATCACGGAGCTAATGAGGATGGACGGAATCGAGATTGAAATAATCGGTTGTTTTGCGTGGGTTACAGGCAATACGAAGCCGTACAAAGACAGGCTGAAAGAGTTGAAGTTCCAATGGCACCAAAAAAAGGTTGCGTGGTACTTAAAGCCGGAAGATTACAAGAAGCGGAGCCATAAAGACTACGATTTAGACACCATACGCAATATGTACGGCACCAGCGGCAAGAAAGCCAGCACCGGCACTACCAAGCTGGACGAAGCACCAGCATAAACCCAAATAAGCCGAGCCGGGGCGGCTAAACCCCGGCAGAAAGTGAGGATTTGACGATGATTGGAACGCTAAAAAGGTATCTGGACGGCCAGATAGGAGAACACGGCTACGTTTGTATCCGTAGACACGATAACGCTTTTCTCTGCGAGGGTAAACTTGGTGAACTGCGAAGCGTCCCGCTCTGGGAGCTGATAGACGAGGAAAACGCAAAAGTAAAATGTGCGTACTCAGGAACCAGCGAGAGCGGGAGGCGGTGTATCGTGGTCAAGCTGGCAGACCAGCGGAAAGGCCGGAAGCGGGTTGACGATGATAGCCCGCCGTGGGATTGAGAGATTGGCTGTATAGCCTACATACCGAGCCGGAGCGGTTACTTCTCCGGCAGAAAGGAAGGGCGAAAGATGTATACAATACAACATACCATTTTCGGAAAATACATTGATGTAAACTGGGCCGGAACATTCGAGGAAGCCAAGAAACACGCCGACAATTACCGCGAGTATGGCGGGTGGCTCAACGTCAGGATTATCACACCGCAAGGTGAAACAATCCAAGTACACGGCGAATAATAAAGAGCGGTCAGGGGTAACACCTTGACCGCTTCCTTTTTAGCAACTATCAACTTCCCCCAACATTAAACCGGCCATCTATTCAGACATCGTTGTGTGCCGGTCACGGATAATTAGTATAGCTCAATCAAAATATGGGGGAGGTTTTTCAAATGGAGTATTCATATTGCCGTGTATCGTCCCGTGACCAATGCGAGGACAGGCAACTTGTGGAAATGAAGAAGCTGAAAATACCAGAGGAAAGAATATTTATTGACAAGCAAAGCGGCAAGGATTTCAACAGGGAGAGGTATATCGCCTTATTGGAAAAGCTGGCCGCCGGTGACTTGTTGTATATATCCAGCATTGACCGGCTGGGTAGAAATTATGAGGACATACTTTCCAACTGGCGTATGCTTACCAAAGAACGCGGCGTCGATATTGTTGTCCTTGATATGCCGGTTCTCGATACCCGCCAGCGGCACGAAGGCGATTTGATGGGTAAAGTCATTGCAGATGTGGTATTGCAGTTACTTTCATTTGTTGCAGAGAAAGAATATCAGTCGATTCACATTAGACAAGCTATGGGGATTAAGGCCGCACGGGATAGGGGTGTTCGGTTTGGGCGACCTATCATAACCCCGCCTGAAAACTTCGCCACGTTGGTGAAGCTCTGGGAGCGTGGACAAATGCCGTTTGCTGATTTATTGACTAAGACCGGCCTCAAAGAAGCCACTCTGTACAGGCGGTTATCCGAACTCAGGGCGAAGCGTAGAAAATAGATTTACTATCAGAACGTGTACATTTTGATAGCTCCACCGTCAATACTGAATTATAGCATACCTCCCCCCTGTGTGCAAGCGAATTCGGGAA
>JAIRUW010000003.1 GCA_031254195.1 Oscillospiraceae bacterium
AAATCACGAACCGTCCGGCCCTCAGCCGATACAATGCCGTCCGTTTGCAAAAGCAGCCTGACGCTTTCATCGCTGAACGCGCCGTAAAAGGTCACGTCCGCGTAGGAATGTTCAATGAAATACTGCTCCGCTGTTTCTTCGTACCGCAGAACGATAGTGAAAAGGGTTATATAAAAGCATACGCCTACGATTAGAAGCAGAACAAGCCCGGCAAGCTGCGGAATATGGCTGCGGATTTTTCTAAAAACAAGGCGCAACCCGGACTTCATCACCACGTCACCTCCGCAGGGGATAACGGGGATTGATTCACCGTCACACTTTGAACCTCGCCGCTTCGCAGGGTAATTACCATGTCCGCGATTTTCGCAATCTCTTGATTATGCGTAATGAGCAGAATGCTGGATTCTTTCTCCTTATGTATCTGCTTCAATACTTCTAAGACCATAATGCCGGTGCTAAAATCCAATGCGCCGGTTGGTTCATCGCACAGCAGCACTTTTGGATTCTTGGCGATGGCTCTTGCGATAGATACCCGTTGCTGTTCTCCACCCGATAACTCCGCAGGGTAATGATTCACGCGGTCGGACAACCCGACTAAACGCAGGGCGTTTTCGGCGTCCGCGCGGGATAAACCCGCAATCTCGGTGGAAAACTCCACGTTTTCGAGAGCGGTCAGATCGGGTAAGAGGTTGTAGCTCTGAAAGACAAAGCCTATATGTTCGGCGCGGAATCCTGTCATTTTTCCTTTACTCAGCGCGGTGATGTTGGTTTCGTTGAACGTGATATTGCCGCTTGTCGGTTTATCCATGCAGCCGAGCATATTCAGAAGCGTAGACTTGCCGGAACCGCTTGCGCCCAAAATGACAATGAACTGTCCTGTCGGTATGGTCAGGCTGATATGCTTTAACGCGACAACCTTCACGCCGCCCTCTCCATACTCTTTTGTCAAATCAGATATGGTAAACAGGCTCATACTGCACCTCCGAAAATATAGGCAATTAAGTCGTCCATGATACGCTCAAAGGTTTCCGGCATGGCATCCTCTATCATCAGGTCGCTGCCTTTCAGCAGAAACAATGTGTGTATGTAGTTATGCACAACACCCGGCTTCACGGTCGCCGTGTCTATTCCGGCCAAACTCAGCAACTTTTCAAACAGCCCTTCTTCCAGTTGTTTCGCCGACTGCAACTCCTGATTCGGGACGCTCTCAAAGATCGCGGTGATGTCATGCTCGTTTTGAATGAAAAACACCATTTCGGGCATTTGGAAAATACCCATAATCAATCCGCGTATATTTGCTTTTATGTCGTTTGAATCAAGAACCATCTTCTCCGTCTGTGCGAAGATTTGCCGATGGAAACTCCATGTCAGTTCATACAGGAACTGTTCTTTGGTTTCAAAGTGCTGGTAGAAGGTTCCCTTTGCCATGCCGGCAGCTTTTGTGATGTCGTCCACACTGACTTTTCGGATACCGTGTAGTAGGACGGCGGCTTTTCCTTTTTCAAGCAACCGCTGACACTGTCTACATTTTTCTTGTTCTGTCAACGCTCGTGGCATGAAATCAGCTCCTTATAGCGTACGTTATGACTAATAAAATCATTACAGTCATTATACGTGATGTTAAATAGATTGTCAATAGGCAAAAAAATAGCCCACTCTTTCGAGGGGGATAATCGGCATCCCATGCCGGATTCATGGTTTTCATGTTGACAAAACCGTATAGAAAGGCGCGGTAACAGGGTTTTATTACCGGCAGTCACCGAGAGAGATTCTTCATTGATGGGTTGAGATTTTTTACAACAGCCGCTTTTTCATCTCATCCGCCCCGGAGACCGCTGTCTCCTCCCCGCCGTATCTCGCGGCATTATAAGCGTCATCCAGTCCCTCGGGCGGGGGGAACCCGGCATCTTCCGCTTTTATACCTATCTCTGATAATATCTCCTTGGGGGTTTCAGCAGGGCGGTCATAGGTGAGCGTCCCGCGTTTGGCGCGTTTGACATACTCGCGGTAGATAAAGCGCACACGTTCCCGCTCCGTTTTCAAACCCTTATATCGCAATCTTGGCAGCCGTGTACGGGTGTTTTTTAGCCGCTCTCTTTCCATCGCTTCCACGATCTCTGTATAGCCGACGTCGTCCTCATTCCAGTTCATATTGATCCGCTCCATCAAATGCTTAAACAGTTTTATCAGCAGCTTGACGCACTGAAAGAGCAAAAACCCCACAAAGACGGTCATTGCTATGATAGCAATGGCTGTAATCAGCCATTCGGGAATGTCAAAGCCGCCAGGCTCTTCCCCAAGCAGCTCCGGCAGGGATGTAATCTCTACAGGCTCTGGCTCCGGCGGCGGGAGGGCAACCGTTTCCTCCCCTGTAAACAGTGATGCGATAAAGCCTGAGAAAGCGGATATAAGCATCCTCAAGCCGCCAAATATGAACTGAAATAGCCGCGCGATCAAAGGGGAAAACGAAACAACGGCAATCAACAGCCCGCCGGAGACTATAACAGCCGCCGCCGTCCTCTGTGTCGCGGGGGGTATGGGCAGCCTGCTCTCGCCGAAACGGCGCGATTCATCCATATTCAGCGCAACAAGGAAGGTCAGAACAGAAAACACCGAGAGCGGCGCGGAATAGGTGAGGATATATTCAGACCCTTTCAGCGCGGGGCTATTGTATACCAGTAAGCCTACAATCAGGTTCAACAGGAGCATGGCGATACAGAACGCATAGGCAATGTGCAGATGATTCCTGTTGATGCACCCCATTACTGTGAATATCATGAAAATCAGCACTGCCACCATCAGTTTATAGAGTATTGTTGTGGACGCGGAAAAGGGGATGAGCAATACGATAACCGCTGTCACGGCTGTTCTAAAAGCAAACCAGGTGAGCCCACGCTTAAAATGGAGAAAAGGCATGATAAACGCCGCGGGGAGCAAACCGAGTATCAGCGTATAATACGGCATATCCGGGGCGCAAACATGTGTGAGCAGGCAGATAATAGGACAGGCGGACAGCAGCGCCGCAAGCGTATAGACAAGCCTGAGCGGATACAGCCTCTTCATACAGCCACACCCCCTTGCGGGGCACAGTCGGGGATGAGGAACACCTCGACCTTGTTCCCTGCCCCGCGAAGGGCTTTCATCCCGGCACTTGAGCCCTTAGAAAGGGAGCGTGTCATGATCAGTATGTCCGTGTCCCTGACGGTTTCGGACATCTCTTGCAGCAGCGCCGGTAAACTCCGCGTCTGCTTAAACCCCATCTCAGCCATGGCAGTAAACAGCCGCTCCCTATGGACGCGCCCAAACCCTGATGGTACGGTCACTTCCGCCCCGTCGCGGCTGCCGGTCGAATTGGTGCGCAGCGCGGCGGACATGCCGTTTGCTATCGCGAAATCGAGCGCCGCCGCCAGCAGGCGGATCGCGGCTTCCATCGTTTTATCCCTCAGGGCAAGGATATAACCTTCATACTCGACGTCAAAAACCACCGTCAGCCTGCTGTCCGCCGTATAGTCATGCCTGTGTACCAATAAACCGCCGACTTTGGCGCTCGCTTTCCAGTTTATATGATTCAGCGGGTCGCCCGGGGCATAGCCGCGAACGCCGGCCGGCATGAACGGGTCCGGTAATATAAACCGCCTTACCACCATATCCCCGAGCCATAGGCGGGAAGGCAGGCTGAGATCCCGCCAGGGCAAAGGCGTCGGGTATACATGCAGAGCGGTCGCGCCGCGATACACTAAGGCATACGAAGCCAGCCCCAGCAGATCCCCCACAAGAACGGACGCAGCGCCGATTGGATAATATCCCCGCTTCATACAGGCTATTTTATAGACACGCCTAACGCGGCAAAACGGTGGCGCAGAAAAGACAGAACGGTGGAAGGTCAGCGCGGCGACAGTGGTATTGTCATTCTTTATGAAAGGCAGCGCTTCACTAAAGCGGTATTCCACCCTGATCCAGAGTAAGGGGAAAAAGCCGCCGTTTTCTATGGTTTCACACAGCTCGACGGTTTCACCCTCGCCGACCCTGTTTTGGGAAAGCGCGCAAGTATACGCGAAGCGGCGCAGCGCAAACAGCCGAAACAGCACATACTGCGCTATAACGATAAGGGCGAACGCCGCGACAAAGCGGAGTATCATTCCTTCGGCACCGGCAGGGCGTCCAGGATTCCGTCCAGCAGCCTAGCGGCCCCATCGCTTCCGTCCGCTGTGTACCCCGCGATAATCCGGTGAGAGAGCACAGGGCGGCACATCGCTTTGATGTCGTCCGGTATGACAAACTCCCTTCCCTCAATGGCGGCGTGGATCTTGGCGGCTTTCATCAGCGCCTGTGTGCCTCGCGGGCTGACGCCGAGTATGATATGTTCGTGGTTCCGCGTCTTTTCAGCGATGTCGATGATATAGTCTTTCAAATCGTCCGATATAAACACAGCGGGGTACGCCGCGGCGGCGCGGGCAATATCCCCGGCATTGGCCACCGGCTCAAGGCCGTCTAAGGGGGTTTTGCCGTCAAAACGCTCCAGTATCAAGCGCGCGTCTTCCTTCGCCGGATAGCCCATGCCGCCTTTGATGAGAAAACGGTCGAGCTGCGCCTCGGGCAGCGGGAAGGTCCCCTGCGTCTCTACCGGGTTTTGCGTGGCCAATACGAAAAACGGCGCGGCAAGCGGCATGGTATCGTTGTCTATGGATACCTGCCTCTCCTCCATGCACTCCAGCATGGCCGACTGTGTGCGCGGCGTGGCGCGGTTGATCTCGTCGGCCAGAAGGATATTGGTGAATACCGGGCCCTTCCGCAGGATGAATTCGCTGTTTTTTTGATTGTAATACTGTATGCCCGTAATGTCGGACGGAAGCAGGTCGGGCGTGAACTGTATACGCGAGAACGAGCAGTCCAGGCTTTTCGCCAGCGCGCGGGCAAAGAGCGTCTTGCCCGTACCCGGCACATCCTCAAGCAGCATGTGGCCCGAACCGATAAGGCAGATCAAGGCCTGCCGCGCCACATCCTCTTTCCCGACAATGACCTTCCCGATGTTCCCGATTATACGCCCGGCAACATTTTGTACTGTTGCAATACTCATGACAGTCCCCCTCTAGCAGTTTACAGCCGCTTCCATTTTACCACAGCCGTCCCTTGTTTTCAAGACAGGCCGAATCCTGTTAGGGGCTTTTTTTATTGCGTTGGTTATGGTATACTATATGTAAGAAAGCAAGGGGGATAGCGTAATGTCAGCTATAAGAATGAAAGCCGTAGAGTTCATAAGAGATTTGCCGGAGGATAAACTATCCAGCGCGGTAGATTATTTGCGTTATCTATCCGAGCAGGGAGATGCGCTGGATGATTTTGATTATGAGTTGGCAAAAATGGCGGACGAGGACACGGACGGCGAGACGGTGTCATTCGATGCGCTGTTACAAGAGGTCGGGTTGACGTATGCCGACTTATAAAATTGACTTCAAAAAGCAAGCCGCAAAGTTCATCAAAGGGCGCACACACACCGAGCAGAAGCGGTTACTTTCGGAGATATACAAATTGCCTAACCACAAGCATGTAAAGAAGCTGGAAGGGTATTCCAACCGATACAGACTGCGGGTAGGCAATTTTCGAGTCATTTATGACAAGTTGGACGAAAAGCTGGTTATCCTTGTTGTGTCCGTTGGCAATAGGGGCGATGTATACAAGTAGGTAGTTATAGTAGGTGGTGTTGAGGTGGCTGGAATCTTTGTATGAAGGTGTTGGATTTATAGTCTCTACGATAGAACGACGCGGTGTTTCGATTTTGATTCTGTCAAATTCTCCTTGACAATCCTGTCGGATGTGCTATATCGCCTTCCTTTCTCAGCATGTGCCGTTTCATTATGTAAAAAAGCAAGGGGGATAGCGGAATGTCAGCTATAAGAATGAAAGCTAACATCATTCATATTTTAGGTGCTTCCGGTTCCGGTACATCTACATTGGGACAGGCATTGGAGCGGGAGTACGGATATAAATGGTTGGATACCGATGACTACTTTTGGCTTCCTACTAATCCGCTGTTTACAACTCAACGCCCTCATGAGGAACGCATACCGCTTATGGAAACAAGCATTGAAAATAATCCAAAATGCGTAATATCGGGTTCGTTATGCGGGTGGGGCGATGTTTTCATTCCTAAATTTGATTTAGTCATATATATTTATACACCTGCTGATATTCGCAAAGAACGACTGGAAAAACGGGAATACAAGCGTTTCGGAGAAAGAATACAGGAAGGCGGAGATATGTATGATGAGCACATAAAGTTTATGGACTGGGCAATGGCATATGACACAGGAGATATTCATATGAGAAGTGCAAAAAGGCATGATGATTGGTTAAGACAGATCGCTTGCCCCGTGATAAATTTGAACGGAACAGATGCTTGCGAATATAATTTGAATCAGATTGCTGAATATTTGATCTAACACCATTATTCCAATGTAAGCGTTCGCATATGTATACATATACATGACAGCCGCCTGGAAATTTCCAAGCGGCTGTTTCTTGTTCTGTCGGTGCAAATCAGACCATTTTGCCCCAATCCATGAAGTAGAACGGCTCACCGTTTTCGTTCTCCCAGCACTCGCGGACGTATTTGGCGAGGGGCATGTCCGCGGGGACACTTATGGGATTGCCAATGGGGCTTGCAAAAATGCAAGATACTTGTGCCGCCACTGCATAGCAGTCGTTTTGCTCTGCCCATGGGGTATCAATAATGGCATAAGTGGCATAGAACCTTGCTTCTTGGGGTTTGCCGAGCAGCTTATACCCGTCTGCCAATGGGAGTACCCTGTTCCGGGCATGGATGCTGCCCTGCTGCCGTTCCATTTCCGTATAGCCGGTAACCAATATCTCCCTGATGTTTTTCAGGGGTTCCACTACGGGTATGCCGCCTATATCCAGTAATAGGAACTCACCCTGCGCGGTCACTGTTGTCATAGGCTTCGCTGCCCAAGGGGTGGTAACGTGCTTATGGTCCTTGGTCAGTCCCTTGTCGAACAGGCAGCGGAGCGCAAAGGCAAGATCCCGTATCTCTTCCGCGCAGACAGCCGCTTGTTTGCCGTCCATCGATAATCTTGCCGATTCTATGGCTGTATTTAGTGCCAAATAGTTTAGCTGTTCCGCATAGATTATCACCTTTTCGCTGTTTATTTCGCTTTTGTCTTCCATAGCCTGCGCCACTACGTCTTTTATGTGGTTGGCAAGCCTGCGGGTTTCCTCCGCCACGATGGCCATGCCTCTGCCCTTATGGCCCAATACCGCGGCAACAGTGGCTGTTGTGGTTGCCAGCGACCATAGGCGTTCACCTATGTTGTCTAGTTTCCATACTGTTGTATTCATTTGGAGTCTCCTTTCCATATCCCAATAGTTTTGTTAATTGCGGGCGAAGTTTTCCCAGCGCCCTCCTGTGGTGCGACAGCACAGTGTTCAGCTTCAGCCCGTTGCGCTTTGCGATTTCGGCAAATGAGAAGTCGCCGTAATACCGCTGTGTGACCACGATGCGCTCGATCTCTCGCAGCACCTTGAGCGATTCAAGCACGGCGTTCGCGTCCTCCGTCTGCAAAAGCTCGTCCGCGATGTCCGACTCGTCAATCAGTGACGTTCCCTCGGCGTCCAAATATGTATTCCTAAAATCCGCCGACTGTGCCATGAATTTCCGATAGGCCAGCCGGATACATACCACGGACAGGTAGCCGTAGTTTTCCTTTTCCGGCGCGTATTGCCTGCTGGTACGCAGCGTTTCATAGGCGTCATGCACAATATCCTCCGCGAGTGAGGACGCGTTGGGATACCCCGCGAATTTATGCCTGATAAGCCGTAAAAGCGCGCCCCGCAGTTCCTCATCCATACATCAGCCTCCTCTCTTATACGCTTAAAAGGCCTTTCGATAGTATAAAGCATATTGAGCCGCGTTTTATTGCAAGATTTTACTTTGTGAAGACGCCGCAAATGGTTTCTCCTGTGTCAGAATATTCTTTTCCCGCGACGTCACCATAGAATTCGCACGCTTTGAATCCTATAGGCTGTATCTCCGATTCCAGGGATTCTTTGGTGAAATAGTGATCCAGTACACGATAGTCATGCACCTCTTCACCGGTCACTACAACATGCTGACGCAACTCCGTCTTGTCATCGTCATCATATTGATAAACCGCTTCCAAAAGAAGATGGGGCTTTTCGCTGAAAAAGCCGCCGCTCTCGCAAAGCAGCCAGGAGCGGCTCTCTGCCCGCCGCATTTTCGGAGTAGAAACATCAAAGAGGAATTTTCCGTCCGGCTTCAGCGCTTGATACACTTTTTTGAGCAGCGTCAATCTGTCAGTGATGGGCAAAACCGCGTAATCACAATAGATTAAGGTTATGATGTCAAATTGCTGCACGGCGTCAAGCGTTAGGTAATTCTGACAAAGATATTCAATGCCGCTGCCGTTGCGTTCTGTTTGCTCCTTTGCGTAATCGATAGAGCGCTTGGAAAAATCCACTCCGGTAACGGAGTACCCTGCCTTCGCAAACCGCTCGGCGTATAGGCCGGGGCCACAGCCCAAGTCAAGCAGTTTTGCGTATTGCGGCGGCGGGGCGAGTTTAGCGATCCAGCTTGTGGATGTATCAATGAACGCGTGGTTACGGGTCGCGGCATCCCAAGCGGGGTTCAAATGTGCATTCAGCATCCCTTTTGAGATATGCTCATCATCCCACAAACTGTGAGTATCTACCGTGCTTTGGACGTTGAGCACCGGCTTACTCAGTAAAGCCATAAGTTTTGCAAACATCATAGCTCCTCCATTTTTTGATAGTATGATGGCATGGAAAAAAGAAAAAGCTGTAGGCATCATCCCACAGCTTTAGCGATTTGTCAATGTATTGTGGACTGGTATCCATGTGGCATTCGAAAAAGGAAGTTCTCCTTGTTAAGCGGTTCTATATATGGTATACTGTGAGCAGAAGCAATAAGGGGGGTTATTCAATGAGTAACCGTGAATATGCCAAAGCGCAAATTGATGCTCTGCCGGAAAGAACACTGACAACATTGGTGAAGGTAATTGAATTTATGTCCTCTCAAAATTGGTCATTTGAAAGCGATGACGAATATTTGGCCTCAATTCCCGGTATGACCGAATCTATTAAGGAAGGCTTGGCAACGCCGCTATCAGAATGCGTTTCACTATCCGAGGTATGGCCTGATGTATGATATTCAGCTTGCAAAGCAGGCTGTAAAAGATACCGTTTTAATTGAACGAGCCGGAATGAAGCCAAATGTTGCGAAACTTATTAGGATTGTTCGCAGCAATCCGTTTCAAAATCCGCCCTAATATGAAAAGCTGAAAGGCTATCAAAGTACATATTCCCATCGTATCAATAAACAACATCGTTTAGTATACGAAGTCCTCCCCAATACCGAGGGGCTTATGGATGACGATGGGGAATTGTACCAGGGCATTGTTAAAGTTATCCGCATGTGGACGCATTATGAGTAGGGCGCAAAGTTGAGGAGTTGGCAAAATGGAAATAGTGAAAATTCTTGATATTGAAAACGATGGCTCAAACATGGCGTCAGATGGTAATTCCTTGTACCTGCGTTGTGGTAAAGCCATACATAAGTATAATTTGTCCGATATGAAAATGACGGCTCATAATGAAATTTTCAAGAAAAACGGTAAAGCACGGAGACTGGCAATCAGCAAAAATCATATTATTATTTCCGATTTTTGCGATTTATATGTATTAAATAAAGACAATTTACATGTTATTTTTATTATCCGGTTGGGTGAAAATCAATCGTCTGATATAACAGCGGTACATTGCGATGCGGAAAAGGAAAAGGCATATGTAAGTATCCGTAACGGCTTTATGGCTATAGTTGACATAACTACTCAAGTTTTTGAAAAAAGTAAATTCAACGATAAAAGCGCATGGGATTTTGCTGTTACCAGAGAACGCTTATATATTGGCACAGCAGGAGGTGAGCTGTTTGAAATGGATAAATTAGATATGCGTATCATTAAAACAACTCAATTATGTAAGCCGAATGTTAATGTTCACAGCGTATTGCCTATTTGTTCCGAACAATCATTTCCTTGTGATTATTTATTATATACAATGTCGCGGGATAAATTTATAAGGATTTTGAAAGCCGGTGATTTT
This sequence comes from Oscillospiraceae bacterium, assembly GCA_031254195.1. GTDB lineage: Bacteria > Bacillota > Clostridia > Oscillospirales > UBA929 > UBA929. The sequence goes on from JAIRUW010000003.1 coordinate 10,156, forward strand.
GAGAACGTCCAAATGGTTAAAACACCGGCAAGCACTTCCGCGCGTTTTCTTGGAGTATACAAAGATTATCTTATCATGGCGGATTGGTCTGATATTTTACTTTGGGATAAAAACACGCTACAGCATTACAAAACATTCAAGTTTCCAACAGGTTATTACATCAACGGAGTATTACTTGTTGATAATACCTTATATGGAAGCGATTTTCAAAGCGTTTATAGGCTTAATGTAGAAACGGTAATATAATGATGATTGTCGATAAGGATATAACGGAGATAACCGAAAGCAGTCGCATATAACGCAGAAAATTTATATTTTGTACATATTGAAGGGGAAGTATTGTGAAGACACATTACTACTTTGATTGGTTTTATGATGGGGGCTTTTCAGAGAAGTTGATAAAAATGTTGAATAAAGATATTACAAACAGAAAATCGCTTGTAATGATTAGTGCTGCACGCTTTGAAGATAAAACAGAGCAAATTTGCGTTGACGACTTTTCAGAATTGGCATGGTTAAATCAGGCTGGTATTATTTTTGAAGAGTATCATTTAATTAATCACCTCACAGAGAAAGAAGAAGCTCAGCGGTTAGTTCAACACGCTTCTGTCATTTTCTTATGTGGCGGAAACTATTGGTATCAAAAACATCTATTGAACGAATATGAGTTATCAGGTTTAATTAAAAATAGTAGTGCTATTGTAATGGGGACAAGTGCAGGCGGAATGAATATGTCCGATAAATGGGTGGGGTTAAAACCTCTTGGCGATAATAAATATGAACGTGCTGTTTTTAATGGTATCGCTCTTAATCATTTCTCTTTCGAAGCTCATTTTGATATTGAAAACAAGGCGCTTGTTGAGGGACACTTTCCTTTATCAGAAATAATGGATATTTATGTAGCGGCAAATCAAGATGGCGCTGTACGCGTTAATGATGACAAAATAGATATTATAGGCAATGTATACTTAATTTCCAAGTCAAAGATTTTGAAATTGGATGAAACATTGTAGTACGTACCAAATAAGCATTATCTTCATCAGGTCATGGCTGTGGCAAGCGTCCTTTTCCAGGCCCCCCGGGTCTGTTTTTTATTGCCTTTGTATTTTCCACCCCCACTCCGCAAATACTACCTCCATCTCAACCAAAGCAGGTGGTTACTATTTTAACTACAAAAACACCCAACCGGCTAATCAACGAAACGTCCCCCTACCTCCTCCAGCACGCTCATAACCCTGTGGACTGGTATCCATGGGGCGACGAGGCGTTCGACAAGGCAAAGGCGGAGGATAAACCCGTTTTCCTCAGCATCGGATACTCCGCCTGCCACTGGTGCCATAACATGGAGAGGGAATCCTTCATGGACGCGGAGGTCGCCGAGCTGCTCAACAGCGGGTTTGTCTCCGTCAAGGTAGACCGCGAAGAGCGGCCCGACGTTGACCATGTGTATATGCTGGCTTGCATGGCGATGACCGGGAGCGGCGGCTGGCCGCTTTCGGTCTTCCTTACGCCCCATAAAAAGCCGTTTTTCGCCGGGACGTATTTTCCCAAGCACGACCGCGGCGGGCGCGCGGGGTTCCTCACGCTGCTTGCGGCCCTCTCGGAAAATTGGCGGCGGGGCCGCAGGAAGCTGGAAGCGTCGGCGGAACGCATCCTTGCCCATATCCGGGAAGACGGCGGTTCGGAAAGCGGGCGGAGGACGTCTTCCTCACGGCAGCCCAACCCGGACACCGGATCCGCGCCTGCGCTTGCCGCGAGCTCGCTGATGGCGCGCTACGATTCCCGCTGGGGCGGTTTTGGCCGCGCGCCCAAGTTTCCGTCTCCCCACACGCTGATGTTTTTGATGCGCAAAGCATATAAGGAGCCGATGAACAGCCCCGTTTGGAGCGCCGTGCGCCATACCCTTGCCGCGATGGCGGCGGGCGGGCTGCGCGACCATGTGGGCGGCGGCTTCAGCCGGTACTCTACCGACCGGATGTGGCTGGTGCCGCATTTTGAAAAGATGCTCTACGACAACGCCCTGCTCACCATGGCGTATACCGAGTGCTATGAGAAGACCGGCGAGTTCGCGCCCATCGTCCGCGAAACCATTGCCTATGTCTTGCGTGAAATGGCGGCCCCCAGCGGGGGATTCTATACCGCTCAGGACGCCGACAGCGAGGGTGTGGAGGGCTTATACTATTGCTGGACGCCGGAACAGGTCAAGGCGGTGCTGGGCGGCCATGACAGCACGCGTTTCTGCCTGCTCTACGACGTCACCACGGGCGGCAACTTCGAGGGGATGAACATCCCCAACCTCATCCGTATGCCACTGGGCGGCGACGACATGGCCTTCGCCTCCATCGTCCTGCCCAAACTGCTGGAAGTGCGCTCCCTCCGTGTCCCGCCGCTGCGAGACGATAAGATTCTGCTCACCTCCAACGCGCTGATGGCCGCCGCGCTGGCCAAGGCGGGCCGCGCTTTGGAAGAACCGGCCTATACCCGCGGGGCGGAGCGGTGCGTGACCTTTTCGCTGGAAAATCTGCGCGACGGGCGCGGCCTGACCGCCGTACACGGCAGTACCATCCACGCCACGCTGGACGGCTACGCCTATATGCTCTGGGCATTGCTAGAAACCTATCATAGTACGCTCAACTCGCGCTGGCTCGACGAGGCCCGGTCGCTGGGCGGGCTGATGGTTGAAACATTCTCAGGCGAAGGCGGTCTGCTTTATTACACCGCGTCCGATGCCGACGACCTGCCCATGCGCGGCGTCAACGCGCACGACGGCGCAACGCCTTCGGGCCAGTCCGTCGCGGCACACTGTATGCTGCGCCTCGCCCGGCTGACCGGCGATGTCTTCTGGGAGGAGTTCTATCAAAGCCTCATCCAAAGCCTTTCCGGTATGCTGGAAGCCGCCCCCGAAGCCCATACCTGGATGATGGCGGCCCTTCTGCACATCGAAAACGGCGGCATGGACGTCACCCTCACCCCCGGGGACGGGCTGACGGCGCTCCGCGCCGCCCTGCGCGGCTTCCAGCCGTTTATGACGGTACGGCTAGACGAAACCTCTCCCGTCAGGCCGGAAGCGACCGCCTATGTCTGCCGGGACAACACCTGCCTTGCGCCTGTCTCCAATGCGGCGACGCTGGCCGGAATCGTCTCCGGGGATATGCCGCAGAAACGCTGAAGGATGTAAGAAGCGCCGTAAAATACCCTAACGGCGTTTTTTGGGCAAGGATTTCCGTGTTCCGGCTGAGGGGCCTTTCTTTCCCGAAAGCAAAACCGGGATCAAATCCGTCCGGCCCGCCTTTTGCAGGCCTTCCAGCACCAGCTTGCGGTTCTGCGGCAGGAACCATTGCAGCAATGCCCTCTGCATTGCCTTTTCGTGCGGCGTCTTGGCGACATATACCGGCTTCATCGTCCGCGGGTCGAGGCCGGTATGGTACATACAGGTCGATATGGTGCCCGGCGTGGGGTAAAAGTCCTGCACCTGCTCAGGCCGCCGCCCCATGCGTTTCAGCGTTAGAGCCAGTTCCGCGGCGTCCTCCGGGCGCGAGCCGGGGTGCGACGAGATGAGGTACGGCACCAAAAACTGTTTTTTGCCTGCTTCGGCATTGAGCGTTTCATACCGCTTGGCAAAGGCGCGGTAAGCCGCGAAGCGCGGTTTCCCCATCAAATCAAGAACATGGTCGCGGCAGTGCTCCGGCGCGACCTTGAGCTGCCCGCTGATATGGTGCTCGACCAGCTCCTCCATGCACCGCCCCGATTTATCCAGCATGAGGAAATCATACCGTATCCCCGAGCGCACAAAAACCTTCTTCACCCCCGGCAAAGCCCGCAGTTTGCGCAGCAATGACAGGTAATCGTCGTGCGACGCGTCAAGGCTGGGGCAGGCTTTGGGCGTCAGGCATTGGCGGTCGGCGCACGTCCCCGCCTTCATCTGTTTTGCGCAGGCCGGGCGGCGGAAATTGGCCGTCGGCCCGCCTACGTCGTGGATATACCCCTTGAAGCCCGGCAGTTTTGTCAAAAACTCCGCCTCGCGCAGCAGCGACGTGTGACTGCGCGACGTGACGATCCGCCCCTGATGAAACGCCAGCGAGCAAAAGTTACAGGCCCCGAAACAGCCCCGGTTGTGAATGAGCGAAAACTGCACCTCTTCCGTATCCTTGCCCGCCGGCATACGGGTATAGGGCAGCTCCGCGACAAAGTCCAGCTCCGCCGCTGAAAGCGGCATGGCGGGCGGCGCGCATACGAGAAAACGCTTGCCGTGCGGCTGGCACAGCGCCCGGCCCCGTACCGGGTCGTGCTCCCTGTGCTCCAGCATGGTGGCTTTGGCATAGGCGCGCTTGTCTTTGGCAACCTGTTCAAACGAAGGCAGTTTCACCGCGTCCGCGGGCGCCGTGTCTGTCATCACACATATACCACGGGTGTAAAGTGGTTCGCCTTTATCCATCTGACGCGCCAAGTCCCGTATGGCGTGTTCGCCCATCCCGTAGACCAAGATGTCGGCGCCCGCGTCCACGAGGACGGAGCGCCGCACCGCGTCGTCCCAGTAGTCATAGTGGGCAAAGCGCCGCAATGACGCCTCCAGCCCGCCCAATATAACGGGCAAGTTTGGAAAGGCGGCTTTCAGCAGGCCGGTATAGACAATCACGGCGCGGTCGGGGCGGCGGCCCTCCCCGCTCCGGCGCTTCTTCGCGGCGGTATAATTCGCCACCATAGAATCTAAGTTGCCCGACGTCACCAAACCGGCCAGTCTTGGGCGGGGTATGCCGTCAAACGCCGACAAATCCTTCCACTCCGGCTGTGCTATATAGGCCACGGTAAACCCTTCCGCTTCCAGCACACGGGCGATCACCGCCGCGCCAAAGCTCGGGTGGTCTACCCATTCGCCGCCCGTAACGAGCAGGAAATCGGCGGGGCGGTGGGGGGCGGCTTGAAAAATCATGGTAAAACTTCCCTACTATTCTTGACGTTTTGTGCTGGATATGCTATGATAACCGCGGTGATAGATATTACAATTTTACTCTTTGGACAATTCGGCGGGGAACGGGCGCAGGTCGCGCGTTTCTTTGGGCGCGCCGAACTTTTAGACTACGAAGCCCCGCTCGGCCTGTTTGTCACATCCAGCTTCCGGTCGCTTGCGGCGGACGCCGACGTTGCCATCCACGGCGGCGAGCCTAGATACAAGCCATTCCTCACCGCCGCCAAGAAAGCCGGGTGCAAACTGGCGCTTTGGGGTTGCGAGGCCGCGTGGGTCAAGCGGTGCCATGCGGTTCTGCCGCTGTTTGACTTGATCTTTGCCCGGGACAAAGAGGCGTATGCCGCGCTGCGCGAGGCCGGGATTGCCGATGTGGTACTGCCCAAGGCCGATGCGCCTGAAGCGCCGGTTGAAGCTCCGCCGCCCGCACCCGAACCCGTCCCGGAACCTGAGTTTGAGGACGCCCCGTCTCCGTTGCCGGAACTGGAGCCGGACGACGCCCCGCCGTCTGCCGAGGAATCCGAACCGTTGATAGACCTTAGCAATTTGCCGGCGCTTGAGCCGCTTTCAGAGGATTTTGACCTGCCGCCGGACAGCGGGTACGACGCTTCGCAGGTGATACAGTTCTCGCCGCGCGTCCATGCCTACGGCGTCATCAACCGCAATGAGAACATCCGCGCCGCCAGCGCCGCGGGCGGCGTATTTACCCTGCTGTGCGAGGAGTGCATCGGGCGGGGCGGCGTCGTGTTCGGCGCTAGGTACAACGAAGCGTTTGAAACCGTGCATGTCAAGGCGGATCGGCTGCCCGAATGTGTGCCGATGCGCGGCGTTAAATACGCGATCAGCGAGACGGAGGGCATCTATGACCAAGCCGTCTCCTGCCTGCGCCAGCAGAAACCGGTGCTGTTCACCGGCACCGCCTGTCAGATCAAGCGCCTGTACGCCTGTCTTGGCGGGAAAGACCACCCTTTACTGCTGACTGCCGACATGGTTTGCGGAGGCGCGGCCGACCCAGCGGTATTCGCGGCGTACCTGAAATACGTCGAGGAAAAGAACGGCGCGCCGGCCACCGCGATCGACATGTCCGGCAAGCCGATGGGCTTGGTCCACGCGAAAGCGCGTATCGGTTCGGAAAACAAGACCTACGAGGTTTCGGTCAACAGCGACCCGTTCCTGCGGGCGTACCGCGCGGGCCTGTGCCTAAAGCCGGAATGCTACAATTGCCCCCACCGGGAGGAGAAGCGCGGCAGTGACCTTACGCTGGGCAGCTTCCCCGGCGGGCGCAGGCATATCCCGGAGTTATACGACGACAAAGGCGCGTCGCTGGTGCTGGCGCATACGCAAAAGGGGCGCGACATGATGGACGCGCTGGCCAAACGCTCCATCGTAAGAGAGGTGCCGCCCGACGCGCTGACCGACTACAACGCGGCGCTGGTTACGGTACCTGCCAAACATAAACATCGCGACCGCTTTTATGGCGATATGGCCAACATGCGGTTTGACAAGGCTGTCGCGCGCAGTATCGGCCCGGCGGTTTGGGGTATATTGACGGCCGAAAGGAGTATACTCCCTTCATGGGCAAAAATCAAGCGGATCATAGCAAAACGGTAAAAAGCGCCTGTGCCGGGGCAGGCGCGGGTTTACTGTGCGGATTGCTTGGGGCGGGCGGCGGTACGCTGCTCGTCCCTTTGCTGCGCGATTGGATTGGTTTGGACGCGAAAAAGGCTATGGCTACGTCGGTTTTCTGCATCGCGCCGCTTTGCGCCGTCAGCGCCGCGGTATACGCGCTTGGCGGGCATACCCCATGGGACGCCGCGTGGCCGTATATGCTGGGCGGTTTGATCGGCGGGCTGGTTGCGGGCTTCCTCTTTCAAAAAGCCGCGCCTGTCTGGCTGCGCCGCGGGTTCGGGGTATTATTGCTTCTCAGCGCCGCGCGTTCGTTTATCAACTGGCAGACGGATATTGTCTTAGACAGCGCCTTCCCTTCGGCGGCGGCGGGGGCCGGTACCGGGGTGCTAAGCGGTTTCGGCCTGGGCGGCGGCACGCTGCTTTTGATATGGATGACAGCATTCGGCGGTCTGGAGCAGCACGCGGCGCAAGCCTGTAATCTCCTCTATTTTCCGCCGTGCGCCTTAGGGTCGATGGCAGGACACATCAAGAATAAACAGATTGCGTGGCGCGAAGGGCTTTCTGCCTTATGCGCCGGGTTTATAGCGGCGCTGCTCGGAGCTTTTTGTGCCACACGCTTAGACGCCATGCCGTTACGGACCGGCTTTGCCGTCCTCACGGCCGTCATCGGTTTTCGCGAGGTTTTTTTCCGCCAGAAGAAACCCCTCGAGGATGAGTGACGCGGCGACCGCGTCTACCTTTTGCCTGCGCTTAGCGCCCAGGTTGCCCGTCCCGATCAGGATGCGTTCCGCCTCCGCGGTGGTGCGGCGCTCATCCCACAGCACGACGCGCAGGCCGCGCTTTTCCAGCATGGCTTTGAGCTTTCCCGTCTTTTCAGCGCGGGGGCCCGCCGTGCCGTTCATGTTCAGCGGGTTGCCCAAAACCAGCGTGTCCGCGCCGCGGTTTCTATATTCCGTCTCAAGCCTGTTGGCGAGCCTGCCCGCGTCCGGCTCTTCAATGGTAAAGCACTCGCCGACAAGCGCGCGCAGGCTGTCGCTGACCGCGACGCCCGTCCGCCTGTCCCCGTAATCCGCCGCCATAACGCGCATAACGCCGCCCCCTTTTCGTATACTCTAACCCGTGTGATTGACAAATGTCAAGGATTTTGATACAATAGGCCTGTTGAATTTGAGAGAGGTGTATACCGTCCATGGACAAGGTAAAAGCTGTCCTCCACAAGATAAAGTGCTTTTTTATCGCCGTATGGCGCACTGTGAAAAAAGGCGCGCGTAAAATCTTCAGCCCGGAGATCAAGCCCGGGGTGAAGCGTGTGTCGCGCATGTTCGGCGCGGTTTTAGGCGTGTTCGCCCGTATTCTGCTGGTCATGCTGCTGATTTTCGTCCTCACCGGCGCGATGATAGGCGTGTTCGGAGCGATTTATGTGACACGGTACCTCGACGTCAACACCGACATCGACTTAAACCAGTTCGACCTCGACCTCACCTCGCACATCTACGCCAAAGACCCGGACAACCCCGGCCAGTATATCCTGCTTGAAAGCCTTTCGGGGAAGGAAAACCGCATTTGGGTACCGTATGACGAGATACCGCGGAACATCATCGACGCCGTTGTCGCCATAGAAGACGAGCGTTATTGGTCGCACGAGGGAGTGGACTGGAAGCGCACGATCGGCGCGTTTTATACCCTTTTCCAGCCCGGCAGCAGCCAGTTCGGCGGCTCGACCATCACTCAGCAGCTGATTAAGAACCTCACCGGCGAAAAGGACGCCACCGTGGCCCGCAAGCTCCAGGAAATCTTCCGCGCGCTGGCCTTTGAGCGCACCTATCCCGGCGTCGCCGGCAAAGAGCTTATCTTGGAATATTATCTCAACACCGTCCATTTCGGCAGCCGTTGCGACGGCATCGTAACGGCGGCGGAACAGTATTTTGGTAAGGCGCTGAACGAGCTGACGCTGGCCGAATGCGCCGCCCTGGTCGGCATTACCAACAACCCCTCCGTCTATAACCCGTATTCCAACCCGAAGAACAACAAAAGACGGCAGGAGACCATCCTGTTTAAGATGCACGACCTGCAAATGATCACCCGGCATGAATACAACATGGCAAAGTATGAACCCCTCACCTTCGCCCGGCGCGAAAACATGGCCGGCGGCGACAGGCTCAGGTCATGGTATGTTGATCAGATCATCCGTGATGTGACAGTAGACCTGATGGAAGAATGGGGCTGGAGCCCCATTCTGGCGCGGCAGTACATTTTTTCCGCCGGTGTCAATATTTACGCCTGCATCGACCTCAACATACAGGCGGCGATGGACGCCATCTGGGCCGACGATTCCTGCTGGCCCGCCTCCCCCGACGCGGAACCGGCCGAAGCCGCGATGATGGTGATTGACCACACGACCGGCGAGATCAAAGCGATGATCGGCGGGCGGGAAAAGACCGGCAATCTGGTGTTTGACCTCTCCACGCAAGCCAAACGGTCGCCCGGCTCGTCTATCAAACCGATCACTGTCTACGCGCCCGCTTTTGATTTGGGGCTGATTACCCCATACTCGCCGGTGGACGATATGCCTGTGCAGAATGTGGACAACCGCGGCTGGCCGAAAAACTCTCCGGTCGGCTATGACGGGCATATGAACATCCTGCGCGGCGTTACGGTATCCAAAAACACCGTCGCCGTCCAAATCACCGATATGGTCAGCGTGGAAAAATCCTTTGAATATGCCACCGAGCGTTTCGGTCTGACTACCCTGATCGAGAGCAAGACCTTCGGCAATCAGGTCATGAGCGACCTCAGCCTGTCGCCGCTGGGGATGGGCTCGCTGACCGAAGGCGCGACGGTGCGGGAGATGACCGGAGCGTATGCCGCCATCGCCAACAGGGGCCTGCGCAACAAAACGCGCACCTACACCCATATCACCGACCAGACCGGCGCCATCGTCTTTGAAAATAAATCCAACCCGGTCTCCGCCATCAAGGATAAAGCCGCGTACTATATGGAAACCTGCCTCGTCAACGCCGTCGAAAGCGGTACAGGGCGGCGCGCGCGGCTGGACAATATGCCGGTCGCCGGTAAAACGGGTACGACCAGCGCCAACAAAGACCGCTGGTTCGCCGGTTATACCCCCTACTACACCGCCGTCTGCTGGTTTGGCTACTCCATCGGGCGCGACATGAATTACTATAACAATACCGTCGGCAACCCCGCCGTCCACATGTGGCGGCAGGTGATGGAAAAGGCCCACGAGGGTTTGGAGCGCAAAGAGTTTGAACAGCCCGTCGATATGCGGACGTTCACCTACTGCATCGACAGCGGCCTTCCCCCGAGCGACCTCTGCCGCCTTGACCCAAGGGGAGGGCGCACCTCCACGGGAGTGCTGGATAAAGACGACATTCCCCGTTCCACCTGCAATGTGCACACAGCCGCCAATATCTGCATCATATCCAATCAAATAGCAACCCCGTTCTGCCCGCCCGAGATGCTCAAGAAGACCACGCTGCTCAACCTCGTGCGCTGGTCGCCCATCCCCAACTTCGCCCTTGGCGACGAGCAGTATACCCTGCGGCTGTGGCAGGGCGCCGTGCCCGAACCGGAACCCGAGGATGAAGAACAGGAAGCCGGTGGTGTACCAGTGGCGGGGACTGGCGACGCGCCGCGTTACCGTGTCGTCTCCGTCGGCGCGGACGGCAAGACGCCGTACAACGCTTTCTGCGTACACTGCGTCACCAACGCCCCGCCTCCTATAACCGACCCGGACGGCGGTGAAAACGGCGGCGAGCCGGAAGGGCCGGGCGGGGAACCGACAGACCCGACGCCGGAGGGCGGCGATCCCGGACAACCCGACGCCACCCCGCCGCCTGACCCGGACGAACCGGCCGAACCGCCCGCCAACTGGTGGGATGGGCTATTCCCCTCCCCATCTGGATAGAGAAAGCAGGTCTATATGGAGTATGCCGTCATTGCGCTCGCTTCCCTTTCCTTGCTTGTTTCCGTCATTTTGCTTATCCTGCTCATCAAGCAAAGGCAGGATAAGCTGTCTGAGCCGTTGGAGCGCATGGAGCGCCGCCTGCTTGACGCGATGGCGCGGGACGGGCTTTCTGTGGAGCAGAAATTGGAGCAGATACGCCAAACCACCGAGAGGCGGTTGGAAGCCATGCGCGGCGTGGTGGAGGAAAAGCTGCAAAAGACGCTGGACACGCGCATCAGTCAGTCATTTTCCCTTGTCAACGAACGTTTGGAGCAGGTTTACAAGGGATTGGGCGAGATGCAGGCTTTAGCGGTCGGGGTGGGCGACTTAAAGAAGGTGCTTTCCAACGTCAAAACGCGCGGTATATTGGGCGAAGTCCAACTGGGCGCGATTTTGGAGGAGCTGCTCTCCCCCGAACAGTATGACACCAATGTGACGACCGTCCCCAACAGCCGCATGGCGGTGGAATACGCCATCAGGATGCCGGGGGGCGGCGATGGCCCGGTTTGGCTCCCGATCGACAGCAAATTCCCCGCCGACCGCTACTCGGCCCTCTGCGACGCTTACGACACGGGCGACCCCGCCGCGATTGAGGTTGCGGCGCAAGCCATGCGCGGCAGTTTGCGGCAGTCGGCGAAGGATATACGGGACAAATACATACAACCGCCGCACACCACCGAGTTTGGCGTCCTCTTCCTCCCCTTCGAGGGTCTGTATGCCGAAGCGGTGCGGCGCGGGATGATTGAGGAGTTGCAGCGCGATTTCCGCATCAGCATCGCCGGCCCCGCTACGATGGGCGCTTTGCTCAACAGTTTCCAGATGGGTTTCCGCACCCTTGCCATCCAGAAGCGCTCGGGCGAGGTTTGGGCGCTGCTCGGACAGGTCAAGGGGGAGTTTGTGAAGTTCTCTGATGTTTTGGACAAGACAAAGAAGCGTCTGGAGCAGGCCGGGGACGAGCTGGACACGCTGGTAGGCACGCGGACGCGCAGTATCATCCGTTCCTTGAAGGACGTCGAAAGCGACGATTCCGACCAAATGTTGACATAAGTTTTGTCATCAAATGTAACCCTTTTGATGATATTTTTCCTTGTATTTTTGCGGTTCATCATCGTATAATAAGAGAGCACGAACGGGAAGGAGAGGAAACATGTCGCAATCGGTTGCCACAAAAACCCCCGCGAAAACCGCGAAGCCCGCGAACGCCGGGCGGCGGCGCGTCCTCACCCCGCTCGGAATTGTTTTGCTGAGCGTAGTCGGCCTGCTCTTCATCGCTTTTGTTTCCGCCTCCGCCTATGCCTTGACATACAGCCGTGTCTATCCCGGCCTGTCGGCATATGGGATTGATTTCGGCGGCATGACGCGCGAAGAGGCGGGGCGCGCCCTTGCCGATAAAGTGGATGAAATCTACGCGGGGACATCTGTCACGCTCTCCCTTGACGGACAGGCTCTTGCGATAACGGCCGAGGACGCCCATGTGTCGCTGTCGGCATACGACGCGGCGGAAGCCGTCTACCAGGCGGGCCGTACCGGCGGCCTGTTCTCCCGCCTTTCCTTTGCCTTTTCCTCCCTCTATTCCCGCCATACGGTCGATATAGAGGAAAGTGCATTCGGTTTCTACATAAACAGGGAGGCTGTACACAGCATCGTCTCCCCTCTTTGCGATGGCCTTTTCCAGCAGCCTGTGGAATATTCATGGGAGATTGGCAAAAAGTCCATCGAAGTGGAAGGCGGGCGCGACGGGGCGTCCTCCGACCCCGACAGTATGACAGACGCCGTCGTCCGGCGGTTTGCCGACAGGGATTTCTCGCCCCTCTCCTTTGCATCGGAAGCCGTCCCGCCCGCGCCGCTCCCGCTTGAGGAGCTTCACGGCCAGATCTATGTGGAACCGCGGGACGCGCATATCACCCTTGATGATGACAGGCAGGCGTCCATCGTATCGCATGTGACCGGCGTCTCGTTTGATATGCAGAAGGCGCAGGAACAGCTCGCCGCCCGTCCCGAACGGCTTTCCATCCCGCTGGTCTACGCCGAACCTGACATCACCGCGGCGATTTTAGAGGATAGCCTCTTCCGTGACCTGCTGGGGCAATATGCAACCTCCACCTCCGGCTCATCGCAGAACCGCATCACCAACATCGACCTGACGGCGCAAGCCATGAACGGCGCCATCCTCCTGCCCGGCGAGGAGTTTTCCTTCAACAACGTCGTCGGGGAGCGCTCGGAGGCCCGCGGCTATAAGCCCGCCGGGGCATTCCTCAACGGGCAGATCGTAGACGACATCGGCGGCGGCGTCTGCCAGTCCTCCACCACCCTCTATAACGCCGTCCTGCTGTCCAATCTGAACATCGTCTTCCGGCAGGCCCACTCAATGACGGTGACCTATGTCCCGCTGGGCCAGGACGCCGCCGTTGACTGGGGGCGGATTGATTTTGTCTTTTCCAACGACACCGCCTACCCTGTCCGTGTTACGGCATGGTACGCCAACCAGCGCCTCACCGTTCAGGTATGGGGCACCAAAACCGACGACCTGACCGTTTCCATCGAAAGCGACATTATCGCCCACAGGCCCGCGCAGACGCTCACCGAACACAACCCCGAGCTAGCGCCGGGTACCAAAAAGACAAAAAACCCCGGTTCGGACGGCTGGACGGTACAAACCTACCGTGTCCTGAAAGACCCTGAGGGCAAGGTCGTTTACCGCAACCCGGAGGCAAGGTCGGGGTATATGAAGGTGGACACCGTCATAGAGATGGGAACCCCCGCCGGAGGCGACCTGCCTGACGGCCCGCCGGTGGTCCCGGTCACGCCCAACCCCACTCCAGACCCAGAGCCTGAACCGGAGCCGACGACAGAACCGGAACAGCCCGCGAGTATACCCGGCCAACCCGATACAGAAACTGAGGAGGATTTGAATGATTTATAAACAGATGGGCAGCACAGGCAAGAAGGTAAGCGCCGTTGGCTTTGGCGCGATGCGTTTTCCTAAAGAAGAGTATGACAAAGACCTTGACATATGCGCCGAACTGGTGGTCAAAGCGGTCGGGATGGGGATCAACTACATAGACACCGCGCCCGGCTACTGCGAGGACAAGAGCGAGCTGATCGTAGGCCGCGCCCTGTCACAGATGAAGGAAAAGCCCTACATATCCACCAAGTGCGGCTTGTGGAACGCCAACAGGGCAAGCAGCGCGCGCCACAGAATCGAGCAGTCACTGAAAGCCCTTGGCACGGACAAAATCACCTTCTATAACATGTGGTGCATCAAAAATATGGACGAATACCAACAAATGACGCGCAAAGACGGCAATTTCTACGGCATCCTCAAGGCCAAAGAGGAAAGGTTGGTCGAGCACATCTGCTGTACCGTACACGCCGACGGCGAGACGATTTCAAAAATCATCGCGGACGGCAAGGTGGATGTTGTTACACTCGGCTACAACGCCCTCAATTTCGCCTACCGCCGCGAGGGCGTCAAAGCCTGTTATGAGAAGGGCTTAGGCGTTGTGGTCATGAACCCGCTGGGCGGCGGCGTCATCCCGCAGTATGCCGGCAAGTTCAGCTTCCTCAAAACCTCGCCCGAGGAAACGGTCGCAACGGCGGCGCTGAAATTCCTAATCGGGCACCCCGAAATCTCGGTCACCCTCCCCGGCATATCCAACCTGAGGGAGCTGGAGGAGTGTGTCGCCGCCGCCGGCAATGTAACGCCTGTTACGGAAGAAAGGCTAGCTGAGATGTCCAAACTGCTCGGCAAAGAGCTGGACACCCTCTGCACCGGCTGCCAATACTGCGACGAATGCCCGGAAGGCGTCCCCATCCCGCAGCTGCTGGACGCTTACAACGGGTATATCCTGTCCGGTGATAAAAAGGAGGTCAAGCAGCGTCTGGGAATGCACTGGGGGCTGTCCCCCGATACCGCCGCCGCCTGCACGCAATGCGGCCGGTGCGAGCCGCTGTGTACGCAGAAACTCCCGATCATCGAAAGGCTTGCCGAGATATGCTCGTAATTCCTGGAGAAATAACAAATTGTATGGCCGCGCTGGTTCAGCGCGGCCATAAAGCCTACGCGGTAGGCGGCTGTATACGGGACAGTTTGCTGGGCGTTCCGCCGGGCGACTGGGACATCGCCACCTCCGCCCTGCCGCAAGAGGTACTGGACTGTTTGGGCGGCGAGGCCACCGGTCTGAAGTACGGTACGGTCACGGTGCAAGGCGTACAGGTGACGACCTTTCGGCGCGAGGGGGCATACAGCGACCACAGGCGCCCGGACAAGGTGGAGTTTGTCGGCGATTTGGAAACCGACCTCGCCCGCCGCGATTTTACCGTCAACGCCATGGCGGTCGGTATGAACGGCACGCTCATAGACCTGTTCGACGGACAGGAGGATTTGACAAAAAAGCTGATACGCGCCGTCGGAAACCCGCATATCCGTTTTATGGAAGACGCGTTGCGGATACTGCGCGCCCTCCGCTTTGCGTCGGTGCTGGATTTTGCCTTAGAAGAAGAGACCCGCGCGGCGTTGCTGTCAAGCATTGATACTTTACGTTTTTTGACAAAGAAGGTAACTGCCCGGGAGGTCGAAAAACTCCGGGCCGGTATGGGCGCGGAGCGAATCATGCGGGAGTACGCCCCGCTAATCCCCGCCCTCGATACGGTTTAGTAAAGCCTCTACCGCCGCCTTCAGGGCGGCGTGCTGCCGCCAAGAGCCTTGCAGCGCTTCGGCGGCTTCGCGTGATGCTTGCAAAACATCCATATCGTTGGACAGATCGGCGATTTTGAACTCCGGCAGCCCATGCTGGCGGTTCCCGAAGAAGTCGCCCGGCCCGCGAAGCCGCAAGTCCGCCTCCGCGACGGCATAGCCGTCGTGTTCCCGGCGCAAAACCTCCAAGCGCTCCCGCGCCGAATTGTTTTGCATGAACAGCACGCAATGGGATTCGCGCTTTCCGCGCCCCACCCGTCCCCGGAGCTGGTGAAGCTGGCTCAGCCCGAAGCGTTCGGCGTTCTCCACCACCATCAGCGCCGCGTTGGGCACATCGACCCCCACCTCGATGACGGTGGTGGCGACCAATATGTCAATCTCCCCGTCCGCGAAGCCGCGCATGACGCTTTCGCGGTCTTTTGCTTTGATTTTGCCGTGCAGAAGCCCGACGCGCAAGTCCGGGTAAACCTCCGCCCTGATTTCTTCCGCGTAAGCGTCGGCGGACCGCAAGCCCAGCTCCTCATTCTCCTCGATGACCGGGCATACGATATACACCTGCCCGCCCTCTTGAACCGTCTTGCGGACAAACGCCTCTATTCGGTGGCGGACCTCCTCGTCCACCACATACGTCTTGACCGGCATACGTCCCGGCGGCAAGCCGCGCATGACCGTCACATCAAGGTCGCCGTACAGGATACGCGCCAAGGTGCGCGGGATGGGGGTGGCGGACATGACGAGGCGGTGCGGCTCCTCCCCTTTGGTAAAAAGCCGCGCTCTCTGTTCCACGCCAAAACGGTGCTGTTCATCGGTCACCACCAGCCCCAGCTTGGCAAACGACACCGTTTCCGACAGCAGCGCGTGGGTGCCGACGGCCAGGTGTATGTCCCCGCTTGCGATGCCGCTCAGCGCCTTTTTGTCCCGCCCGGTCAGCAAACCGGCGCGAAGCCCCAGCGGTTCAAACAGTTTGCCCAGCGACCGGGCGTGCTGTTCAGCCAGTATCTCCGTGGGTACCATCAGCGCCGTCTGGTACCCGTTTTGAAATGCCATATACGCGGCGGCGGCGGCCACCGCCGTTTTGCCGCACCCGACGTCGCCCTGTATCAGCCGGTTCATGCCGCTCAAGCAGTCTTTTTGTATGTCCCCGATCGCGCTCCGCTGCGCCTCTGTCGGCTCGAACGGCAGAGCCTTATAAAACGGCTCCATGTTAGCTTCCTTGAACGGAGGCCCCGGCGTCTTGTCTATTCGCCCGCGCCTTACGGACAGCCCCAGCTGCAACAACAGCAGTTCCTCAAACACAAGGCGCTTGCGCGCGACGGACAGCAGCTCCTCCGTCTGCGGGAAATGTATGTTCTCGGCGGCAAACCGCGCCGTACATAGGCTATACGTCTGCCGCGTTTCGTCCGGCAGCGTTTCCGGCGGCTCCAGTTTTTCCAGCGCCTGCTTCGCCGCGTTACGCAGTGTCCCTTGCGTTAAGCCCGCCGTGGCGCGGTAGACGGGGAGGATGCGTCCTGTGGTCCCGCCCATCTCCCGCTCAAAGACGGGGTTTATCATTCCCCGGTTTTCACCAATTTTTCCGAAGAAAACATACGTCTCGCCCCAAACCAGCGCGTTTTTGACGTACGGCGCGTTGAAGAAGGTCAAAAACAGCTCGCCTGTTTCGTCAAAGACCTTCGTTTTGTAAAGGTCCAACCCTTTGCGTATATGCGCGCCGGTCACATTCGACGCGACCGTCGCGCGAAAACAAGCGGCCTCGCCGGGGCGCAGTTCGCGGATGGGGACGATTTTCGTCCTGTCCTCATAGGCGCGGGGAACAAAGGCCAATACATCCTCAACGGAAAAGAGCCCTAGCTTTTGAAACAAGCGGGCTCTTTTTTCCCCTATACCTTTGAGGTATTGGATATCCATTCAGCTTTCCTGCGGCTCGGTTACCAATCCTGTATTGAAAAAGGTCTCAAACGTCTCGCTGTCCATGGTTTCATTGTCCAGCAGATAGTTTGCCACGTTGTGCAGGGTCTCAAGGCTTCCTTTGAGGATGGATTCGCAGCGTTCATAGGCTTTGTCAACGATCGACTTGATCTCCCTGTCGATCGTCGCGCCGGTTTCCTCCGAGAAGTTCCGTGCCGCCGTATAATCGCGGCCGAGGAATACCTCCTCGTGCTCGCCGCCGTAGTTAATCGGGCCGATATTATCGCTCATGCCGTATTTGGTGACCATGCTCCTGGCCATCCGCGTCACTTTTTTAATGTCGTCAGACGCGCCGGTGGAGATGTCGTCCAAAACCAGTTTTTCGGCTACCCGCCCGCCCAGCGCGGAGATGATGTTCTCCAGCATCTCGTTGCGGGACATGAAGCTCTTATCCTCTTGCGGCAGGAAGACGGTCATGCCGCCCGCCATGCCGCGCGGGATGATCGAGATATGGTGCACCGGGTCTACGTTTTGCAGGTTGCGCCGCACAACGGCGTGCCCCGCCTCGTGGTAAGCCGACAAGCGGCGTTCTTTATCACTGACCACCTTGCTCTTCTTGGCGGGCCCGGCGATGACCTTGAGCATGGATTCGGAAATCTCATCCATGCCGATGGCGGTTTTCCCGCGACGCGCCGCCAAAAGCGCCGATTCGTTCAAGAGGTTTTCCAAATCCGCGCCGGTCAGCCCGGCGGTTTGCTTGGCGATGATGGAAAAATCGACCGTCCCATCGCACGGTTTGTTTTTCGCGTGCAGGACGAGGATGGCTTCGCGCCCCCTGATGTCGGGATACCCCAGATATACCTGACGGTCGAACCGGCCCGGGCGCAGGAGCGCGGGGTCAAGGATGTCGGGACGGTTGGTGGCGGCCATGACGATTACGCCTTCGTTGGCGGTGAAGCCGTCCATTTCGACGAGCAATTGGTTGAGCGTCTGCTCGCGCTCATCGTGCCCGCCGCCCATGCCGGCGCCGCGCTGGCGGCCGACCGCGTCGATCTCGTCGATGAAGATGATGCACGGGGCGCTCTTTTTGGCTTCCTCAAAGAGGTTACGGACACGCGACGCGCCGACGCCGACATACAGCTCAACAAAGTCGGAGCCGGAGATGGAAAGGAACTGAACCCCCGCTTCCCCCGCAACCGCCCTTGCCAGCAAGGTCTTGCCCGTTCCCGGCGGGCCGACGAGCAATACGCCGCGCGGGATACGCGCGCCGATTTCGTCAAACTTGCGCGGATTCTTTAGGAAGTCTACAATCTCTTGAAGCTCCTCTTTTTCCTCCTGCGCCCCCTCCACGTCGGCAAAGGTATACTTGCGCTTGCTTTCGGCGTGGATGCGCGGGTTGGCGCGCTTGAACTGCATCGCGCGGGCGTCCCCGCCGCCGGTGCGGTTGAGCATGAAATACCACAGCCCTATGATGACGATAATCAGCACAAAATAAGGCGCCGCCATCAGCCAACCGGGTACAACAAAGCCGATGTCGAAGTTATAATCCTTTATAATGCCTTTCTTGTGTTGAGTCTCTATCAAGTCACTGGCACGCTCTAGGAAGTGCCCCACGCTGTACAGCCTGTGGACACGCGTCTCCTTCGGGTTTTTGAGCCATAGAGTCAGAGTATTGCTCTCTATCACAAGTTCATCTACGTTTTCTTCGTAAAGGTAATTCATGATCTCGCCAAGGGACGGCTCCTTCGGCTTGCGCAATTGCGTAAGCAGATAGACGGTGCCTAGCAGGATAACCAGCACCACAAAGTAGAACAAGATGTCCTTCATATTGCTTTTCTTCAATTTAACACATCCTAACCATAAACAAGGGGCGATAGCACCCCTATATAAGGTAGATTACGGTACTTTTCGGCATAATCCAACCCGTAGCCCACAACAAAGGCGTCGGGGATGGTAAACCCTATATAGCGGCATTTCACATCTACCCCGGGGGCGCGGCGTTCCGGTTTGTCCAGCAGTGTGCAGATTTCGATCGACGCCGGATTCCTCGCCTCCATCAAATTCATAATATACCGCAAAGTCATCCCGCTGTCAAGGATGTCCTCAACAATAAGCACATGTTTCCCCTCGACAGACTGATCCATGTCTTTCATGATTTTTACAACACCGGAGGTCTTATCGCCCATTCCATAGGAGCTGATCGACATAAAGTCGATCCCCGCCGATACCGTCACGGTTCGCATCAAGTCCGCCATAAAAACGACAGAACCCTTGAGAACACTGACCATAAGCAGTCTCTCCCCTTCATAGTCACGGGAGATTTCCGCCCCTAATTCACGTACGCGCGTTATAATTTGCTCCTCTGTCAATAGGATTCTGTCCAAGTCCGGGTGCATGGTCAACCGCTCCTTCCTCATTTGTAAATAATATGTGAATATTGCCATTTCGCTTTTCCACCGTCAGCTTTCCCGCCAAATGCCGCCGCCTCCCGTTGCCGCCCGCGGCAATGTCGAGCATGGCTTTGATGTGAACGCGCTCCGGCGGGTAAGGGGAAAACGGGGCAACAAGCAGGCGGCAGACACGCGAAGCGATGGGTTTGGGCAGGCTTACCAACCGTTTCGCCGGGAACCCGCCGTCAACCTGCCGGACCTCCTCCAAAGCCATGGACTGGAGGTATTCCTCATCCTCCGTCAGCGAGGCCGTCAGCCTTGCCACAGCGTCCGTCAGAGAAGGGTTGACCCCTTTCAAGGCCGGAACGACCGTGTGGCGGATGTAATTCCGCCGGTAGACGGTATCGGCGTTGCTCTCGTCCTCGCGCCACGATATGTCCCGTTCCGTGAGATACCGTATGACCTCTTCCCGCGACAGCCGCAGCAGCGGACGGACAATGCGCCCCCGTTGAGGGGGAATGCCGCACAAGCCATGCAGCCCCGAACCGCGCGTGAGGTTGAGCAGCACCGTCTCGGCGTTGTCGTCGGCGGTGTGGGCGGTGGCAATCCAGTCCAGTCCCCTCTCGGCCCTCGCGCGCTCCAAAAAACCATACCGCATTTCCCGCGCCGCATTCTCCAACCCCGCCCCCTTGGGCACGGCGCCCCGTTCACTGACAAACGGCACGCCCCACTTCTCACAAAGCGACTTGACAAACGCTTCGTCGCCATCCGCCGAATCGCGCAGCCCGTGATTGTAATGCGCGGCGGTAACCTCACGCTCCGCCTCTACCATCATACGCAGCATCGCGACCGAGTCCGCTCCGCCGGACACGGCGGCAAGAAATGTCCCCTCGTTCAGCACCGGCTGCTCATCGTCAATCCTCATAATATCCGCTTTCCCGCTGCGTAAACGTCGTGATGTCGCCCGACCAGTACAGCGCCACCGTTCCCGTGCGCCCGTGGCGGTTTTTGGCAATGATCAGTTCCGCTTCGTTGGGGTCGCCCGCGTTTTCGTCGTAATACGACTCGCGGTGCAAAAACATAACGGAGTCGGCATCCTGCTCTATCGCCCCCGATTCGCGCAAGTCGGAAAGCTGGGGGCGCTTATCGCCCCTCTGTACCGTCGCGCGGGACAGCTGTGACGCGCACAAAACCGGTACGCCCAGCTCCTTCGCCATAATCTTCAGCGAACGGGAAATGTCCCCCACCTCGGTCGTGCGGTTGTCGAAGCGGCGGCTCTTGTCCCCCTGCATCAGCTGCAAATAGTCAATCAAGACCAGCCCGAGGTTTTGCACCCGGCGGCACTGCGATTTCATCTCCCCCACCGAGATGGACGGGTTGTCGTTGAAGAAATAATGCAGATGGGAAAGCGTCCCCGACGCCTCGCCGACCCGCTTCCAATCGTCAGGAGACAGATGTCCCGTCAGCAAGGACTGCGCCTTGACGCGCGATTCCGCCGACAGCAGGCGCGTAACAAGCTGTTCCCGCGACATCTCCAGCGAGAAAAACGCCACCGCCTTGCCGCTGACGCGCGCCGCGTGCAGGCCGATCCCCAGCAGGAAGCTGGTCTTGCCCATGGCGGGGCGGGACGCCACTAAGATGAGGTTGGCGTTCAGCAGCCCGCCGAGATGGTCGTCCAAACCGGCAATGCCGGATGGGATGCCGGGCAGTTTCCCGCCCGCTTCAGACAGCTCCCGGATGTTCTGATAGACATCCATCAAGACGGAGGGGATATTGTAAAGCGATCTCACTTCACGGCCCTGACGGATATTGAATACGCTCTGCTCGGCGCTGTCCAGCACATCATCTGCTTGTGCTCCCGGCTCCCTCGCCTGCGCCGATATATCGGTGGCGGCTCCGTCCAGCTTCCTGAGCAGGGACTGCTGACGGACCAGAGCGCCGTACTGCTTCACATGCGCCGAGGTGGGCGTAATGTCGAGCAAACGGTCAATATAGCTCGCGGTGGACGTTTCGTCAAAAGCGCCCATCTCCCGCAGTTTGCCCTGTAATGTCACCGGGTCGAACGCCTCGTTTTGGGCAAACATGACATAGATGGCGTCAAAGAAATTCTGGTGCGCGGGCAGATAAAAATCCTCGCGGTCGAGCAGTTCGATCACATCGGGAATACAGCGCGGGTCGAGCAGCATCGAGCCGATGACCGCCTGCTCCGCTTCTATATTGTGCGGTAACCGCCGCAGCTCATCCATTGGCGACCTCTACATTGACTGTTATTTCCGCGCTGACCCCGTGCCCCAGCTTGATTTTGGCGGTGTACGTCCCCTGCTGCTTGATCGGCTCATTCAAGGAAACATCCCGGCGGTCTATTTGGGTGCCGAACTGTTTGTTCAGCGCCTCGGCCACTTCTACGTTGGATATCGAGCCGAATAAGCGCCCGCCCGTGCCGCCTTTGCCTGTCACGGTCACGCCGCCGCCCTTGAAGGACTGCGCCAGCTCCTGCGCTTTTGCTTTGTCCTGCTGGAGCTTGGCAGCTTTGGCCTTTTCGTTGCGCTCGTATTCGGCCAGCGCCGCCGGCGTGGCTTCCGAAGCCAGCTTCCTCGGGAATAGGTAATTGCGGGCGTAACCGTCGGAGACGTTGATCAGTTCACCCTTTTTGCCCTGCCCCTTCACATCGGTTTGCAGGATGACTTTCATGGGTTCCCTCCATTCTTCACATGGCCTGCGGCGGAATCAGGTCTTCTATCCCACTTTCCTCGCAATACCGGTCGATTGCCTGAATCAGCATTTCCAACGCCTTCGGCACGGCTGTGTCCTTCAATTGCGCTCCGGCGATGGTCTGATGCCCGCCGCCACCCAGCTTTTCCAAAATCATCTGCACGCTGATTCTGTCTAAGCTGCGCCCGGATATATCCGCCCCCGTCGCGGTGCGGAAAAGAACAAACGACGCGTCTATACCAATGATGGAAAGCATCTCGTCGGCCGCCTGCGCCGCCACTACGCGGTCAACCTCGCGGTCTACAGCCGCCACGGCGATGCTGGCGCGGACGACACGGGCGTTGGCGATGATCTCATACCGCTCCATCGAGGACTGCATATCGTTTTGGAAGAGGCGCTTGATCTCCACCGGGTCGGCGCCCGCTCCCCGTAAAAACGCCGCCGCCTCAAAGGTGCGCATACCGGTATGAATGGTAAAACCCTTGGTGTCCAGCACGATACCGGCCATCATCGCTTCGGCTTCACAGCGCAGCAGGTCGCCCGGCTGGCAAAGGTATTGCGTCAGCTCACAGACCAGCTCACTGGCCGAGGAAGCGTACGGCTCGTGCATGACCAAAATGGCATTTTCGATATAATTGGCGGCACGGCGGTGGTGGTCGATCACGGCCACGCGGTTCATCGAGCGCAACAGGTCGCCTGATTCCACGATTTCGGGGCGGTTGCAGTCCACAATGACCAATAAAGACTTGTTGTCGGAGTACAGCAATGCCGCCTGCTCGTCTATAAAGGCTCCGGCGTATGCCTCCTGCGTTCGCAGTCTTTCGAGCAATGCCGCCGCCATCGTCTTCTTCTCATCGACCACGATATAGGCGCGCTTGCCGCATTTGCGGGCGATACAGGCCACCCCGGCCGCCGCGCCCAAGGAGTCGATGTCGGAGTACGCGTGTCCCATCACAAAAACGGAGGAACTGTCCGCGATGATACGGGACAGGCTGGTCGCGATGATACGGCTTTTGACCTTGGTGCGCTTCTCCACCTCTTTGCTCCGCCCGCCGAAAAACTCAAAGGTGACCCGGTTCTTGACGACGGCCTGGTCGCCGCCGCGCGACAAAGCCATGTCGATAGCGAGCTGGGCGAAGGAAAAACACTCCAAAGCCGTCTCCCCGTCCCGCCCGATGCCGATCGAAAGGGTCACTTGAAAGCCGGTGGGGCCGGTCACGGTGCGCATATCGTCCAGAAGGGAGAAGCGCTGCTCGATCATCCCCGCCATTTTCCGCTCCTCAAAGATAAAGAGGTATTTATCCCTGTCGTATTTGCGCAGAAGCCCATCCGCAAGCAACGCCCACGCCGTGATTTTCTCGTCGGCGGCGGCCAGAATCGCCGACTTCTGCGATTCGTTCAGATTGTTCATGCACTCGTCGTAGTTGTCGATCATGATGACAGACATGACCGGGCGCGACAATCTGTGTTCCCGCCGCAGATTGACCAGCTCGGTGACGTCTATGAAGTAAAGCGTCGCCAGCATCTCCCGCTTATCCCGGCCATGCGGCTGCCGGATCAGGTTGCCGTAGACCGCGTAATTCCTGTTGCGCAATACGGCGTCAGCCGTCCCGCCGGAGCGCCCGAGCCATTTAAGGTCAAAGCCGGGCAGGATATCGGAAAGGCGGTGGGAGAAGAAGCGCTCGCGCAGGCCGGCGGCGGCCAGGAAGAGGTCGTTGGCCCATATCAGCTCTCCGGTCTCCATATTGAGGATGAACATCGGGAGGGGGCAATGGGTGACGCTGTCCTTCCCGGCGGCGTCGATATTTGCGGCCAGATGGTCTATATAGCGTACAATATCGCGGCGGCGGCGGATGATCTGGCGGCGGTATATCAGCGCCGCGACGACGATCAAAGCGCCCTCAATGGCGGCGGCCGGGATGGAAAAATAAGCCGTCGCCCCGGCAAAGGCAATCAGCAGGAGAAAAAACATTTGGTTGCCGGGTGAGACCATCCTTCTCATAACCTACATTACCCCGCCGCAATCATTTCCTGTGGGTCAAGCCGGTAAAACGCTTCGTCCACGGCGACCCCCAGTTCTACGCCCCACTCGCGTATCTTCTCCGAAAACGCGTCGGAGCCGCAATAATAGAGTATATCCTCTATATTTTCCTCAAACCATTCCCAATCCTCCGGCAACCGGAGGATGACGTAAAACCCATCGTCGGTGCTCACAACCTCGGATATGTCGTTTACAGCCAGCGCCGACAGCGCCGTATCGAACGAGGCCCCAAACAGCCCCAGCGGTATCGGCATCCCCTCCGGGGAAAGCGACATCATATAGTCCTGCCCGTAAATCCCCACCATGCCAGTAAAATCCTCATCCCCGGAAATTGCCCGGCGGCGCAGAGCTTCGGCAACGCTCTTCTGTGTTTCCCGCTCCGTCCCGGTCAGCGGCTCGCCGTATTCATCGGTGGCGGAGAGGTATATGTAGCTCGCGGAGATATAGTTCCTGCTGTAGTAAGCGCGCATTGCGCCGTCATCCGGCTCATGCGGCTTGCCCGGCCCGTACAGGCCGTCCAGCATCTTTTCCTGAAGCATCGGTACCGCGTAATTATAGAAGCGATACAATTCTTCTGTCAATCCAATCGCTGCCAATTCCTCCAAAAAAGCCTCGCGCCCCTCGCGGTATTCGCTTTCCATCGCGAGCTCCCAGTCTATCGCGCCCTCTTCCTCATCGGTGAGCGCATAACCCAGTTCCGCCGCTTTAATTCTTATGACACAGGCGGACACCGCCAGTTCCAGCGCCTTGTCCAGAAAATGCCGCCGCACCTCGATTCCTTCGATATGTCCCTCCCAGTCAATCTCGCGGAATAGCAGGTATTCTTCTACGGCAACGCTTGTCAGGTAAACAATCTCGCCCCGGCTCAGCTCCTCCCCCGCAATCAGGACGAGAGGCGCATCCCCGCCGGAGGGGGAAGACGGCGGGGGGACGCTCGTGCAAGCGGACAGCAGCGCCGCCAAAACGGCGCATAGCAGAAATGCCCTCATCCCGCGCATACCCACAGTCCCCTATCGTATCTTATCTTTTATCCATTTAGGATTTTCATACACCTCGCGCCGGAGCGTTTCGATCTCCGTTAAATCACGCGCGGACAAATCATATTGCTCCGCGCCGTCCCACAAACCGGCCAGTTTCTCCATAAATGCTTCCGCTGAGACCCCTTCTTTCATCATCGGGCGTATATTCGCCACCCGCGCCGCGACTGAGGCAATGCCGCGTCCTTTGTATTTCTCTTCGCTCACCCGCAGAACGCCGGTCAGATTCGCCATGTTCACATCATATAAAAGCGTGCCGTGGTGCAAAACGCGGCCTTTCCATATGGTCTGCGCCGTGCCGGACACCTTTTTGCCATGAATCAATATATCGTTGCGCCCCGCGAACTCCGCGTCCAGCCCCAGATTTCGCAGGGCTTCCACCATCGGGGCGGCAAAGCGCTGAAAGTCCACCGGCCCGTTGTAGCGGCGGATGTGCGTATAGCAAATATTCCCCAAATCATGGTAGACCGCGCCGCCGCCGGTAATCCGGCGGACCAGGCCGATACCGTGTTCATGCAGATACTCTCCGTCGGCTTCCAAAAACGCGTCCTGGTTGCGCCCGACCACCACCACAGGCGTGTTGCGCCAGAAAATGTCCAGCTCAAGGTCTGTTTGGGTGAGGAAATATTCTTCACAGGCGAGGTTAAACCCCGGCTCGGTACGGCTATGTGTCAGAAGAAGCATCGTCGCCATCCGTTGTGAGCGGTTCGTTGTTATTCGTCATGATCTCCCATATTTTCTGTAAAATCGTCTCCGCGTCTTTCTCAAAGCGCCGCTTCAGCTCCGCCGACTGCTTCTCCCCGCCCGTTTGCAGCTTTAGCTCCAGCAACGGCACGGCTCCGTCGGTCAAAGCCCCGGTGAAGGATGACAGCCCGTCCGCCGTCTCCACCGAAGTGAAAACACAGCGGCCGCGCATCTGCCTGTCCCGCGCCATAGCACTTTCCTCTATGACCGCGCGGCGCAGCGCGGCCGGAAGCTCGCGCTCCGTAATGCCGGTGATCTCGTCTCCGCGCGCCGTCAGCCGGACGCATTCCCCGTCGCGCTCCAGCAGGCCGTTGTCGAGCAAGCCCGCCAGCGCGTCGGAAAAGAGAAAATAATCGGCGTTATCGTCCAGCAAAGCCAGCTTGATCAGCTCCCGGACGTCAACAGGCTCCCCGACCGCCTGACAGGCAAACAGGATGAGCTTGCGCATAACCGGCGCTTCGCCGGAAAAACCGTAACGAGGCATGGGTCACCCCCATAAAACTTACCGACATAGTATAACATACTCTTGCCAAAATTACAAGGTATATGTTATGATTACTGGAAAGCGCAACGGAGGGGTCATGATGACGAAAGAATTAGGCAAAGCATATCAGCCGCAAGAGGTGGAGACCGCCGTTTACCAAATGTGGACGGAGGGCGGGTACTTCGCGCCGCGCAAGGGGAGCAAACCCACCTACACCATCGTCATCCCGCCGCCCAATGTCACCGGGCAGCTGCATTTAGGGCACGCCGTTGTCAACACCTTGCAAGACACGCTGATACGCTATAAGCGCATGGACGGCTACGAGACGCTGTGGATGCCCGGCACCGACCACGCGGGCATCGCCACGCAGATCGTTGTGGAAGCAGAGCTGAAAAAAAAGGAGAACAAAACCCGTTTCGACCTTGGCCGCGAGGCGTTTGTCGAGCGTGTTTGGGAGTGGAAAGAGACATACGGCAACCGCATCGTCGAACAGCTGAAGAAGCTGGGCGCTTCCTGCGACTGGGACAGGCTGCGCTTCACGATGGACGAGGGGCTGTCCCGCGCGGTACGGGAAGTGTTCGTCGCGCTCTACGAAAAAGGGCTGATCTACCGCGGCAACCGCATCACCAACATCTGCATCTGCTGCCAGACCGCTTTGAGCGAGACGGAAGTGGAGTACGAGGAGCAGGACGGGAAGTTATACTACGTCAGGTACCCGGTGTCACGCTCCGTGCGCGGCTCACAGGATGTGTCACGCTCCGTGCGCGCCTCGCGGGCGGTCGCGGAAGAGGGAAGTGAATTCCCTCTTGCCGCGACCTGCGAGGCGACGGAGCAGCTCGTTGTAGCCACCACCCGCCCCGAGACCATGCTGGGCGACATGGCGGTGGCCGTCCACCCGGAAGATGGGCGGTATAAGCACCTCATCGGAAAAACGGTGACACTGCCCTTGATGAACCGGGAGATTCCCGTTATCGCGGACGAATATGTGGACAAAGAGTTCGGCACCGGCTGCGTCAAGATCACCCCCTGCCACGACCCCAACGACTACGACGTCGCCAAGCGCCATAAACTGCCCGAGCTTTTGATTATGGACCAAAAGGGCGTTATCAACAAAAACGGCGGCAAATACAACGGCCTGACCCGCGAGAAAGCCCGTATCGCCGTGCTGGAAGACCTTGAAAAGGGCGGCTTCCTCGTCAAAACCGAGCCGCACCCGCACAATGTCGGCACCTGCGCCCGCTGTCATCAAAACGTCGAGCCGATGGCCAGCGAGCAGTGGTTTGTTTCGATGAAATCGCTGGCCGAGCCCGCCATCGCCGCCGTCAAAGAGGGACGGACAAAATTTGTGCCGGAGCGTTTTGAAAAGCTCTACCTCCACTGGATCGAAAACGTGCGCGACTGGTGCGTATCCCGCCAAATCTGGTGGGGGCACCGTATCCCGGTCTGGACTTGCGTGGACTGCGCAAGGATCGTCGTTTCGAGTGAAGACCCGACCGAGTGCCCCCTGTGCAAGTCAGGGCATTTGGTGCAGGACCCGGATGTGCTGGACACATGGTTTTCCAGCGCTTTGTGGCCGTTTTCAACCTTGGGCTGGCCCGATGACACGGAAGACCTGCGCCGCTTCTACCCCACCGACGTGCTGGTGACGGCCTATGACATCATCTACCTGTGGGTGGCGCGGATGATCTTCTCCGGCATCGAGCAGACCGGCCAAGAGCCCTTCCACACCGTCTACATGCACGGCCTCCTGCGCGACGCCGAAGGGCGGAAGATGAGCAAATCCCTCGGCAACGGCATTGACCCGCTGGAGATGATCGACAAGTACGGCGCGGACGCGCTGCGCGTTTATATCATTACCCTGGTCAATCTGCAAGGGGGCGACATACGCTTTGTCCCCGAGCGCTGTGAGCATTTCCGCAATTTCTGCAACAAACTGTGGAACGCCTCGCGGTTCGTGCTGTCCAGCCTCGGCGATACAGATTGCTGGACGCTGCCGGAGAGCCTGACGCTGCCGGATATGTGGATCGTCACCAAACTACAGTCCCTTATATACGACATAACGGCGCATTTGGACAAATATGAGTTGAATCTGGCGGCGCTGAAAATGACGGACTTTATATGGGACGATTTCTGCGATTGGTACATCGAGCTTGCGAAAATCCAGCTGCGCAGCGACGACACAAAGGAAACCACACAGCAGATACTGGCTTACGTGCTGGAGACGGCGTTACGGCTGCTTCACCCGTTCGCCCCGTTTATCACCGAGGAAATATGGCAGTCCTTCCCGGGCGGCCTGCGGGACGGGCCGTCGCTGATGATTGCCAAATGGCCGGAACCGGAGGACAGGCTTCGCTTCAAGCGCGAAACGGCGGAAATGGAACTGCTGATGGACACGGTACGCGCCGTACGCGCCCGCCGGAACGAAATGAAGGTGCCTCCATCCAAAAAAGCGGCGTGGACGGTTGAAACCCAGCATACGGAGCTGTTTGAACGCCACGCGGACATGTTCAGGGCTTTGGCCGGGGCGGGCGGGGTGACGTTTGGCCCCGCGCCGGAAGGGGCCGTCACCGTTGTTTCGGACGGCGCGACCGTTTACCTCCCGCTGGCCGAACTGGTAGACCTTGAGGCCGAACGCGCCCGTCTGCAAAAAGAGCTTGCCGCCGCGCAAAAGGACTATGACGCGCTGTCGCAGAAACTGCAAAACGAGCATTTCATCAGCAAAGCCCCCGAACGGGTCGTCGCGGCGGAACGCGAGCGCCTGACAGCGCTGAAAGAACGGATAGAGAGGCTTTCTCAATGAATTACCAACAGGCCCTTGAGTATATCAACCACACGGCGCAATTCGGCAACAAACCGGGCCTTGAACGGGTCGCCGCGCTTCTAAAAGCCTTTGGCGACCCGCATAAGGCCTTAAAGTTTGTACATATAGCCGGGACAAACGGCAAAGGCAGTACCTGCGCGATGACGGAGAGCATTTTGCGTACCGCCGGGTACAAGGTAGGGCTCTATATTTCGCCTTATCTCGAAGACTATCGCGAACGGATGCAAATCAACCGCGAGCCAATCCCCGCCGGAACGCTGGCCGAACTAATCACGCAGGCGGCGGCGTTCTGCGCGCAGCTGGCCGATCACCCCCGTAAATTCGAGATCGAAACCGCCGTTGCCATGCGCTATTTCGCCGATCAGGGCTGCGACATCGTTGTTTTGGAGGTCGGGCTGGGCGGGCGGCTGGACGCGACCAATGTCATCAGCGCGCCCGAGGTTGCCGCCATTGCTTCCATCGCCCAAGACCATGTACAGGTTTTGGGCAGTGATTTGGGGCTTATCGCTTATGAGAAGTGCGGCATCCTGAAAAACGGCTGCCACGCGGTATCCTGTTCGGCGCAGCACCCCGCCGCCGCCGAGGTCATAGAGCGCCGTTGCGCCGAGGAAGACGTCCCGCTGTCCATCGCCGACGAAACGGCCCTGTACGTGACGGATATGGGGCTATACGGCTCAAAGTTTGCCTATAAGCGCATGTCGTATGAGATTTCCCTGATTGGGGCGCACCAGCTGCAAAACGCGCTGACGGCGATCGAAATCATTATCGCGTTGCAGAAGCGCGGCTGGGCCATCCCGCAAATCGCCGTCCGGGACGGCTTATCCGCGGCGCGGTGGAGCGGGCGGCTGGAAATCATAAAGGAGAAGCCGCTCTGTTTGATTGACGGGGCGCATAACTTAGACGCCGTATCGATGCTGTGCGGCGCGATCGACGGCTTGATGGACGGAAAGAAGCTCATCACCATTATGGCGATGAGCAGGGATAAGCGATATGATATTTGCGCCCCGATGGTGGCGCGCCGGTCAACGCACTTTATCGCCACCGAGTTTACCGGGATGCACCCCGTACCGGCGGCGGAGCTGGCCAAAGCGTCGCTCCGGTGCGCTTACCCCGTGCCGGAGCCGCTGGTCATCCCGGATGTGGAGGAAGCGGTCAGGAAAGCGCTGGAGCTGGCGGGGCCGGACGACGCGGTGCTGGCCTGCGGGTCGCTGTACATGATAGGCGAAGCGAAAAGGGTTATGCTTACATAACCCTTTTTTCCAGCTCTCTGGCAAACATCATATTCAGCCGTATCGCGTGCTCATTCTCGTCGGTCATGGCCTCAAAAAACGGCTGCCTGACCTGCTCCCCGCCGTTGTCAAGGTAGATGTTGCGGTACATCTCGTACGATGCCAGCTCGTCTTCAACCGAACGCCGGATGCAGTCCATCAGCATACACGCGGGCGGCTCCATCGCGGGGGAACCATCCGGGACGGCCCCGAACCGGCGGCGGTAGATGTCCTCAAATTTCATCAGGTGCTTTCGCTCATCGCTGATGATATGGTCCAGCGTCCGCAAGTGGCCGCTGTCGTTGGTCATGGCTTTCATAGCCTCGTAGCCCGCGATGGCGTTCTGCTCGCCTTTCATCGCCTTTTGCAAAAGCTCCGGCGTGAGGCGGAATGACATTTCGCTTGACATGGCGCCCTTCCTTTCGGCGCCCGGCGTATGCCGGGCGTCACCCTGTTTGATACAGGGTATGCGCCTTAATACGCCAACATGCCACTCTCGGCAAAGGTATAGTAATCGTACGCCCGGATCCCCTGCTCATGGGACAGGTAGAGCGTATCGCCGATGAAGAGCAGGCGGCTGTTCCATGTGTAGAATTTCTCCCCCATGCTCAGGTCGGCGGCGATGGAGAGGCGATTGCCTTCCACCCGCAGAATCAGCGCCGACGGGCCTTGGCGGTTTTGGGTCCAGCGGTCTATCGTGAAACCGTACAGGTTCCGCGAGGCGTCAACCATCAGGGCGCGGGGGTTGTGGCTGACTTCCGCCCAGCCCTCGCCTAAGTGCAGTACGTCAACCTCCTTCGGGTCATACGGGTTGCTTACGTCAAAGAGGGATACCTTCATCCCCACATCCCGGAAGCCGACGACCGTCTCGTTGCCGTTGGCGTCCCTCGTAAACAGCTCCTGCGTGTCGCGCCCGATGCCCATCAGCAAACCGCCGCCTACCGGGTGCAGATACTGCGAGAAGCCCGGTATCTTCAGCTCTCCCAGCACTTTGGGGTTATAGGGGTCTTTGAGGTCGATGGTGAAGAGCGGGTCTACGTTTTCAAAGGTGACGACATAGCCCATGTCGCCCATAAAGCGCATCGATTGCATCCATTCGCCCGGCGCGAGGTATTCCGTGCGCCCGGCGATGTTCATATTGCCATCCAGAACAACCACCAGCGTACCCTTCTGCCAGTCGGTCGTGGCGATACGGAAGAAGCCGTTGTATTCGTCCATGCTGTACTGGTTGATCGGCGTGCCGTCCACCGTGCCCATCCCGGCGTAGTATACGTCCGTCCCGTCGATGGCGAAGCGCAGAATGTCGGTCATCTGACGGCCGCCCCATACCAGCCGTCCTGTATCGTCACTTGCTTCCACCCAGCGCATCTTGGTGACATAGAGCGCGCCGCGGCTCATGTAGACCATACTGCCCGCGCCCAGATAGGCCGTGGGCTGGAACAGCTCGTCGCTGTTGATGTTGACCGCGCCGACGAGAAGGTAGCTGCTGTCGTCGGTGCCGGGGACATAGAATATCCTGTCCAGACCCAGCGGCTCAAACGCCTCCCCTTCCGCCGTATCGCGGGCGCAAGGCAGGATGATTTCGCTGTCGGCGTTGTCGTAAGGCACCCAGACATGCTTGTTGGTCACGAGGTAGACCGTGTCGCCGATGACGCGGGTGGAAACGTTCCAGCCCTCCATCGAAACGCGGCGCGTCTCATAGGGATTGGCTCTGTCGGCAATGTCATAGACCAGCAGGACGGTCGCGCTGCGCGACGGGTACCACCAGGCTATGTCGGGGGCTTCGCCGTCAACCTTGGAGGTCACCGGCATGATGTCCATCGGGATATGCTCCTGCCCTATCACGGCCAGCTTGTCTCCGATCAGGTAAAACTCCGCGCCCCATATGTCTTGGAACTCTATCCGCGAAACGGCCCTCATCTCCGCGCCGTTCGCTTCGGTGATGCGCAGCTCGTTGCCGGACAGGGCGTAGATATACTTGCCGTCGGTCTTGACGACGTCGCCCTCATTCACGCCCGCCACCTGCTCGTTGGTTTCGGAGTGGGAGGCATTTTTGCCCGCTTCGCTCTCCGCGTCACTTGCCATTCCCGCGCCCGCGTCCATCTCCTCTTGGACCATTTCTGACGGAACCGGGGCGTCCGAAAACCAGTTCCTCGCACCGCCACTGCCATAGGCGCTGCCGTCGTAAAACGCGCCGCGCTCCTTTAGGAGCTTGAGCAGCGTCTGCATGTCGCCGACGGCGGGCAGGGATTCTTTGGGAATCGTCTCCTCCAGCGTCACGGCGTCGATCTGCTTAAACGGGTACACCTTCCCGTCGCTGGTGACGCTGTTTGGCTGTTTGAACGGCTCCCCGCTATTCGCGCCGGGGCGTACGTTGCTCAAGGCGGCCGTCTCCCCTGTGATGACGGAGATCATGGTCACAACAAACGCCGCGGCGACCATAAGCGCTATGGATGACAGCAAGATACGTTTCGCGATTTTCATACCAAATCCCTCCTGTTATCCTCTTAGACGCACGGCAATCCGGTTTGTTCCCCAATTTCTGCTTTATCTGTCAAATAAGCTGGTGCTGAGATACTTCTCTCCCCTGTCGGCCATGATGACCACCATCACGCCGCCGTCCAGCTTTTGAATCGTCCTCTCGGCGGCCAGCATAGCCGCGCCGCTGGACATGCCGACAAACAGCCCCTCCTCGCGCACAAGCCGCCGGGCCATTTCGTATGCCTCCTCGGTGTCGATCAAGATGCTCTCGTCGATCTCGTTTATATCGTATATCTCCGGGACGATGGCCTCGGCAAGGTTTTTCAGCCCCTGTATGTAATGCCCCTTGACTGGCTGCGCCTCTATAATCCTCACCGCGGGGTTCTTCTCCTTGAGCATCATCCCCACCCCCATCAGCGTGCCCGAAGTGCCCAAGGCCGACACGAAATGCGTCACCCGCCCCCCGGTCTGCTCCCAAATCTCCTCGGCGGTGGTTTTGTAGTGGGCGAGCTTATTAAACTCGTTGGAAAACTGGTTGGGGTTGAAATATAACTCCGGCGCCGCCGCGATCAGCTCTCTCGCCTTGATGATAGCGCCGTCGGTGCCCAGCTCGGGCGCGGTGAGGATGATCTCGCCGCCAAAGGCCGTGATTATCTTCTGCCGCTCAGCCGACACCGCCGAGCTCATCACAATCCGCACCCGGTAGCCCTTGACCGCCCCGATCATGGCAAGGCCGATGCCCGTGTTGCCCGAAGTGGCCTCGATGATGATCTTATCTTTCGTCAGGAGCCCGTCGGTCTCGGCCTGCTCTATCATTTTCAGGGCAATCCTGTCTTTGATGCTGCCGGTGGGGTTGAAGCCTTCCAGCTTAACGCACAGCTCCACCGCCGGGTTGGGATTCATCCGGTTGACGCGCACCATCGGCGTATGGCCGATCGTGTCCAGAATTGTGTTATGTATCATGGTTAAGTCTCACCTCATCTATAGTATATCCGAATGCGGACCGAAACGCAAATATGACAAGGAAAATCTCCCTGTCACTGCGGTGACATCCCTCTTTTGCGAAAGAGGGAGGGTTTGGAACGCGCCATTCTTTCGTCCATCCCCCTTTAATGAAAGGGGGATGTCACCGCAGTGACAGGGGGATTTGACAACAAAGGCCGCCCCTACAGGCTGCGGGCTGGCCCCGCAGGGCCTGAGGATGTTCAAAAAATGCGGGGCGGCACAGTGCCGCCCCTAGGTTTACCATGAAAACAAGCAAAGAAGCAATTACTTTTTGCGCGCCACATTGACGCAGTAGGCGGTGTTGTAGCTGTCCGCGCGAAGGAAGACACAGTCGCCTTCTTTGATCTGCCGCCCCTCGGGATAGATTGTGGCCTTCGAGATGTTTATATTGTGGTATCCTCCCCACTCATCCTTCACTAAAATCCACTTGTTTTCGGCGGAGATGACCTCGCCGATGATATATACGCCAAGCAGGTCGTCAATCATCGCGCCAAAGTCGGAATAGTCAAACTGATAATCCGGCAGGGTAAACGAGGATATATCCGGTATCCACTTCGACATATCGTCCGGCCAGTCGAATGTCCAACCTTTTTTCAGCCCTTCCAGCTCGGCCATCAGATCCTCTAGGCTCTCAAGATAGTCCTCTAAGCCGTCGAGATAGTCTTCAAGGTCTTTCAGATCGATGTCAAAGTCATAGGAATAATCAAAGAAATCCGGGGCCCATGTATTCTTTTGTGTCTCACCGTTGATCCTCACGATGCCGCTCACCGTCCCGGCTGAGCCTTCTCCGGTGATTTCCACCAAAGTGATGCTGCCGGACACTGTGCCTATGTTATAAGTCACACAGTTGATCCGGTTCGCGTTCACATTGCCGGATACGCTGCCCAGCGCTACGTTTTCCGCTTCCATCGTATCGACCTTGATGTTCCCGGACACCGACCCAAGGTCAACGTCTCCCCAATGTACGCCGTCACGGACCGTCACATTCCCGCTGACGCTGCCCAGGTTCACATTGCCGCGGAATGTTTTGGGAAGCTCCAACTCAATGCGGGGATCGGCGATGTTACCTCTTCCGTTGTAACTGTTGATTTGACACTCCGCTGTGACCGAGTTGCTTTTAGACGTATATTTCAGCTCTTTCGCGTCGGCAAAGTCATATTGCCGGATGGTGATTGTTTTCGTGTCGGTCACGGTGACGGAGATCTTCTGGTAAAGGCTGCTGACCTCAACGCTCTCGATCCCATCCATCGAAAGAGAGAACTCACTCCTCAGGACAATCTCGTCGGAGGCGGGCGTATACATATTATTGCCGGATGAAGATGAACTGGGATTCGGGCTGCCGGAGGGCAGTGCGGGAGGGGAAGGGTTCGATATGGCGGGCAAGAAGGGAATTGTCCTGTCAATCGAATCGCGGAGGATGACGTCGCCGAACGCGGATGTGGCGTTAAGCATTCCATTAATACACGTCACCGTGATGTCGCCGAACTCGCTTTGAAGGTCCACGCTTTGCCCCTTTACCTCTCCCAGCCGGATGTCGCCGAACGATGTGCTGACAAAGAGGGTTTTTTCAACGGCCAAGCCGTCCGTCGTGATGTCGCCGAAAGTGGTGCTGAGGCGGATGCTCCCATCCCATTCTATATCGCCCGCGATCATTATGTCCCCAAATGCGGAGGACAGCAACACCTCGCCGGTGTTTTGGAAGGTGTTATCCCCGGGGATCGCCACTTCCAGACGGGCAATATTGGATACCTTATTCTTCGATATATCATCGGACCATTTGCCGGCTGTGGCTTCCCCGACAAATTTGCCGTCCTTCTCGACCCACGCAAACGGCTCCGCTTCGGGGTGGTCATACTGACGGACGGTGATATATCCCGGCGTCCTGTTATCGCGGACGATAATGATGTCCTGGTACGAGCTGCTGATTTCAAAGTTCATTTCCGACTTTGTTATCAAGAGCTGCGCCACGCTCACAAGCGCCAGCCCGTCGTCGCCGGGCGTTGCGGCTTTGGGGGGAGCGGATACCGCCGCGCCTATGGACGGCTGGCTTCCCAGAGCCACATCCCCGCCATCGCCGTTGGGGGCTTTCCAAGGCCCCCAGAAGGGCGCGGACGCGATGACAAACAGGGCCAGCGCCGCCGCGAGAAGCCCCAGCGGGCGCAGGCTGATCCGCCGCTTGGTCTTATTTTCGAGCAATTTAGTTAGAATCTGCTTCTTTTCCGCGTCGGTCGGGCCGATGGCCTCGAACATATCGGCAATATTATTCTTCTTCACAGATCATACCTCCCAATATCGTTCTCGCCTCGGCGAGCTGCCGCCGGACAGTCGAGTTGTTTTTCTCCAGCATTTCAGCAATTTCGTTGGTGTTGTACCCTTCGTAGTAATATAAAAAGATAAGTATCTTGTATTTTTCCGGCAGGTTGAGCACCGCTTCCCGGACGCCGCTGCGGTCTTCGGCAGGCGCGGATATGAACAGCCCGTCCCCGCCGTCCTCGTCGGGCAAGGAGTTGCGCTCCCGCTGCCACCAATGGCGCAAGTGGTTTTTGCAGAGGTTGCGCGCCGTCACAAACAGCCATGCTTTCCTGTGCTCGTCTCCGTCAAAGACCTTGCCTGTTTGCAGCAGCTTGACATAGACGCTGTGTACCATGTCCTGCGTGTCGGCGCGGTTTTTCAGGTACGAATAGCAAAGCCGGTAGACCGATGGCATAGTTTTTTCGTATATGCCGGTGAATTCCTCCGCTGCGATTGCGCTTTTCATCTTTTGCCCCGCCACTTTCCTCAAGGTGTTTTCCATTAAGCATCGCCCCTTTTCAATGACCGGTCTATACTGTATACAATCGGGCATGGCGATGTGCTCGGTGTTTTGGAAATATTTATTTATTTTAACATAGGCTCCCGCCCGCGGCAAGCACACGGCAAACGCATGAAATGCGTTTCACAAGGAGAAATCCCCCTGTCATTGCGATGACATCCCCCTTTCATTAAAGGGGGATGGACGCCCGCAGGTTTGTAGGGGCGGCCTTTGGCCGTCCGCGGGCCTTGCGCGGCATTGGCGGGCGATTGATAATCGCCCCTACGGTCTCCCTATCCCTCCCTCTTTCACAAAAGAGGGATACCGCCCTCAGGCGGAGGGAGATTTTCTATCCTACGTCCCATGTCCTCCGCATCTTCTCAAAAGCAAGTTTGTTTCTGTCATACGCCCCGGCGCTTCCGGCGCCCCGGCGTCCATTACCATTCTCATTATCATTATCTTTCTTGCTCATGCAATCTCTCCCTCGTTTCGTTTGCATATATTATACTATATTTACGGCCATAAATCAAACATTTGTTTTTTAAGGGAAAATCTCCCTCCGCCTGCGGGCGGTATCCCTCTTTCGCGAAAGAGGGAGAGTTTGGAACGCGCCATTCTTTCGTCCTTCCCCCGTTAGTGAAAGGGGGATGTCATCGCAATGACAGGGGGATTTTCCATAACCCTTGCATGAAACCGGTTTCTGTACTATAATGTTGCGTATTGAGTTTATGGAGGTTTCAAAATGAAAAAAGTCATATCATTCATCCTGGCTCTGCTGTTCATCTCCAGCGCTTTGCCCTTGAACGGTACCGGCGGCCTTGCGGCGGGGCCGGCTTCGCCCGTCGTCATCAATCAGGTCTACGGCGCGGGCACGCCGATGGACGGCGCGATCTCCCACAGCTTTATAGAGCTGTACAACACCTCGGACAGCCCTGTAAGCCTGAACGGTTACTCTATCCAAACCGTCAACGCTCTGGGTTCGTGGGAAACGCTTGCGCTGACCGGGAAGACGATAGCCGCCAGATCCTCCTTCTTGATCGTCGCCACCAAGTTCGTCAATACGGGCGCGACCGTGCAGCCGCGCTATACCATCCCCTCTTGGGATATGGCATGGGACATCGAAATCAGCAACCGGGCGTTCAGCGTGGCGCTGGTTGACGGACAGACGGCCCTCAGCGCGGAAATCACGGAAGAAGAGTGGGGCGGTGTGCTGAGCTTTGTGAGCGCGCTGAACACCGCGGGGACAGACGCCGTCAACAACTACCAAGGCGCCCATGTGCGTATCTCCAAGCAAGTGGCCGCCCGCCGTATCGGGTTTGCCGACACCGGCGACAACGGCGCCGATTTCGAGGGCCTTGACTACAGGGCGTCGGGCATAAGCGACGTGAGGCTTACGCTGGTCCGCCCGCGAGCCAGCGGCGACGGGGCATGGGACAACCCTGCCCTCATCCCCGCGGAGGAGCAGCTCGCCTTTTCTAAGGAGGCCGGAATGTACGCAAGCGGTTTTTCACTGGAGCTCACGACCGGTTACAGCGACGGGACCATCCGTTACACCACCAACGGAAGCGCTCCCACATCGGCTTCGGCGGCGTACAGCGGGCCGGTTGCCATCGCGAACAGGACGAGCGAGCGCAATTATTTCGCCAACATCATCCCCGGCGGCAACGTACCGTACACGCCGCCCACCTCCAATATCTTCAAAGGCACCGTCATCAAGGCGCAGGTGTTTTCCGAAGATGGCGTCCCGCTGACGGAGATATATACCAAATCCTACATCATAGGCGCCCAGTTCCACGGTTTGCCTGTTGTATCCGTGTCCGCCAACGAAGCCGATTTTTTTGACAACGACAGGGGTATCTATAAGAATCCGCACGAAAGAGGCGCGGACTGGGAGCGTCCCTGCTATATGGAATTTTTCGAGCCGGACGGCTCCCTTGGGTTCTCTCAGAACATGGGCGTCCGCACCCATGGAGGCATATCGCGCAATTTCCCGCAGAAATCCCTGCGTTTCTACGCGAGAAGCCCTGTCTTGAACTATGACCTCTTCGACGGGGCGGCGCTCGCGCTGGACGGGACGCCAATCGACACATTCCAGCGTTTCATCACAAGGAGTTTCGGCAATGACGGGGGCGAAAATGCCTACATGCGGGACGCCGTTGTGCACAGATATTCCCGAGGGCTGAACTTCGCGGTGCAGGACTCCCGTTTTGCCGTTGTGCTGCTGAACGGTGAGTTTTGGGGGCTTTACGAGATACGCGAGCGGATAGACGAGCACTTTGTCAACAGCAACTATAAGCTCGGCGACTCGAACGCGGCGGTGCTGGAAAACCAGGGGCATGATGAAGCGGCGGACTTCCCGAAAGATTACGTGCTGTACGGGGAGATGAACGAATGGTTTGCGGATAACCCCGACCTGTCCGACCCGAAGATGTACGCGGAGGCGCAGAGGTTCATCGACATCGACAACGTCATCGACTACTACATCGTGCAAACCTACGCAAACAACCTCGACTGGCCCGCCAACAACGTCGAGATATGGCGCTATCAGACAGAGGGGTACCCCGAGGCGGGCACGCCGCTTTCCAGCAAAGACGGCAGGTGGCGCTATATCCTCAAAGACCTTGACCAAACATACGGGCTGTACGGGCAGAATGTAGTCAATTGGAACCAGTTTACCAGAATGTTCGACACAACGGGCAATCTCCGCTATCCCAACGGGGGCGACGATTTCGCCGCCAAGCCTTGGGCGACCGCGGTTTTCAGGGCGCTTTGCACCAACGGGGATTTTGTCAAGAAGTTTATCAACCGTTACTGCGATTTGATGAACACCCACATGAAGCCCTCTGTGGTCGAGGCAATTGTCAATGATTTCGCGGCACAGATTGCCCCCATCATGTCCATGCAGTATCAGCGGTGGGGCGCGGGCCAATGGTGGGGCGGCGACGTCAGCCGCTGGCGGAATCAGGTCAATGAGATTAAAGCCTTCAACAACGCGCGCCAAGGCCATGTAATCAGACATATGATCGCGCAGCCGGAGTTTAAGCTGTCCGGCCAGTCGTCGGTGGCGCTCACGCTAAGGGTCAGCGCCGCGCAAGGCCATATCCGCGTCAACGACATGGATATAACCGCAAAGACGCCGGGCGTGACCAATCCGGGCAACTGGAGCGGCAACTATTTCACCGGCACGACGCAGACTCTTACGGCAGTCCCCGCCTCCGGCTATCAGTTTGAAAAATTCATCGTCGGCACTGCCGAACACACCCAAAACCCGCTGAACATCCCGATAACGGGCGCAGTGACGGTACAGGCGGTATTCAGTCCGGCGGAAGGGCAGTGGGCGAACCCGTTTGACGACGTATCCGCGGACGACTGGTTTTACGACGCGGTGGCCTATGTCTATCAAAACGACATGTTCGCCGGATACACCGACACCACCTTCGCCCCGCTGGCCAGCATGACCCGGGCGATGTTTGTCACCGTCATCCATAAAATAGAAGGCCGCCCCGCGCCTGCGGGGACAGCCTCCTTCACCGACATACCTGACGGTATGTGGTATACAAACTCGGTGCTGTGGGCGGCGGAGAGCGGCATCGTGGCAGGGTATGACGGCGCTTACCGCCCCGACCGACCGATCACCCGTCAGGAAGCGGCGGTGATGCTGGTCTCCTACGCGGAATACAAAGGCTATGAGCTCCCCAAAAACCAAGACATGCCCGCTTTTTCCGACGCCGGCAAGATCGACTGGTGGGCGGAGCGTCAGGTCAGGGAGCTGAGCGAAGCCGGCGTTATTCCTGCCGCAGACAGTTTCAGGCCGGCCGAAGAAGCCACACGCGCGGAACTGGCGGAGATGTTTATGCTCTTTCTTAGCCCCGTTTCCATATCTCTGCCATGATTTCATGGCGTCTTTTGTCGTCGATGCTCATCTGACTGAACTTCCTGCCTTTTTGTCTCATATAGCCGCTGAAAATGCCCAAGGGTCTAATCATTTTACTGTGGATATATCGTATCAGAAGGGCTGACGCCAACACAGAGAACGCCAGGACGGCTATGATGATAAGCTCTATATCAGAATAAATCCCCAAAGCCTTTTCAATATTGCCGCCCGCGCGAAGGATCATCCTCATGCCCACAATCCCCGTAATCCCTGACGCAACACAATGAATCCCTATCAGCAGCACGCCGATGGCAATTTTTATAGATGTTCTCATTCCTTTCATAGCCAACGCCCCTTCCATATGGTCCCCAAACACAGGCTTCCTATATACAGTATCAGGTACGCAGGTACTGCAAGGTCAAGCCCTTTCTGTAAAAAATATAAAAATTTGCCCAGCCTTTGATAAGGCTGGGCAAACTCTATGCCGCCATGCTACCTTTTTCGGCCAATCCCAGCAAAAAACGCAGAAAAAGGTTATCCACTTGAAGGTTTATGTCCCGGTTGTTATCCCTTTACGCTCATACCAGATGGAGCGGAACACGCGCGCCAGCAAGGCGGTGGAGGCCAGCAGCAGTACAAACACCAGCTGCCAGAATGTCAGCCCGGCGGTGCGGAACAGCGCGCCGCCGAAATAGATCAGCACGGTCTGCGCCACCGCCACCAGCCCCATGATGCCGATGAATGGCTTATTGGCGGCAAGGTGGTCGGTCAGGTCTACGCGGTGCGTGCGCGCCGACAGGCTTTGGAAGATGCCCATAAACATAAACAGCGCGAAAAACGCCGTCATAAACCGCGCCGGGGAGGAAAAGAGCGCCGCCGTAACCGGGCTTTTGAGAAACCACAGGCAGACCGCGATGGAATACAGCCCGCTCAATATAATCTCGCGCCGCATGTAACCGTTGATAATCGGCTCGTCGCGCCGCTTGGGCTTTTCCTTCATGTATTCCATCAAGGCCGGTTCGCCGCCGAACGCCAGCCCGGCCAGCGTGTCCATGACCATGTTGATCCAGAGCATCTGGATGACGGTGATCGGCGACTCCACCCCAATCAGCGGCGCGATGACCGAAACGCCCAACGCGCAAAAATTTAGGTTGAGCTGGAAAATGATGAATTTGCGGATGGATTTGAAGATTGTCCGCCCGTAGCGGATGGCCTTGGCGATGGACAGGAGGTTGTCGTCCAATATCACGATGTCCCCTGCCTCTTTAGCGACCTCCGTGCCGCTGCCCATCGCAAACCCCACATCGGCGCGTTTCAGCGCGGGCGCGTCGTTTACGCCGTCTCCGGTCATCCCGGCGACCAGCCCCATCCGCTGCGCGATTTTAATAAGGCGGCTCTTGTCCTTTGGAAGGGCGCGGGCAACGACGCGCAAACGCGGCAGCGCTTCCATAAGCTCCGTATCGCTCATGCGGGCGAGTTCGCTGGAGGTTAACACCAGCCCGCCGCCATCCAATACATGCGTTTTCCTCGCAATCGCCTGCGCCGTCGCTTTCGCGTCGCCGGTGATCATCACCACCTGTATCCCGGCGTTTTGAATCTGCTTGACCCCGCCCGCCGCTTCGTAGCGTACATCGTCGCTTACCGCTAATATTCCCAACAGTCGTTCGTTTTCCGCTACCGCTATCAGCCGGGCGCCTTCTTCCATTAATTTACTCATATTCTCTTCTATCGTTTTTTGACTATAGTTGGCACATTTTGGCAATATGATTTCCGGCGCTCCTTTTGCTAAAATTCCTGTGAACTCGCCTGACACTTCGGTTGACATAAATTTATATCTTGAATCAAACGGGATTATTTTTCCCTTGCGCAAACGGTGCGAAATCTTGTATTTTGCGGCAAACTCCAGCAAGGCGCGGTCGGTGGCGTTTCCGCCCACCGCCCTGCCCTTTGACATGGCGGCGGAGTTGTTGTAAACGATGGCGCGGTGCATATCTTTTTCCATCCGCGCATCGCCCGCCCTCATCATCCTGCCGTCCGGGCCGATCAAGCCCGTGACCTGCAATTTGCCCTTTGTCAGCGTCCCGGTTTTGTCGGTAAACAGGATGTTCAGGCTCCCGGCCGTCTCAATGCCCACCAGCTTGCGCACCAGCACTTTATCCTTCAGCATCCGCTTCATGTTGGACGACAGCACGACGGTGATCATCATCGGCAGCCCCTCCGGCACCGCCACCACGATGACCGTGACGGCCAATGTCGCGGCGTGCAGCAGCTTTTCCAGCATAAAGGCGGGGTCTTGCAGTAAACCCAGGATACGGGCGGCGTCAAACCGGTTGTCCAGCAGCAGCACGTTGAACAGATACGCCAACGCCGCCAGAGCCGCGCCGATGTATCCAAACCGGCTGATGGTCCCAGCCAGTTGCGAAAGCCGTGTTTTGAGCGGGCTTGCGCCCTTTTCCTCCTGTACCTCACGCGCGATCTGCCCGTAAACGGTGCCATCCCCCACCGCCGTAACGCGGCAGACCCCTTCCCCCGACACCACAACCGACCCCGCCAGACAGGCCTCCCCGGCGGTCTTGCGCGCTTCTTTGGTTTCGCCGTTGATGGCCGACTGGTCAAGCTCGACTGTGCCCTCGGCCATCGTCCCGTCGGCGGGCACGCGGTCGCCCGCCTGCAACCGTATCAAATCGCCCACGACCACCTCTTCAACGGGCGCCTCCACCGTCCCGCCGCATCGGATAACGCGGCATCTTTGCCGCGACGCCTCCTCCTGAAGCCTGCGGAACGCCGACTCGCTCCCCTGCTCGCTGAGCGTTGAGATCATCACGGCCAGCAGTACGGCGGCGGCGATCCCGGCTGTCTCGACCCAGTCGGACTTGTTGAACAAAAACAGCAGGTTGATGGCCAGCGCAATCAGCAGAATCTTAATCATCGGGTCGCCGAAATTCTCAAGCAGGCGTGATAAAAACCCGCGCCGTTTCCTCTCGGTGACGCGGTTTTCTCCGTATTTCTTGCGCGAAGCGGCGACTTCGGCTTCGGATAAGCCTTTGAACCCCAACAAAACGACCCCCCTTGTCCCACTATATGCGGACAAGGGGGGAAAAAGGACAGCCCTAAATTACTTTCACAACGCCCTGCTTGCGTATACAGATGACAAGGCAGCTGCCCACACCGAAGACGGCTTCCATACCGCTTTTATACGCATCGGCCAAATCATCCGGCACATACGCCTGTATCGTCCCCGCGAAACCGCCGCCGTGGACGCGCTGCGCCCCGCGCCCGAAAAGCAGGCTCTCCGACAGCGCCAGCGCGACGCCCAGCCCTTGCTCTTCCTGCGTGACGACGTTTTGCAGATACATATATGACGACCGCCCCGAATCATTGACAAGGCGCAAAAAC
This sequence comes from Oscillospiraceae bacterium, assembly GCA_031254195.1. Lineage (GTDB taxonomy): Bacteria > Bacillota > Clostridia > Oscillospirales > UBA929 > UBA929. Next base: position 54,360 of record JAIRUW010000003.1, read on the forward strand.
TCCTCAAACTTGCCTGTTTTCAGCGCATCGGCTTGCTGTAAGGCGCGTTCGTTTTCGCAGAGGAAATGGTACGCCCGCAACAGGGCGCGGCCTGGCAGGCTTGTCATCAGGGAGGGCAGCGCGGCGGTAAACCGTTCCGGCGACACGCCCCGCATGGTGTCAGACCCCAGCGCCCACGCCACCTTGCGCATCTCCTGCGGTATCGCCGCGTATTCCGGCGTCAGGTCGGCGTGGCTCCCTATCGGGCCTGTGATTATCATCGTATGCCCCGGCAAGTCAAACGGAATCGTCTCGACACGGGGCTTTTCGGGGTTCTCAAAATCCATCAGCGACAGCCCGCCGACGGCGGACGCCGTTTGGTCCATCAGGCCGGAGGGCTTCTGGATAAAGATGTTCTCGGCAAAATTCCCTATCCCGGCCAGCGCCGCCGCGTCCATCCCGCCCTGCCCGTATAGATGGCCCAGGATGGTGCCCACAAGGTTTTCAAACGCCGCCGACGAAGACAGCCCCGAGCCGGACGGCACGTCGGACTGCGTTACGGCATTGAAGCCGCCGTACGGCAGCATGGCGCGCGCGAAACCCGCGCAGACCCCCCGTATCAGGCGGTCGGAGGTGGAACCCCCCTCGTCCGGGCTGAGGGTTTCGATATTGACCGTATTCTTGGAAAACCCGACCGAATGCAGCCGGATGGCCGGTTCGTCATTGAGACAAGCCAGCCCCAGCGTATCCAGTCCAATCGCCCCGGCCAGCACCCTCCCGTTGTTGTGGTCGGTGTGGTTGCCGCCGATCTCCGTCCGCCCCGGCGAGGAGAAGAGGGACACCTCCGCGCCCCCGTCGCCGAAGTCGTCGGAGAACAGCTCGATCAGCCGCTGTATGCGCCGTTTGGCCGCAGTCAAATCTTTATACAGCTCCGATAGCGCGGCGTCATACTCGCCCGCTTTCAGTCCATTTCGCAATTCCGATAAGGTTGGCATGGGAAAACCTCCTATGTGCAGGGGTGCTTTTTGCGCGTCCCCGGGCGATTGAGTATCGCCCCTACAGTCATTATATCACCATAACCGTTGCGGGTACATGCCTTTGTCCCGCAGTTCTTTGATGGCCTGTTCCACGGCGGGCTTGTCGGCTTTGTTGGTCACGCCGAACCAGCGGTCCGGGCTGTCCAGCACGCGTAAGGATACGCGTTTGCTTTGCAATAGCTCCCCGACAACCCCCGGCAGCAAGAACTCGCCCTTGAGCGGGTCGGCCAGCGACGCGTGAAAGGCCCGGAACCCTTCTTCCAAGTGCCAAAACAAACTCGGATGAAACCCGAACATCGTCATCGACACAAGGGTGTCCAGCGGCAGCGGGACCCATGTCTCTCCCCCGTCTTCGGTAAACGCCGCTTCATTGCCCCTCTTGACAATTGTCTTGCGTTCAATCATCGAGCGCAGGAAGCCGCCCTCTACCTCGCAGACGCCGCGCGACACGCTTCCGTGCTCGGAAAGCGTGTTGCCAAGATGATAGCCAACCATGGCGTAGCCGTTGGCCGCAGCTTCTTCCGTCAGAAACTTCGCCATCACTTTGAAGGAGCTTTTGCCGTAGAAATCGTCGGCGTTGATGACGGCAAAGGGCGTGTCAACGGCGTTCCTCGCCGCCAGCACCGCCTGCCCCGTACCCCACGGCTTCTCCCGTCCCTCCGGCGGTACCCGCCCGTCCGGCAGGTCGTCCAGCTCTTGGAATACATACCGCACGTCGGCCTGTTTGCGCAGGCGTTTGCTGACCGTCTCGTCGAAGTCCTTTTCAATGGCCTTCTTGATGACGATGATAATTTTTTCAAACCCTGCCGCCAGAGCGTCATATATCGAAAAATCCAGCAGTACCTCGCCCTGCTCCGTGACTGCCTCCATCTGCTTCAGCCCGCCGAAACGGCTCCCCATCCCGGCCGCCATGACTACCAAAGTTGGTTTCATGTCCTCGCCCTCTTCTCGCTTAGAATTTGCAAAAACAGGTCCTCGTCCGCCGGCAGTTCCACCATCCTGTCCAGCCAGTGGGAGAGGTGCATGGCGTTGGAAATGGACAGGCTGTTGATGCCCTCGCTGCCATGCGCCGTCAGCGGCTCGCCCCGCAGGATGTGGGCGGCAAACGCGTTCATCACGCCGACATGCTGCGGGTTTTGACCGTCTGTTTCAATCTCCTCAACGCTGTGCGGCGGGGGCGCAAAGTAATCCTTAGCTTTCTTGCAATAGACCCGCTCATTCTCTTCCAGCCGCCAAAGCGTCAGTTTGCCTCCCTCGCAGACCAGCTTGCCGCCTTCCAGCGTGATTTCAAAACGGTTGGTGCCCGGCGCGTCCGCTGTGGATGTGACAAACACGCCGGTCGCGCCGTTTTCATACTCTACATACGCCGTTACGTCATCCTCCACCTCGATGTCATGCCATTTGCCCTCATGACAGAAAGCGCGGACGCGGGACGGCATTCCGCAGATCCACTGCAACAGGTCGAGATTGTGAGGGCACTGGTTGAGCAGGACGCCTCCGCCCTCGCCGTCCCATGTGGCGCGCCAGCCGCCCGAATCATAGTAATACTGCGGGCGGTACCAGTCGGTGATAATCCAGTTGACGCGTTTTATCCCGCCCAAAGACCCGGAATGTACCAGTTCGCGCATTTTGCGGTAGACGCAGTTGGTGCGCTGGTTGAACATCATCCCAAAAGCGAGACGGGGGTGCTTTGCCGCCTCTTCGTTCATCTCCCGCGCCTGTTTTGCGTATACCCCGGCGGGTTTTTCGCACAAGACATGCTTGCCCGCCTTGAAGGCGGCAATCGACAGCTCGGGGTGCTGGTAGTGCGGCGTCGCGATCAAGACGGCGTCGCATGTATCGCTTTCCACCAGCGCCGCGCCTTCGTCAAACACGGCGGCGGACGGGCATAACCCCGCCGCTTGCGCGCGTTTGTCCGGCAGCCGTTCGGCAATGGCGGTCAGCTCGATTGCAGGCGTCCGCCCTTCCACGATATGCCTGATATGTACCGTGCCGATATTGCCCGCGCCGATGACGCCAAGGCGAATCTTTGACATAACGGCCTCCTATATTTTTCCCCCGCTTCTAGCGGGGGAAAATCACATTATTTTTTGTTGAATATTCTGAAGATAGATTCAAACGGGTCTTCCTCCTGCGGCTCCTCCTTCGCCGGGGCGGTGGCAGCCGGGAAGGGCGCGGCCTGTTCTCCCGTAACAGGTTCGGACACTGTTGCCGGCTGCGGCTTGGGAGCGCTTTTGGACGCGGAGCCGGTAAACAGCCCGTCGTCGGGGAGGATGGCCCCTTCGTCAAAGCCGGTTGCTATGACGATGACGCGTATCTCGTCGTCCATGCTCTCGTCGATGGCCGCGCCGAAGATGATGTTCGCGTCGTGGTGGACGGCGCCTTTGACCATGTTGGCGGCCATCTCCACATCTTCCAGCGCGAGGTCGGCGTCGCCTGTTATGTTGATGATGACGCCCTTCGCGCCGTTGATGGTCGTTTCCAGCAGAGGGCTTTGGATGGCCTGACGGCTCGCGTCCTCCGCCTTGGATTTACCGCTGGCCTGCCCCACGCCGATGTGGGCATAGCCCGCGTCGCGCATGATGGCGCTTACGTCGGCAAAGTCGAGGTTGATGAGCTGGGTGGTATTGATCAGGTCGGAGATGGACTGCACGGCTTGCTTCAACACATCGTCGGCAATCTTAAAGCCGGTGGCAAAGGAGATTTTCTCCGTCGAAACCAGTTTTAGGCGCTCGTTGGGGATGACGATCAGTGAATCGACGCGGCTTCTTAGCTCTTCAATGCCCGCTTCCGCCTGTTTCATCCGGTGGGGGCCTTCAAAATGAAATGGTTTGGTAACGATGCCGATGGTCAAAATCTGCTGCTCGCGTGCGATGTCGGCCACGATTGGCGAAGCGCCGGTGCCGGTGCCGCCGCCCATGCCCGCGGAAATGAATACCATGTCTGTGCCGGTGAGGAGCTTCGACATCTCCTGACGGCTCTCCTCCATCGATTTACGGCCAATCTCCGGGCTGCTTCCCGCGCCCTTGCCGCCTGTCTGTTTTTCACCAATTTGTAATTTATGTGTGGCTCTCGTCTTGATGAGCGCCTGACGGTCTGTATTGACGGCTACCATGTCCGCGCTGGTCACGCCCGCCTCCATCATTCGGTTGACGACGTTGTTGCCGCCGCCGCCGATACCGATCACCTTTATGGATACGACGCTTTCGTTCCCGCTGTCCAGCTCAAAGGCCATGCCCTCATCCCCCGGTCTTTTGTTTAATGTGTATAGGCAATAACTTTACATGCTTTGCCCCATGATTTACTCATGCTCTTATGTATTGTATCTGCATTTACAAAGGTTGTCAAGAAAAATTTGCCTCAAGCAGTTTCTCCAACGAGAGGATACCCCACAGGCCGCGGTATCTCACAAATGCCAAACCTTCCGAGAAATGATAAGCCTGCTCGAAGATAAACGGCGTCAGTTCGCGCCCGTTTAAGTCAATATATCCCCATAGGCCGTTCTTTTTCGCTATTATCAAGCCTTCGCTAAAAGACCAGTAGATGTCCTCATACTCGCAAGGTACGACCTCGTTTCCCTTGGTATCGATAACCCCATACTGATAGTCAGGCCAGTCGGCGCCGAGCCTTACCCGCATCATCCCGTTGTAGAAAGACCCGTTCACTTCGTCGTAAATACATGGCGCAAGCTCGTTTCCGTCTTTATCAACGGTTCCGTATTTTCCGTCTTGCATGACGGTCAAAACGCCCTCGGAAAACCCGGCTATATCACCGTTATATACTTCCATGTATACACTTTCATATGAAAACGGCAGGACTATCCGCCCTCCTTTGTCTATCGCCCCGTATAAACCGTCTTTTTGCACGACAGCCAAACCGTCTTTATAGTACGGCTGGGCGTTGGTATAGATACAAGGGACGATTTCGCGCCCTGTTTGGTCAATATAACCGTAGAGGAAACCGTTTTGAAAATCCCCTACAGCGACCTGCGCCCGGCCCTCCCTGAACGATGAAACCCTCTGATACTGAAAAGACGTCACCTCGCGCCCGTTTATGTCCACAAACCCGCACTGAACGCCGGTTTCCCAGTCGCCGGTCCGTGCCCCCGCCAAACCTTCATAAAACTCTCCAAGCGAGATATATTTGAGCGGAACCACCTCGCGCCCTTGTGTGTCTATATAGCCCCACAGCCAGCCGTTTTCACGGCTTCCGTTGCCTACCATCGCCAGGCCGTCCTCGAACCCATGGTGCGCGCCTCCCTGATCCCATCTGACCGTGTCATATTGGAACGGTATGACGACTTTCCCGTCCATGTCGATAAAACCCCATTTGCCGTCCAGCTTCACTGCCTTCAAACCTTCAGTATAATTCCATTGAGCGTTTTCATACATAAAGGGCACCACTTCGACCCCGGTCTTATCGATAATGCCTATCCGTTCATCTATCCATACGCACGCCAGTCCTTCGGAAAAAGGGTTGGTCCAATCATAAATATGGGGTATCACCACCCGCCCTTCCGTATCCTCGTATCCCCATTTCTCGCCTCGCTGTACCGCAACCAGCCCCTCCGAAAAGGAGAAAACAATCCGTTCCGCAAGAGGGATGACCTCACGCCCCGTTTGGTCGACAAACGCGTATCTGGTGTCAGGGTACCCGCCGCCAATACTCACCTCTGCTAAGCCGTCTGTAAAGGGTGCGTAATGATGATACCTGAGTGACGGCTGGGCGGCCCAAATGTCCATCTCCAGAATAGGGTCTGGCGGCGGGGAGGGAGACGGATCCGGCACGGGGGACGGAGAGGGGATTATAGATGGCGCCGGGGACAGGATTTCATCCCCCGGTATACTCGGCGTCTCCTCCGCCGGGCTTGGTGGCGTACAGGCCCCGAGCAGGGCACAGACAGCTAGAAAAAGCGCTGTTCTTTTCATTAGAATCCCTCCTATCTTTTGAATAGCTTACGGCTCGTCCGGGATAAAGCGGGCGTTCTTGCCATCCGCTATGCCGTCGATATACAGCGTTCCCGGCCCTCTGCCGGATACCTTCTCATCCTCCAGCGCCAACAGCATCACCCTGAATTTCTGCGCAAGCGCGTCCGGCGGCCCCAGCTCCACCTTATATATGCCCTTGTATGTGAACCGGATGCCGGAGAGTTGGGTGATGTCGATTTCCCCCACATCCTCCCAAACCCCCTCGGCCAGCATGACCCCAATCAGGTCAAGCAGCGGGCCGCTTTTCGCGGTGTCTTCCGTAACAGGATACAGCTTTGTGCCCGGAACCGGGTCGTCAAGTAAAGCCATCCCCTTTATAACAGGCAGTTTTGGCGGGGTCAGGGCCGGCACGGACTCCAGCAGGCTGCCCTGCGAATCAAACACCCAATAGACCCCCCTGTGCTCGATCATGGCGGCAGGCGCGGCTTCGGTGATGATGATCACAACCGTGCCCGGCCAATCGCGCCGGGTCCGCACCGCTTTGACATAGGGCAGACTGGCGGTAATGGAATGATATGCCGCTCTTTTATTGATGAGGAAGATGTTTTCGCCTATGGTATACCCCGACAGCGCTATGATTTCCTGCGGGTTGGTGACGGTCACGCCCTCGACGCGGATCTCCCGGATGTTGAAAAACAGGCCGCTTGTAAGCACAAGAGCAAAAATGAGCGCAGCCGCCACAAAGAAGGTCAGCAAAAAGCTGTACCTCCCGCGACGCCTGCGCTTTTTCCTCTCTTGCATACAGAACCCTTCTTTTGTGTGGAGTGTATCTATTTTCTCTCGATGTCCGCTCCCAAGGAGGCCAATACGTCCTCAAGCCGTTCATAACCCCTGTCGATGTGCTGCAAACCGCTTAGCTCCGTCTCGCCCTCAGCGGCCAGCGCCGCCACGGCCAATGCCGCGCCGCCGCGCAAATCGGTCGCGCAAACCCTTGCGCCGTAGAGTTTCGGGACGCCGCGCACGACCGCTACGCGCCCTTCCACCTGAATGTCCGCGCCCATACGGAGCAATTCCCCGACATGCCTGTAACGGCTTTCAAATATCCTCTCGGAGAACATTGTAACCCCCTCGGCGCGGCAAGCCACCGCCATGACCAGCGCTTGCGCGTCGGTCGGGAACCCGGGGTGCGGCATGGTGCATATCCGTCCCATCGGGCGAAGCGCGCCGTCCCGGCGTATCCGTATCTCCCTGCCGTCTTCCGATATGTCACAGCCCGCTTTCGCTAAAACGGACAGCACTGTGGCGAGGTCTTCGGGGCGCGTATCGCCTATCGCAATGTCGCCGCCCGCCAATGCCGCGGCGGAGAGCAAGGTCGCCGCGGCGACACGGTCGGGGATGACGGTGTGTTCCGCGCCGGACAGCCGCCGTACCCCCTCGATGGTGACGGTGGAGCTTCCCGCTCCCGTGACCCTCCCGCCCATGGCGTTGAGGAAGTCTTGCAGGTCTCCGATTTCCGGTTCCCGCGCCGCGTTGAGGATACGCGTCGTCCCGTCAGCGCGCGCGGCGGCCAGCATGATGTTTTCGGTCGCGCCGACGCTGGGGGTGGAAAGATAGATGTCACAGCCTGTAAACTTAGGGGCTTTACAGTATAGATAACCGCCTTCCTCACGTATCTCCGCGCCCATCTGCCTGAGCGCCGCGATATGCAGGTCGATCGGCCTTGGCCCAAGGTCGCAGCCGCCGGGATAGCTCATCACGGCTTCACCCGTTCTTGACAGGATCGCCCCCAGAAAGACGACCGAGGAGCGCATCTCGCGCATCAACCCCTCCGGGATGTCAAAGCGATTCATGCCCGCCGTATCGGCGGCGACGGCGCCCGCCCCTTCCCGTTTGGCCGGACAGCCCAAATGCCGCAGGATACGGATGGACGTATTGACGTCCAGCAGGTCCGGGCAGTTATGGACGACGCACGGCCCGCCGCATAGAATGGTGGCCGCCAGAATGGGCAAGACACTGTTTTTCGCGCCCTGCGTACGGACAGACCCATACAGAGGCTTCCCGCCGGTAATGAAAATCGCGCTCATGCCGTTTTCCTCCGAATCCGTCACAGAAATGAGGTTTACGGCTCATTCTATGAGGATTGCGGGGAGTTGGTTACAAGAGCTCTTGCATCAACCCGGCGATTCTTTGCGCGGAGTTCGGTACGGCCAGTTTGTGCAGTGACCGCGTCATTGCTTCCCGCCTGCTTTGATCTCCCAGCAAGTCTTTGACCGCGCGGTACAGGTTTTCCGCCGTCAGCCCCGCTTCGGGCATGACCACCGCGCCGCCCGCGTTCTCCAGCATTTTGGCGTTGGCGGTCTGATGGTCGGCTGTGACATTCGGACTGGGGATCAGCACAGCCGGTTTGCCCGCCGCCGCCAGTTCGGCCAGCGTGGACGCTCCGGCGCGGCAAATCAATATATCGGCCGCCGCGCAGGCTTCGGCCATGTTGTGGATGTAATCCATAAGCCTGAGCCCGGTGCCGCCGTCAAAGACCAGCCCGCGTTCCGCCGCCGTTTTGGCCAGCGCGCCGTACCGCTTGGGGCCCGCCGCGTGGATATGCTGCCACTCGCCGTTTTCCAGCTTCATCAGCTCTAAGATCATACGGTTCATGTCCCGCGCCCCTTGCGAGCCGAAAATACTGACGATCACAGGGCGGTTGTCCAGCTTCAGCGCTTCCCTCGCCGCCAGGCGGTCTGTTGTGAAAAACTCAGGGCGCACCGGCGTTCCGACCACATGGACGCGGCTTTGGTTCTTGTAGGCTTCGCGGCAGGATTCCATGCCCACCAGTATAGCGTCGGCGTGTTTGGCGGCCATTTTGGTCGTGACGCCGGGGAAAGCGTTGGATTCATGGACAAGGACGGGTATTTTCAGTTTTGACGCGGCGCGGAGCGCGGGGAAGCTGGCATAGCCGCCGGTCCCCAGCACAGCTTGTGGCTGGAAGTGCTTGATAATTTTCCTCGCTTGGCGCAGCGCCCCGGCTACTTTAACAACAGTTCCGATATTCCGCGCGACGGCTTTGGGCGAGAAAGAACGCGAGAGGGAACGCACATCAACAAACTCTATCGCAAACCCCTCACGCGGCACAAGGTCGCGTTCCAAACCCGACGGCGCTCCGATAAACAGCACCTCATGCCCATCTTCACGCAACAGGCGCGCCACAGCCAGAGCGGGGTTGATATGCCCGCCCGAACCGCCGCAGGTGAGGATAAAACGCATGGGGTTAAGCCTCCTGTCAAGCTCCCTGCGCGGTTCGCTGGCGGTCGGAGAAACCCCGCTGGCTACACTCGCAAGCTCGTTAGGCCTGCTGGGGTTTCTCCGACCTGCGAACCGAGGGAGCTCTTCTATTATGGTGTATATGCCGGGAGCTGACGGCTTACCGCCAGCACGATTCCCATCTCTACCATCTGTATCAGCAGCATCGAGCCGCCGAAAGAGAAAAACGGCATCGAAATACCTGTCACCGGGATCAGGTTGGTGACGACGGCTACGTTTAGGAAGGTCTGAATCGCCAGCAATGTCGTAACGCCGGAGACCAGCAGTGTGCCAAAGCGGTCACGCGCGTGCATGGCGATCCAGTATCCGCGCACGATCAGCAGCATGAACAAAAACAGCACGATCAGCGCGCCGACCATCCCCAGCTCCTCGCAGACGATGGCAAAGACGAAATCGTTGTGCGGCTCGGGCAGGTAGGCGTATTTTTGGCGGCTCTGCCCCAACCCCAGCCCGAACCACCCGCCCGACGCCACGGCGTAGAGCGACTGCACCGGCTGCCAGCCGGCGCCGGTCAGGTCAATCCATGGGTCGCGCCAGATGGCCATACGTTTGGCGGCATAATCGGTGGCTGTGATCAGTATGGTCATAGCGCCTATGCCTAGCGCGCCCACAAGGGCGATCCAGCGGTAGGCCAGGCCCCCCATAAAGAGCATGACCGCCCCGACCGCGAGGATGAGGACAATGCCGGAAAAATGCGGCTGCATCGCCATCAGACCCGCAATCAGCGCCAGTATGGCAATATACGGCATGATATTCCGCACTGCCGGCAGGATTCGCTTCTCCGTCAGGCGTTCGGGGTTTGCCGCAATCATGGTGGCAAAGAGCATGATGACCGCCACCTTTGCGATTTCCGACGGCTGGATGTTGAAGAAGCCGAAGTTGATCCAGCGCACCGCCGCCCTCTCGTCGGAGCCGACAAACAGCACCACCACCAGCAGGATGAGCGCCGTGATCATGGTGGGGAGGGAAAAAGGCTTGAAGTAATGGTAGTTGAAGCGGGATATGACAAACATGATGGCGATGCCCGCCACCATGTATATCCCCTGCCTTGTCACATAATAGGCGGGGGAGCTTGTATTCGCGGCGGCGTGCGCGTAGCTCGCGGAAAACATCATCACAAGCCCGATGCCGTTGAGCAGGATGACCAGAAGCGCGAACGGCAGGTCCATCGGGCCTTTGACCGTACGGCTCATTTCGCGTTTCGCTTTTTCGATGTCCATATGTTCCATACAATCACCCAAACCACGCTATAGCGCACATTATCATACTAAAAGCCGTAAAAACGGTAAATACTTTTTTCTCTTTCCAGCCGCTTAGCTCAAAGTGATGGTGTATCGGCGACATTTTGAAGATGCGCTTGCCTTTGGTCAGCTTGAAATAGGTCACTTGCAGCACTACGGAGAGCATAACCAGAAGGTAGACCAGCCCCGCGACGATCAAGATCAGCGGCCTGTCCATCGCGAAAGCAAGGCCGCACAGCGCGCCGCCGATAAAGAGAGAGCCGGTGTCTCCCATGAAGACCTTGGCCGGGTTGAAGTTAAACCATAAAAACCCGAGCAGGCCCCCCGCCAGCGCCCCGGCAAAGACCGCCGCGCCGGGGTTTTCCAGTGACAGCGCAAGCATCCCGAAAAAGACGGCGACAGGCAGCCCTTCCCCCGTGCAAAGCCCGTCTACGCCGTCAGCGAGGTTGACGGCGTTGACGAAGCCCGCCACGAAAAGAATCCCCAGCGTGAGGTAGACCGGCCACGGGAGGGACAGGACGATGGAGGTAAACGGGATGGCCACATCGGACGTCGTATAGCCGAAATATCGCGTCAGGGCGAGGAACGCCGCGGCGGCGGACAGTTGGAGCAGCAGTTTTTGCGGGGCGGTCAGGCCTTGGTTTTCCTTTTTGCGCACCTTGGCAAGGTCGTCGATGAAGCCGATGCCGCCGCAGACCCACGCGAATAATAAGATGAAGAGGTGGGTAAACTGCCCGTTCAGCATCTCCCTCCATCCTACAGCAGCCACAGCAACGGTGATGGCCAGCATGAAGAAGAACCCGCCCATGGTGGGCGTCCCCTCTTTGCTCTTGTGCCAGTTGGGGCCGATCTCCAAAATCTTCTGTCCCAGCTTGAGCCGCCGCAGTACCGGCAGCAGCAGATACCCGGCTGTTACAGCACCAATCAGCGATATGCCGGCGGATAGAAGCATCTCCTTCATAGTCCCAGCGCCTCTCTTACAACATCTCTCTCATCAAACGGATGCTTGACCCCGTTGATCTCCTGATACGTCTCATGCCCCTTGCCGATCAGCAAGATGGTGTCGCCCGGTTTGGCGCCGTCCAGCGCCATTTCAATCGCCTTCTTGCGGTCCGGCTCCACGATTACTCCATCATTTCCCATTCCCTCTAAAATGTTGCGGATTATCTCCTCCGGGTCTTCGGAACGCGGGTTATCCGAGGTTACATAACACAGATCCGCGTGCCGCCGTGCCGCCGCGCCCATCATCGGGCGCTTGGATCTGTCTCTGTCTCCCCCGCACCCGAACAGGGCCGTCAGCCGCCCCTTGCAGAACGCCCGCGCCGTCTGTAAGGCGGTTGCGACCGCTTCGGGCGTATGGGCGTAGTCGATGATCACTGTAAAGTCTTTTCCTGTCCGCACAGGTTCCATCCGCCCCTTGACCGGCGGCACCGCGGGTAATACACGCGTCATCTGCTCCACCGGCAATCCCAGCGCGTATCCGCAGGCCAGCGCCGTCAGCGCGTTGTAGACGGAAAACAGGCCGGGAGTGTTCCACTCCGTGAGAAACGAGCCGTGAGCGGTGGTCAGCCGGAAACGGACGCTGCCGGGGCGAAGCTCGATATCGGACGCCCTGATGGCCGCGTCCTTCTCACAGGAGAAGGTAATCGCTTCCGGGTATTGCTCCGTTAAGCGCTGACCATAGGGGTCGTCTATATTGAGTATAACCTTGTCGCACTGCGAAAAAAGGCGGCTTTTGGTCTGGAAATAGTCTTCCATGTCTTTGTGGTAATCCATATGCTCATGGTGCAGGTTGGTAAAGGCCCCGGCGGCGTACCGTATCCCCAGCACGCGCGACTGCGCTATAGCGTGGCTGGATACCTCCATCACGCAGTGGGTACAGCCCTCCTCCAGCATTTCGGCGAAGACGCCGTTCAGCGCGACGGCGTTGGGGGTGGTACGCTCCGAAGGCAGCGTTCTGTCTCCGATCACGATATGATTGGTGCCGACCAGCCCCGCGAGGCCGCCGGTCACGCCCTCAATCAGCCCCTTGAGGATATGCGTTACGGTGGTTTTGCCTTCCGTACCGGTTACGCCGGCCATGACCAGCTTTTCGGCGGGATAATGGTACATACAGGCCGCGAGCTTTGCCAGCGCTTCACGGGCGTCGGGAACGACGACATGCGGCACAGTATGGTCGAGCGGGCGCTCGGTCACGATCATTGACGCGCCGATCTCCATCGCCCGGCGGATATAGCAGTGGCCGTCCATATCGTTGCCCGGTATGGCGACAAACAGGTCTCCCTTCTTCATCAGACGGGTATCGTTATGAACACCGTCTACCTCGCAATCCAGCGACGGCGCGTTTGTCTGCAATGTGTCGAGGGCTTGCAGCAAGGTAAAGAGCTTCATATCACACCTCTAGTCAGATACGTTCAGGCTTCTGAACTCCACCGAAATGACCGTGCCGTACGGCACCTCCTGCCCGACAAATTCCTGCCACGCCGCCGTTAAGATGGCGTCCTGCGACGGCTGGGCGCCGATGGGGCGCATGAAGACGCCCGCGTTGGTCAGCAGGGCGTTGGCCTGCTCCGGCGTCTTGCCGATCACATCGGGCACGGCAACCGTTTCCTCGGGCTTTGTCCCCTCGGTATATAGAATCATCTCGGTCGTCGAGGGTACGCGGACGCCCGCCGCAGGGAGCTGGTCGCTTACCGTATCGCCTTCGCCCACGATGCGGACGGTCAGCCCGGCTTTGGTCGCGGCCGCCTCGGCGTCTTTGACCGCCGACCTCTTGACAAATGGCACGGTCACGTCAACCGACATGGCCTCCCCGGGTTTATACTGCGGGAGCACCCCCAGATAGGGCAGTACATCGGCCAAAACACGCCCTGCGACTGGGGCCGCCATATAACCGCCCATCCGCTGGGTGCGGTTGAGCCCCGGCTCGTCGAGCATGACCAGAATCGCCACCTGCGGGTCGTACGAAGGCGCAAACCCGGCGAAGGACACCACATACAGCCCCAGCTCGTCGGCGTTTGGTATATCGCGCTTCTGCGACGTGCCTGTTTTGCCCGCTACGTTGTACCCTTTGACATAGGCATTGGAGCCGGTGCCCTGATTGACGCACTCTTCTAAATACTGGCGCATGATTTGGCTCGTCTCCGCGCTGACGACCTGCCGTACGGGAGTCGGCTCCACCTTTTCAATGACGCGCCCGCCGCTGTCGGTCACCTGCGAGAGGACATAGGGCTTCATCAGCGTCCCGCCGTTCGCCACGGCGCTGACCGCCGTAATCATCTGAATCGGCGTGACCTTGAAGGTCTGCCCGAACGAATAGACGGCTTGCGCCGACGCCTGTCTTGAATATGTATCATACGGGGCGATGATGCCTTTTGCTTCGCCTTGCAGGTCGATGCCGGTCGTCTCCATAAACCCGAAAGCGCGCATATAGCTGTAGAACTTCTCCGGCCCTATGCCGGTGCCTATGGTGACATAGGCGGGGTTGCAGGAGTGCCGCAGCGCTTCCAAAAAGGTCTGGGAGCCGTGGCCGCCCGCCTTGTGGCAGCGGATATCGTGACTGCCGACCTTGATGACCCCGGTGCAATTGTAGCGGACGGTTTCTATGTTGACGCTTTTCTCTTCCAGCGCCATTGCCGCGGTGAAAATCTTAAAGACCGACCCCGGCTCATATGTATCGTTGACGGCCTTGTTGCGCCACTGCGCCTGCTGCGCCTCCCCCAGCGCCTGCGGGTATACGTCTGCACCGAGCGCCTCCAGCTGGAGGCGCAGCTCCTCGTCGGCGATCTCGCGCGGCGCGTTGAGGTCGAAATCCCCTTTGGTCGCCATTGCGAGGATGCCGCCGGTGCGCACATCCATGATGATGACACAGCCCCGGTTGCTCACTTCGTTCTCAATGACGGCTGTCTCCAGATGCTTCTCGGCAAAATGCTGGATTGTTTCGTCGATGGTGAGGACGAGGTCATAGCCGTCCAGCACATCGTAATACATTTCATACTGGTTGGGCATCGGCTGGCCCTGCCCCGTTCTGGCCCGCACCGTCCGCCCCGGCGCGCCGCTCAGCGACTTGTCGTATACAGCTTCTATGCCCATCAGGCCGGAGTTCTCCGCCCCCACGAAGCCGATGACGTTTGCCGCGAACGACCCGTTGGGGTAATAACGCTTGCTGGCGGGTTCAAGGAAGACCATCTTGGTGAGGCTGTTTTCGAGGATGAACTCCCGCACCTCGTCGGCCTTTTCGCGCTCCACTTGCGTCTTGATGATCTCGTTTTGCCTGTTTTTGCGCCCCATACGCTCAACGATCATCTCCCGGTTCACGTCGAGAAGGAGGGACAGGCCGTCGGCAATCAGGGTTTCTTTTTCCGCCGTGATGTCTTTGGGGGATATGCACACCGTCTCAACGCTGGCCGAGATGGCCAGTGCGTTGCGGTTGCGGTCATAAATCGTCCCCCGCCCCGCGGTGATAGGGTAGGAGCTGGTCGCTTGATTGATCGCCCTCTGCTCCAGCTCGTCATGCCGGACGATGGCGACTTCGTACAGTTTCATCACAAGCGGGACGAACATAGCAAAACCGAAAATCCCGGTAAGGATCAATACCCGCACCAGGATCATCCGATTGTATTTGTCTTTATGGGGGCCGCGCGGCTTTCCCACTTTCTCCATCCGGGCTCTCCCCCTCCCCTGTCAAGCGCCCGGACCGCAAACGGACTGCGGCCGGCCTTTCCTTTGATTATACGGATAGTCCCATAACATTAGAACTATTCGATGAACTCAATGACATGTGTCGTCATAGTGGAGAAAAGTTGTCTGACAGAACCCCAAAACCCTTTTTGCGGGATAATCTCAGCACGGTCTTGCGCCACAGCGCCGATGTAAATGATTTGTTCCCGCGTCGGCTTGACCATTCCCAGTTCCCCTACGGCATAGGCCTCGACCTCGCTCAGGCTCACGCTCGCTTCAGCCCTGCGGTTGAGGACGCCTTCTTCCCTCCTCAGCAATTGCAGTTCTTTCGCGGCGTTTTGGTTGGCGTTGCTCAGCTGGCTGAGCTGCATATAGCTGTATACGATAAACAGCAGCACTGCCATCGCTCCCGCGAACAGCGCCACGGTGCGGAACGGCAGCTTCATCGCCGGATTTGCCGCGGCTTTCCTCGATGGGGCGATTGCGGCGCTCCGCTGCGAATGCCCGGGCAGGGCCTCCGTTTTAGGCGGGCTGTGCGGCAATTGTTCAGGGAGGCTTGTCCTCCGTGCCGGCCGGGGCGCGGGGCGCGGCAACGGAGCCTTGATAGGCGGATGGAAAGTCAGCGCCGAGGTGCCGTCGTACATTGCCAGACCCCTTTGCGTTTATATTTTTTCCGCCACGCGCAAGACCGCGCTTGCCGAGCGGGGATTTTCTTCGCTTTCTTTCTGTAAAGGCCTCCAGCGGCCTATAATCCTTACCGATGGGGACTTTCCGCAAGCGCAGGCAGGAAATGAGGGAGGGCAGACACAGCCCTTAGCCGCTTCGGCAAATACACGTTTGGTTATGCGGTCTTCCAGAGAGTGAAAACTGATTACCGCCAGCCGCCCTCCGGGTTTGAGCCTTTTCAGCGCCGCCGGAAGACCCTCTTCTAGCGCGTCCAGCTCGCCGTTTACGGCAATGCGGATTGCCTGGAACACCCTCCTTGCCGGGTGCTGCGCTTCCCGCCGTCCCCGCGCCGGCATGGATTCTATAATTGTCTCGGCCAGTTCCGCCGTCGTCTTCAACGGGCGGGCGGCGACAATCCCCCGGGCCAGCTGCGGCGCGTACCGTTCTTCGCCGTAGTCATAGAAAATGCGTACCAGCTGGCGGGCATCCCATTCGTTGACGACCTCTTCGGCGGTAAGGCTTTGTGAGCCGTCCATACGCATATCCAGCGGCGCGTCATGACGATAGGAAAAGCCGCGCCCGGGCGTATCAAGCTGCATGGAGGACACGCCGATGTCCAGTAATATGCCGTCCAGCAAGCCGGCGCCTGCTTCACTCAGGAGCCTGTCCATCTCCCGGTAGTTGCCGTGCAGGAAACGTACCCTGTCCCCAAACCGCCCCAGACGGGCTTTGCATTGATTCAGCGCGTCCGCGTCTCTGTCAAGGCAAATGACTTGCCCCCCGCCTTCCAGCAGCAGTTCGGAATGGCCGCCCAGCCCGGCGGTACCGTCCAGATACACCCCGCCCTTATGGGGATTCAGCGCTTTGACGCACTCGCGCGGCATGACGGGTACATGCGCCGCGCCTGTCATTCTGTTTCATCCCACGCGGCGGCGTCCCAGATTTCCGCGTATTTTCCGGCGCCGGCGATGATTACGTTTTTATCCAGCGCGGCGTAGCTGCGTAGTTTTTGGTTGAGCAATACCCGCCCCTGCGAATCCAGGACACATTCCTGCGCCATCGAATAAAAATCACGGCGGCTCTTGCGCTCCTCCGCGCCCGACAGCCCACCGAACTTCTCTTCCTCAAGTTTTTCCCACTGCGCCAAAGCGTATACGTTCAAGCAACGGTCGTCGCTTACGGAGACATAGAATGGATCGCCCAGAGCTTTGAGCAGGCGGGAAGGCATAGACAGGCGCCCTTTGGCGTCGATGGTGTGCCGGTATTCTCCAAACAGGCCCGCCATTCCCTTCCTCCCCCTTTTATCCCACTTCACTCCACTGTGGCGTTAGTATACCCCACTCCATGGGAGTATGTCAAGTCTTTTTGATAATTTTTTTGAACAAAACAAGTGTTCTGTGTTGCGGTTATGCCGTATTTTATTGCATTTTCGCAACTAAAACATCTGTTCTTCTTTTGCGTAAAAGCACAAAAAGAAGCGCCTCCCGAAGGAGGCGCTTCAAGATATGGTATAACCCGGGGCTCTACCGCTTCGCGGTATTTCTAAATTCCATCCGCGATTTGCGCACTTCGTTGAGCGCTGTGTTGACAGCCTCTTCGGTACGCTTTAACAGGTCCTCGACATATTCGTTGGTGGCGATGCGCAATTCCCGCGTCTTGGTTTTGGTTTGATTTTCCAGCTCCTGCGCTTTCCTCCGCGCTGTTGATAAAACCTCCTCATCCGAAATGAGGCGGCGGGCACGCTCCTCGGCGGTCTTGACGATGGATTCCGCTTCGCTCTTGGCTTTCTGCATCATTTCGTTGCGCTGGCTAACAATGCTGGACGCTTTGCGCAGCTCTTCGGGCAGGCTGTTGGCAATCTCGTCGATCAGCCCCATCGCCTTGTCCTTGTCGAGTACGCATTTGTCACTGCCCAAGGGCAGCGTGAATGAGTCCTCAATCTGTTCGCGCAACATACCCAGCAGGCTTTCTACATCGTGCGGCATGTTCTTTCCCTCCTAAGCCTTTCTACCACTTCGTCATGAATCTCCGGCGGCAAAAGACCGCTCACGTCGCCGCCGTAAGTGCATATTTCCTTGATAACACTGGAACTGATGTATTGAAACCGCTCGTTCGCCGTCAGGAAGAGCGTATCCAGTTTCTCGTTGAGCTTTTTGTTCATCAGCGCCATCTGAAACTCATGCTCGAAGTCCGACACGGCCCGCAGCCCCTTGACGATTACCACGTCGCCCATACCTTCGCAAGTCTTGGCCAGCAGTCCGCTGGATTGCTCCACCGTGACATTTCGCATCCACGACGTCGCCCTGCGCAGCATGGCGACACGCTCCTCCGGTGTAAAGCTGCAAGCCTTATCGCGGTTTTGCAATACCAGCACCACCGTGCGATCGAAGATGCGCGCGGCGCGCTCAATGACGTCGATATGCCCCAGCGTCGCCGGGTCAAAGCTGCCTGGACAGATGGCGATTTTCATGAGTCTCCTGATCCTTCCCCGGGGATGCCTCCCCCTCTTGAAAACAGTGATACTATTTTATCTCCGTATGTGTATGCCTTTTGGAGGCTGTAAGGCTCCCGCGGGGCAGGCATTTCAGCCCCTTTATGGGCTTCGCAGAGTATGAAGCCGCCCGGATTGACTATATCGCGCGCAAACAGCCTGTCCAGAGTTTTCGCCGCGAGTTGGGATTCATACGGCGGGTCGAGCAGGACAATATCAAACCGGCCTTCCGCCCCTTCCAGCCAGCGGATGACCTCCGCTATCCGCACAATAGCGCGGCTCTCAAAAAAGCGCGTATTCTCACGGATAATTTGCGCGGCGGCGGCGGACTGCTCCACAAAGACGCACTCCCGCGCTCCCCGGCTCAACGCCTCGGCGCCCAGCTGTCCCGATCCGGCATACAGGTCAAGGACGCGCCGCCCTTCCAGGTGGAATTGCAGGATGTTGAACATGGACTCTTTGATTCTGTCGGAAGTGGGCCTCGTCCCCTCCCCCGGCACAGGTTTTAACTTACGTCCCCGGGCTTCCCCGGCTATAATCCTCATCGTTATGCTCCTTCGTACGGCGCGTGGAAATGATTGTACACCGATATGGCTACATTCTTAGGCAAAAGGGCCTCCAGCTCTTCCGGCTTGGCCGCCGCGATCTTCTTCACGCTTTTGAAATGCCGCAGCAGTATATCACGCCTTGTCTCGCCCAAACCGGCTATCCCGTCCAGCTCTGAGACAAACTTACCGCGCTGTTTTTGGTGGAAGCCCAGCGCGCTGCGGTGCGTCTCCTCCTGAATCTGCCCGATGAACGCGAACACGCCGGGGCTTGCGGTCAGGCCGGCTTCCCCTCCTTCGGGGCTTACGACGGCTCTTGTGCGGTGCTTCTCGTCCTTGACCATTCCGAATACCGGTATATCCAAATCAAACCCGGCCAATACCCGTTTTGCCATCGCGGCGTGGGTCGTGCCGCCATCCACCAACAGCAGTCCGGGGGCCTCGTCAAACCCTTTGTCGCCCTTTACCAGCCGGGCAAAACGCCGGGTCAGCACTTCCTCCATCGAGTGGTAATCGTCACGGATACCGGCGTCTTTGATTATGAAGTGCCTGTACGCCTTCTTCAGCGGCTTTCCTTCCTTATAGCAGACGATTACGCCGACCCGCCCGCTGTCGCCCAAGTTGGAGATGTCCACCGCCTCGATGCGTGACGGCGGTTCGGGCAGGTTGAGCAGCCGTTTTAACTCTGAAAGCAGGAAACGGGTCTTCTCCTCCCGCGTCGTCACCCGTTCGATCTCCTCGGCGGCGTTTCTGGCCGCCATTTTGACCAGTTCGGCTTTTGCCCCGCGCTGGGGGACGGTGAAATCGACCTTCATGCCCTTGGAGAGGAAAATGTCCTTTAACAGCGCTTCATCCTCAATCGGAGCCGACAGCAGCACGTTGCGCGGAATCCGCCCCCGCGCCATATAATACTGCGACACAAACGACGAGAGCAGTTCCGCTTCGTCGGCGTCTTCGCTCATCTCCACGTCCCGCCCGACGAGACTGCCGTCTAAATAATGCAGTACGGCGACGCCGGAACGGGCCTCCCCCACAACTGCGGCGACAACATCGGTATCGGCCATGCCGCCTCCAACGACGATCTGCCGGTTGCTGAGCGCTGTGACCGACTTGATTTCATCGCGGATCTGGGCGGCGGCCTCGAACTGGAGATTTTCGGCGCGGGAGACCATCTCTTTCTCCATCTCCGCGACCAGCCCTGCGGCCTTGCCCTCCATCATCATCACAGCGCGGCGTATCCGCTCGCGGAAATCCTCTTCGCTGGTGTCCCCCACACAGACGCCCACACAGCGCCCCATGTGGTATTGCAAACAGGGCCGCCCCTTCCCGATGTCTTTGGGGAAGCGCTTGCCGCAGGTTGGCAGTTTTAACGTGGCGCACAGGGAGTCGATGACCATGTGGGTCGCCCGCCAGCCGCCGTAAGGGCCGAAATAGCGGGAGCCGTCTTTGGCAAGCTGGCCGTCGTTCACAGCCGACAGAGCCGGGAAGGGCCCCGGCGGCAGCTTGATAAACGGGTACCCGCTGCCATCCTTGAGCTGGATGTTATACTGCGGGCGGTGGTGGCGGATGAGGCTGCATTCCAGCACAAACGCCTCAAACTCGCTGGCCGCGACGATGGTATCGAAATCTTGGACGCGGTTGACCATCCGGCGGGTCTTGGGGCTGTGCCCCGCGCTGTCTTGGAAATAGGAAGAGACACGGTTTTTTAATCGTTTGGCTTTGCCGATATAGAGTATCTTTCCCTTTTTGTCAAACATGATGTATACGCCCGGTTCGGCGGGTAATGACAGCGCTTTGGCTTTCAGCCGCTCTATCCGTTCAACCGCAGAAAGACCGCCTGTTTCGTCGGCGGTCCCGGACCGCTTTGAGCGTCCGTTTTCGTTTATTTCAGGCGGCAACCCCTCTACCCGCTCTCTTAAAGCGCCGGGCTTACTCGAAAAAATTAGACGAAATCAGCCCCGCCAGCGCGATAACGGCCTCCTCTTCGTCTGTGCCGTCTGCCAATATATTGATAGCGGTGCCTTTGACAATGCCAAGACTTAAAACACCCAGCAGGCTTTTTGCGTTGATCCGGCGCTCATCCTTTTCCACCCAAATGCTGGATTTGAATTCGTTGGCTTTTTGAATAAAAAAGGTTGCAGGCCGGGCGTGCAAGCCCACCTGATTGTTTACCGTTACCTCACGAGCAACCATT
>JAIRUW010000038.1 GCA_031254195.1 Oscillospiraceae bacterium
TTGTGTTGGCGCCTACCTATCTTCCCGGGCCGTCGCCAGCCAAGTATTGTCGGCGTGAGCGAGCTTAACTGCCGTGTTCGGAATGGGAACGGGTGTACCCTCGCTGCCATCGGTACCAACTTGTGTTTTGTTCAGTGTCCGCGCCTCGCGGCCACTATCATAGATGATACACCGAGTTTGCCAAAATGTCAATACGTTTTTTTCCCTTTTTCACGATCCAGTATATCTGCCGTATCCTTTACATATCTTACTGAGTTTGCTATAATGTCCGCATAAGAGCCGCGCGCGAAAAGGGAGCCGCCGCCGGGGTTTGCCGCGCTTATCCGGGGACGCTCTGATATGGCAAAATTTAGAGACAGCGGGGAGGATTACCATGCGTTTACGGATACGTAAGCCAATCCATATAGGCAAAAGAATGATAGCGTTCATGCTTGCAGGCCTGTCGGCGCTGCTCTTGGTATCGGGCTGCGGGCGGACCGTTGAGCCGGAGGATGGAAGCTCTCCGGTTTTCGAGTCTTATCGTGATATTCCCGGCGTCACGGATGACGAGATAAATGCCATTGAGGCGTTGAAGGGAGACTATGGTTCCTTTGTTTACGGGATGCCGTTCAGCACCGAAGCGTTCGATAAAGGGGACGGGGAAGTGGGGGGATACTCGGTTCTTTTTGCGGATTGGCTGTCGGGGCTTTTTGACATGCCGTTTGAAGTCGTCAACTGTGAATGGGTGGATACCCTTGACGCCTTTGAAACGGGCAGGATACATTTCAACGGCAGTATGATCGCCACCGATGAGCGTGTAGGCTCCTTTTTCCAAACAAGCGCCATCGCCCAGCGTTCCATCGTGTATTTCCGGCTTGGCAGCAGCCGTCCGGTTGCCGAGATCATGGAAGCGCGCCCGGTCAGGATAGGCATTCTTGAAAACACAGCTTCCGCCAATCTTGTCGTTGACTTACTCCAGCCCGGCTCTTTTGAGGCCGTATCGGTCACGGAGAATACGGATGTCTACGCGCTGCTGCAAGCCGGCGAGATCGACGCGTATGCCCATTCCAATACCACCGAGTTTGTCTTTGACTGCTGTACCGATGTGGTCGTTGAGAATTTCTATCCGCTTACGTTTACCCCGGTTTCCCTGACGGCGCATGACCCGGCGCTCGCGCCCGTTATTTCGGTCGTGGACAAGGCCTTACGGCATGACAGCACCCGCCTGCATTTGACGCGGCTGTACAACGAGGGCTATGACGAGTACCGCAGGCAAAAATTCCTGCTGTTGCTTACCGAAGAGGAGCACGCGTACATACGGGACAATCCGGTCGTCAAAACCGTTATGCAAGCCGACAACTACCCTCTCAGTTTTTATGACGAACGGGCCGGATCGTGGCAGGGGATTGCGTTTGACATACTCCGTGAGGTGGGCTCGCTCGCCGGGTTGTCATTCCAGACGATCAACGACCCCTCAGTACCCGCGGCCGAGCTGTTTTCAATGCTTGAAGAAGGCGAAGCCTCCCTGTTGTCAGGACTGATCCGCACCCCCGAAAGGGAGGGGCGGTTTATATGGGCGGAGAACGCGAACATGATAAGCAACTACGCCCTTCTTTCCAAGTCGGACTTTCGTGATATACGGATCAACGAGATCCTTGGTGTGAGGGTGGGTCTGCTGCGGAACTCGGCGCACACCGAAATGTTCAGGCTTTGGTTTCCCTATCACACCAACAACGAGGAATATGACTCTTTGAACGAGCTGATCGAAGCCTTGGACCGCGGCGAGATTGATGTGATCATGCAGAGCGAGAGCCAGCTGACAATCCTGACAAATTACCGCGAGCGGCCGGACTTTAAGGCGAATCTCGTTTTTGACAGCTCCTTCAAATCCAGCTTTGGTTTCAATGGGGACGAAGCTATCCTGCGCTCCATCGTTGATAAAGCGCATCATATCATTGACACGGATGAAATCACAAGGCATTGGATGAGCAGGACGTATGATTATCGGGCCAGAGTGACCGAGGCGCAGCGCCCTCTACTGATCGGGCTGTCCGCGACGCTGTTTTTCATCCTCGCCCTGCTGACGGTCCTGTTTCTGCTCAACAGGAGAGCACATAGACGCGCGAGGCTCATTCTGGACGCGACGCCTCTTTGCGCGAACTTATGGAACAGGAAGATGGTCATTTTTGAGACCAACGATGGGCCTGTCAAGCTGTTTGGCCTTAAAAACCGGCAGGAGTATCTGGACCGTTTCCATGACCTGTCTCCGGCATACCAACCCGACGGACAGCCTTCCCATGAAAAAGCCATGAGATACGTCCGGCGCGCTTTTGACGAAGGAAAATGCGTTTTTGAATGGATGCACCAAAAATTGGACGGCACGCCCATTCCCACAGAGATCACTCTTGTCCGCGTAAAATATGAGAACCGGGACATTGTCGCGGGCTATACCCGCGATCTGCGCGAGTACAAGCAAATGATGGGCGAGATTGAGCGTAGGTTGCTGCTGTTAGACGCGACGCCCCTTGCCTGCCGCCTTTGGAACAGGGATTTGCAGATTTTCGAGTGCAATGAAGAGGCTGTCAGACTCTTTCAATTGGCGGACAAGCGGGAATATATCGAACGTTATGACGAGCTTTATCCAGAATTCCAGCCTGACGGGCAGGTTTCTCTGGAAAAGAAGATACAGGTGGTCGAAAAGGCCTTTGAAGACGGTCAATATGTTTTTGAATTTCTCCACTGTCTGCCGGACGGCACGCCGCTGCCGTGCGAGGTGACCCTTATCCGCTTGCCATATGGGGACGATTATGTCGTCGCCGGATACACCCGTGACCTGCGGGAGCAAAAACGGATGCAGGCCCAAATTGAGGAAGCGTACGAGCACACCGGAGTATTGCTGAACGCGACGCCGATTGGCGCCAATTTATGGAACGAGGCAAACGAGATCTTCGACTGCAACGAGGCGTCGGTCAGGCTGTTCCAAATGAAAAGCAAAAAAGACTATCTGGCGCACTTCTATGACTTTCTTCCCGAGTTCCAGCCAAACGGGCAGCGCTCGCGGGAGATGGTATGGAACAACAATCAAAAGGCGTTCAGGGACGGGACATGTGTGTATGAGCGGATGCACCGGCTGCCGGACGGGACATCGCTTCCGACGGAGGTCACCCTGGCCCGTGTCGCTTATCAGGGCGGCCACGCGGTCGCCGGATATATCCGCGACCTGCGTGAGCACAATAAAATGATGGAAGAGATCAACGAAATAACGCAGAGCCTCCATAGAGCCAATGCAGCCAAAAGCGACTTCCTCGCTAATATGAGCCATGAGATGCGTACGCCGCTCAATGCCGTGATCGGGCTTTCGGAATTGGCGCTTGAGGATGGGAGGCTGACAGAGGAATTGCGGAGGAACTTGGAGAACATATATGGCGCCGGAGACACCCTTTTATCGCTGGTCAACGATATACTGGATATTTCCAAAATCGAAGCCGGCAGGTTCGAGCTGGCGCTAAATGAATATGACACTCCAAGCCTGATAAACGACACCATCGTCAACAATATCCTCCGCAAAGAAGATAAACCGATTGAGTTTGTGCTGACGATTGACGAGACGCTGCCGGCACAGCTCTATGGCGACGAGCTCCGCTTAAAACAGGTATTAAGCAACCTTTTGTCCAACGCGTTCAAGTATACAAAAGCGGGGAAGGTGGAGCTGTGCGTGGAACACGCCCGGGAGGGCGAAACGGTTTGGCTGACGGCTAAGGTAAAGGATACCGGCATAGGGATCAAACCCGAGGACATTGGCAGCCTGTTTTCGAATTATACCCAAATGAGTACAAAAGCCAACCGGAAAGTGGAGGGGACAGGTCTGGGGCTCCCGATCGCGAGAAAGATGGCGGAGATGATGGACGGCAAGATTACGGTAGAGAGCGAGTACGGAAAGGGGAGCATATTCACTGTCAGGGTCAAGCAGAAATATGTTACGGACGCCGTGATCGGCCCGGATGTGGTGGAAAACCTAAAGAGCTTCCATTATGCCGACCAGAAACGGAAGAAGAACGCGAAACTGGTTCGGATCAAGCTGCCCTATGCAAAGGTATTGGTCGTGGACGACAATGTGACCAACCTCGACGTCGCCAAAGGACTTTTGAAGCCATACGGGATGCAAATCGACTGCGTCAACGGCGGGCAGCAGGCGATCGACGCGATCCGGGACGAAAGGGTCATATACAACGCCATATTCATGGACCACATGATGCCGGGCATGGACGGCATCGAGGCGGTAGACAGGATACGGGAGATCGGGACGGAGTATGCTAAGAACGTACCTATTATCGCCCTGACCGCCAACGCTATCGTGGGCAATGAGCAATTATTTTTAGGCAAGGGTTTTCAGGCATTCCTGACAAAACCCATCGACCTTATGCAGCTTGACGCGGCCATACGGCAATGGGTGCGGGACAAGGGCATGGAAGATGAGAAAGAGGATAAAGACAATGAGCGTCCATCCGGGCCTATCCCCGCTCCCTCCTTATCCCTTCTCCGTTTCCATATCGACGGGATCGATCTGGAGAAGGGCCTTAACCGGGTTAGCGGCGATGAGCAGTCCTATCTGCAAATCCTGCGCTCTTATGCCGCCAATACCCGTTTGCTTCTGGACTCCATTCAAACCGTAACGCCAGACATATTGTCCGGTTACGGCACGACTGTCCATGGGATCAAAGGGTCCAGCTACGGCATATGCGCGCAAACAGCCGGGGAAAAAGCGGAGGCTTTGGAAAACGCGGCAAAAGCCGGAGACATCGGTTTTGTGAACGCCCACAACCTAGAATTTATCGGCACAGTTGAAGCGCTCTTAGCAAACCTTGACGATATGCTTGAGCAGATAGCGGACAAGGCCGTGAAGCCCAGGAAAAACAAGCCTGACAGAGATGTACTCGTCAGGCTGTTAGAGGCTTGCAAAATATATGACATGGATACGGTAGAGGAAGCTGTGGCGGAGCTGGAGGGCTACGAGTATGACTCCGGCGGCGAACTTGTGCTCTGGCTGTGGGAGAATGTGCAGCGGTTTAACCTGACGGAGATTATTGAAAAATTGTCATCGCTTCTTGTTTAGCTGCCACCATTCGCCTGTACGGCGGATGAAGCCTCCGATCAAGCCGCACAAATGCGGGGTCATGACGGCGAGAGGGAGATAGAAGAACGCGTTGCGGGAGAACAGGCTGTCGAGGGCAAAAAAGCCCCCGCCCAATAGGAACAGAGCGGCAAACGCCGCGCCAAGCACCGACAGCAGTACGCCCATATAGATGTTGACCGGGCGCGAGATGCGCAGCAGCAGGGTAAAGGCCACAATCCCGATGCAAAAGACATTCATGGTGGAAATCTCGCCCTGCCCCAGCTCGAACATTATCCCCGCGGCCTGGAGGATAAGGATGTTGAACAGCACCGTCAGCGCGGCGGGCAGGGAGTGCTCCAGTATCCCCGCGACAAAACGGTCCCGCGGCTTGTGGTAATTGCGGCGCAGCGCCAGAAAAAAGCTCGGCAGGCCCACCGTCAAAAAGCCCACCGGCGTCATTTGCAGCGGTACGTAAGGGAAAGGGTATGGCAGAATAATATAGGCCAGCGACAGCAGGGTGGCGTATATCGTTTGGAGCAGATAGAGCGCCGCGACGCATTCTATGTTGTTGATGACCCTCCGCCCTTCGTTGAGGATATGAATCATTGCCGAAAAGTCGGACGTCATCAGGACAAAATCGCTTGCGCTGCGGGCCGCGGCGCTGCCGTTGATCATCGCGACGCCGCAATCCGCCTCCTTCATCGCGATTACATCGTTGACGCCGTCCCCTGTCATGCAGGTGACATGCCCGTTGCCTTTCAGGGCGCGAATCAGTTCGCGCTTCTGGCTGGGGGACACGCGCCCGAATACGGTGTTTTCCTCCACGAGGAAGGTGAGGTCGCCGGTTACCCTGCTCATGTCAACAGCACGCTCCGCCCCCGCGATGCCGGCTTTGGCCGCGATATGGCTGACCGTAAGCGGGTCGTCGCCCGAAATGACCTTCAGGGTGACGCCCTGCCCGGCAAAAAAACGGAAGGTATCCGGCGCGTCATGCCGAACGGTGTCCGACAGGGCCAGAAGTGCCATACAGGACAGGTCGTCCGGCAATGTCCCGTCCCTCAGCAGTACGGATGACCTTGCCAAGCAAAGGACACGGTAACCCTGCTCCGAGAGAAGCCTGGCCTGCGGCAAAGGCTCCGCGGAGGGAAAGACGAAGGCGGGAGCGCCGAGGATATAGCTGACCGGGCCGCCCTGGACGGCGATTGACGCCCCGCTCCATTTGCGCGCCGAGGAGAACGGGACGGTATACAGCGCCGAAAGGCCGCGCGCCGCTCCGAATTCGGCGCGCAAGGCCGTGGCGGTTAGGTTGTCGTCGCGCAGAGCGCCCATCAGCCCGGCGACAGCCGCGCTCACTTCCTCCTTGCTGTATCCCTCCATCAAAACCGTTTGCTCAAAGGTAAGCGTCCCGTCGGTGATGGTTCCTGTTTTGTCCAGACACAATACATCAACGCGCGCCAGAGTTTCGATTCCGGGAAGCGACTGCACCAGCGCCTTGCGCTTGGCAAGGCTCACCGCGCTGACCGTCAGCGTCACGCCGGTCAGCATGACCAGCCCTTGCGGGATCATACCGGTCATGGCGGCGGCGGCGCCCAGCAGCGCTTCTGTAATGTCCCCTCCTGCCCGGTATTGCGTGTAAAACAGCAGGGCGCCGATTGGGACGATGACCATGGTCAAGACGCGGATAATCCCTTTCAAAACCCGCATTAGGTGAGAAGTCTGCTCCTTGACCTTTTTCGCTTCCGCCGTCAGGGCTGTGGCAAAACTGGAAGACCCGACGGCCGTTACGCGCACAGTGGCGCTCCCCGCGACGCTGAAGCTGCCGGACAGGACCGTATCGCCGCGTCGCTTCGGGATGTTGTCGGATTCTCCGGTCAACAGGGCTTCATTGACCTCCAGCCCTTCTGACTCCAAAACAACGGCGTCGGCGGCGATCTGCCCGCCCGCGCTGATCAGCAGGACGTCGTCCTGCACGATTTCTCCCGGATTGAGCGAAACTGCTTTCCCATCCCGCATCGCTGTCACGGCGCTTTGATTCAGAATCGAAAGCCTGTCCAACGTCTTCTTAGACCGCAGCTCCTGAACGATCCCCAGCGTCGTGTTGACGATGGCGACCCCTAAAAAGAGCGCATTCTGCGGCTGCCCGGCCACAATCAGCAGCAGGGCTAGCGTCAGGTTAATTATATTGAACAGCGTGAGGATGTTCTTCCTATAGATGCGGCCGGCTGTCGGGGTCAGCCCTTGCGGCTGGATGTTGACGGCGCCCGCCGCCACACGCCGCCGGACCTGTTCGGCCGTCAGCCCGATATCGTGTCGTTCCATATCATCCGCCCGGTGAATGAATTGAGCCGTCGGCGCGGCCCTTAGTCAGTATGTCAGAAAAACGGCGGCTTGTCAAACGGCGCGCGGAGCCGGGGGGAGTTTTGCATTATTTACGTTCCCGATGAGGGTAAACGGCAAATATTTATGTTGACAAACGACATTTACTGTAATATAGTGCATATTAGTAAGAATGCGAACAGATATTGTCTGTTCGTGTTTGGCATTTTATGGTGAATGACTGATATAAATATAGATTATGATGCGATGATCAACGATGACGTTGTGATTTTCAGACAGCTAGGGATCTTATGAAATGGGGAGAAAGCAACATGAAGAAAACGCACAAGCCGAAAAAGCTATCCTGGACAATCACTTTTATCATCGGGGTAATCATCTTGATCGTGGCCGGGGGCGTCGCGGGGTATATGCAGACCCGTATCATCACCGAGATTGGCAGGCATACGGAGCTGAACCTTCGATACCAGGCCAAGGACACGGCGGAGAAAGGCAATGCCGCGCTTTTTGACGGACGCTCCGTCAGCGACCTCGTCGGTAGCTTCAGGGCCTATGATACGGGCTTCGCCCTTCTCAAAGACGACAGGGGGGAGTTTGCCCAAACCGGCCATCAGCTTTCCGCCAATGAGAAAAGCCAGCTTACAGAAGCCTCCCAGGCAAACCCGGACGGCGTGTTTGACATACGCTTAGGCGGTACCGACTACATAGGGGCCGCAAATGCTTTGTCCAACGGCTATGAGGTGTTCGTTTTAGCACCTAAAAATGAGGTGAACGCCGAGATTATCGCTTCACTGATCCGGTTTGCCATTATTTTTATCGTGGCTTATTCGATTGTGCTGGTGGTCGCCTATCATATCGGGAAGAAGACCGGCAGGCCGATTGGCGTCCTGTCCGCCTTTATGCGCAGGGCGGGCGCAACCGGCGATATACAATGCACCCCCGAGGAGGCGCGGCTTCTCAACAGCTTCAAGAGCGATAAGGATGAGATTGGGCAGCTGATCATAGACTGCGGCACCTTCGTAGACCATGTGCTGCTCGCGGCCCAAGAGCTGGAAGCGCTTGCGAACGGCGACCTGACGGTGGAGATCAGATCCCTTTCGGACGAAGATACCATGGCCGGCTCCCTGAACAAGATGATCAACAACCTCAACACACTGTTTGGCGACATCCATAACTCCGCCGTACTGGTGGCCAAGGGTTCCAAGCAGATTGCCGACGGCGCGTCGTCCCTGGCCGGCGGGGCGTCCGAGCAGAGCGAGGCGATCGACGGGCTGTCCGCTTCCATCGACAGGATACGGGAACAGACGGATCAAAACGCCGCTGTTGCGAGGGAAGCGGCCAATCTATCGAACGAGATCAGGATCAACGCCGAAAAAGGCAATGCGCAAATGGATCACATGATGCAGGCCGTCACCGAAATCAACGACGCGAGCGGCCAGATTGGCAAGGTCATCAAGGTTATCGACGACATCGCCTTCCAGACCAACATCCTCGCCCTCAACGCGGCGGTCGAAGCCGCCCGGGCCGGTCAACACGGCAAGGGCTTCGCCGTCGTCGCGGAAGAGGTGCGCAACCTTGCCTCCAAGAGCGCGGAAGCGGCTAAGGATACAGGCAGATTGATCGAAAACTCCGTCGCCAAGGCCAACCTCGGACTGTCCATCGCGACCGAGACGGCGCAGTCCCTCAAGGAGATCGTCGAGGGGATCAACCGCAGCGCCGGGATCATCGGGAGGATCGCCAATGAGTCGGACGAGCAGCTGTCCGCTATCGGCAAGCTCAATGCGGGGATCGGGCAGGTATCGCAGGTCATCCAGCAGAACAGCGCGGCGGCAGAGGAAAGCGCCGCTTCAGCCGAGGAGATGAGCGGGCAGTCCGCCATACTGGAGGACCTGATCGCGCAGTTTAAGCTGAAAAACACGCTAAAGGCGCTGGGCGGCGGCGGAAAATATTAAGGCCGCCTGTCAAGCCTCACAACGCCCGTCGGACGGTGGCAGACGGAGCGAATGAATTGCTCCTTTCCACCACACGCCTAGCGTACGCTAGGCGTTGACAGGCTGTTCGGCTCTTCTAATACACCTTAATCGCCGAAGCACGCAGGCGGGACGCGTCCTCCAAGGAGACGGCGGCGCTGATTTGGATGCCGCTCTCTGTATACACACAACTGCTCACATGCCCGCTTGCGTACAAGCGGGATACTATCGCGCCTGAATCAAGCGGCAGCAAGACCGAAAGCTCGGTACGCATAGCGGACAGCTCCCGCGCGACCGCTTTCTTTAAGGCGTCTATCCCCATTCCGGTCAGCGCGGAAACAGCCACACCGTCCTTTTCCAGGATGGTGTCACTTAAAATATCACATTTATTATAGACTGTCAGGACGGGTTTGTTGCCGGCGCCCAACTGATCGAGCACCTCGCGGACCACTTCCATTTGAAGCGCCCGGTTGCCGGAGGACGCGTCCACCACATGCAGGAGCAAATCGGCGGTCCGTGTTTCCTCCAGTGTGGCGCGAAAAGCGTCCACCAGATCGTGGGGGAGTTTGTTGATGAAGCCGACGGTGTCCACCAACAGAACCTCGCCGCTTCCGAGGTTGACCCGACGGGATATGGGGTCCAGTGTGGCAAACAGCTTGTCTTCCGCCAATACGTCACTGCCTGAAAGGCAGTTCATCAGGGTCGATTTGCCCGCGTTGGTATAACCGACAAAGGCCGCGACGGGGATATGGGAGCGCTCCCGCGCCATCCGCTGGACGCCGCGCCGGGATTTGACCTTATCTATTTCCTTCTCCAGCTCGTGCAGGCGTTTGCGCAAAAGCCTCCGGTCAACTTCCAGCTGCGTTTCCCCTTCGCCGCGCCGGGCACCGCCGCCGCCGCTTCCGCCGCCACCCATCCGCGACATATGCGTCCAGTACCCGGTCATTCTGGGGAGCAGGTATTTCGTCTGTGCCAGTTCGACTTGCAGCCGCCCCTCATGCGTTGACGCGCGGTTGGAAAAAATGTCGAGAATTAGCGACGTCCGGTCCATGATCTCCGTTTTGCCGAGTTCCTTTTGGATATTGCGAATCTGCGCCGGCGACAGCTCATCGTCAAAAATAACCACATCGGCACGCAGAGCCTGAATCGTAAGGACCAGGTCTTGCAGCTTGCCATATCCGAGGTAATAGCCGTTGTCCGGCTTGCTCCGGGGCTGCGTCACAGACCCGACGGTTATGAACCCGGCGGTGTCGGCCAGCTGTGAAAGCTCTTTCAACGGGTCGTGATCTTCCTGTTTGCCGTCAATGCCCACCAAAATCGCGCGCGCTATCTCGGCTTCCGCCTTCTTGGATACGTCCGGGCGGATGCGGGCGTCGGCGGAACGGATTTCCGCCCAAAGGGCTCTGTCGGGAACAGCATGGATGTCGTACGGGCCGAAACCAATTACAGAGAAATCGCCGTCAGCCGCCGCCTTTCCCAATATACCAATCTGTATGGCAGAAGGCTTACCCTCGACTACGCCTACAGCGGCCATCGCGTCGAGACGGAGGCTCTTCAGGGCCTGTATATCCACGGTTGAGAGCGAAGGGTCCCCTCCGGGATGGGTATGGATACAGCGCAACCCGCTCAGCCGGGATTCTGAACGGCGCTTCCGCAAAGCCGGGAGCGTCGCCCGGTCCTGTTCCCCTACGGCAACGGCGGCGACCCGGCCGGAGCGGTCGATGTACGCCATGGCTTCCCGCCCGGTGGCTCCGGTAAAAGACGCGAGCGATTCCAGCAGTTCGGCCGTGCAGAATTGCTTGCGGTCTATTTCCATATCGTAGACGCTTTCCAGCCTCTCGATATGCGTTTGGCGGATTCCGGTCGTGTTTCCATGAACTGTAGGCATAAGGATTCCTTCTCATTGTGATTTAATATGATAAATACCGCAACCCTTTCCCCAAAAGGAAGACCTGCGGTATCCGCTTATATACTGAAACGCCTATGTATTTTCCTCGTTATCATCTTCGTCGCAGCTGATGTACATGTCCTCGGTAGTCTGCTGTGCCTTTTTTAGTCTTTCTGTAATGGCAACAAGCCCCTCTAACGCTTCAATGGCAATTGACATCTGACCCGCTAAATGGAAATACATGGCTTTGTAGTCCGGCATAAATAACCTCCTCTCGTGGATTAAATCGGTGTCACGCTTGCGTGGTATAATTGGCAGGGGCAGAAGGGATCGAACCCTCGACCTACGGTTTTGGAGACCGCCGCTCTACCAGCTGAGCTATACCCCTACATCAAAACAGTGGCCGTGCGATATTCTCCGGCCAATACCGAGTATACCATGGACCCGGAATGTATGTCAAGGAGAAACAGCAAAATAAAAAGTCCGAAACTAGAACTAGCCAACCAGAGGGAAACATGCTATAATAGTTTACATAATACCAACAAAAGGAGGGCGCATATGGACAAGCTGTCCTTCGCGTCCAGGGCCGTCCACGGCTGTCAGGGGCATGACCCCCATACCGGCGCGCTGAGCTTCCCCATCTATCAGACCTCGACCTACGTCAACGCCAACGACGATTGGCCGTATTGTTATTCGCGCGTCCAAAACCCTACGCGCGAGGAGCTTGAGAAGACAATCGCGCTGCTGGAGGAAGGGACGCACGGCTTTGCTTTTTCCTCGGGGCTGGCGGCGGTGCTGGCCTGTTTTTCGCTGACCAAAACAGGCGACCATATTCTGATTAGCGACGATGTATACGGCGGGACATACCGTCTCATTGAGCAAATCTGGCGGCGGTATAATGTCGATTTCACCTATGTCGATATGGGGGACCTTGCGGCGGTCAAAGCCGCTTTCCGCCCGGAGACGGTGATGGTTTTCTTGGAGACGCCCACCAATCCGATGATGAAGGTGGCCGACATCGCCGCCGTCAGCGCCGTCGCCAAGGAGCGCGGCGTGGTCTGCGTGGTGGACAATACCTTCCTCACGCCCTATTACCAGCGCCCGATCCCGCTCGGCGCCGACATTGTCATCCACAGCGCCACCAAGTTCCTTGCCGGGCACCACGATACGACGGCGGGCCTGATCGTCACACAGGGGGAGGATTTGGCGGAGAAAATGCGCCTCTACCTCAAAACAGAAGGCACCGGGCTCGCGCCCTTTGACTCGTGGCTCACCCTGCGCGGCATCAAAACGCTGGCATTGCGCATGGACAAGCATCAGGAAAACGCTGTCGCGGCGGCGGAGTTCCTCCAAAACCACCCCAAAGTGGAGAAAGTGTACTTTGTCGGACTGCCTGAGCATCCGTCCTATGACATCAGCTGCCGTCAGGCTTCGGGGTTTGGCGGGATGCTCTCCTTCTCGCTCAAAAGCGGCGCGGGGGTGGACAAGGTTTTGCGCGGCGGGGATATGATCCTGTTTGCCGAAAGCCTTGGCGGCGTTGAAACACTGATAACCTACCCGATGACGATGACCCACGCTTCAATCCCCAAGGAAGTGCGGGAAAAACAGGGCATCACCGACCGCCTGCTGCGGCTCTCGGTGGGGATTGAGGATACGGGCGACATCCTCCGCGACCTTGAGAAGATGCTCTCGCAGAACGGCTGATATGAAATTTGTGAAAATGCAGGCGCTGGGCAACTGCTATATCTATATCGAGCAGTTTGCCCAGACGACCGAAGACCCGTCCCGCTGGGCGAAAGTGCTGAGCAACCGTGAGACGGGCATCGGCTCCGACGGGCTGGTTCTGGTTTGCCCGTCCGAACATGCCGACATAAAAATGCGCGTATTCAACCCCGACGGCACCGAGGCGGAGATGTGTGGCAACATTCTCCGCAGTGTCGGCCTACTCGCCTATACCGACGGGTATGTAAAAAAAACCGATATAACCGTCGAAACGCTGGCTGGGTTGCGGCGGGTGTGGCTGTCATTAGACGGTAACGGACAGGTCAAAAACATCACGGGGTCGGTCGGCGCGCCGGACGTCCGCTTTATAGAGGAGCCGGTTACCCTGCTGGGAAGGGTTTTTCCGGCGACCTCCATCTCGTGGGGCAACCCGCACACCGTCAGCTGGCTTCCGGTGACGGAAGACCTCCACGCTTTCCCATTGCACGAATACGGCCCGGAAATGGAGCGGCACAAGCTCTTCCCGCACCGCACCAACGCGCAGTTCGCGCAGGTCATCGACGAAAAGACCCTGCTGATGCGTACATGGGAACGCGGCACGGGCGAGACATGGGCCTGCGGCCTCGGGTGCTGTACGGCGTTGGTGTCGGGCGTGCTGACCGGGCGCTGCGGGGACGCGGTCGAGGTAAAGCAGCTGGGCGGTTCCATTTATGTTAAATGGGATAGAATAACAAATGACGTGACCATGACCGGCCCGTCGAAAATCGTCTTCCGCGGAGAGGTGAGCGACGACTATGACCCTGCGTTCGCTGTTGAGTGAAGTCAACTCCATTGTCTATGATTCGCGCCGGGCCGGGCCGGGCAGCCTGTTTGTCGCGCTGACCGGACATGCCGCGGACGGGCACGATTATGTCGCGGCAGCGTATGAAAAGGGGTGCCGCGCGTTTTTGACGGAGCGGAAGGTGGATTTGCCGCCCGACGCCGTTGTGACGGTGTGTAATGGAGAGAGTACCCGCGCCGCGTTGGCAAGGGTGTCCGCCGAATTTTACGGCCACCCTTCCCGCTCGATGCGCCTTATCGGGCTGACCGGGACCAAGGGTAAGACGAGCGTTTCCTATATGCTGCGGGATATTTTGGAGGCGGCGGGACTCCGTACGGGACTTATCGGTACGACAGGAGCGTTTGCGGCGGGGCGCGAGTGGCCGCTGGTCAACACCACACCGGAATCGCTGGAGCTGCACCGTATCCTCGCGGAAATGCGGGACGCCGGCGTGACCGACATTGTGCTCGAAGCCTCTTCGTGGGGGCTTTTTACCCACAGGCTGGACGGCGTGGAGTTTGCGCTGGGCGTCTTCCTCAATCTCAGCCCCGACCATATTGGCGGGGCGGAACACCCTGATTTTGAGCACTACGCCAACAGCAAGCGTTTGCTTTTCGACCGTTGCCGCCTCGCTTTGGTCAATATAGACGACCCGGAAGCGGCGCGTATGCTCGGCACAGCCGCCCAAAGCAAGACATTTGGCTGGTCCGAAACCGCCGATTACCGCGCTTCCTCGCTTGAATCCGTCAAGACAGGCGGGGCGTTGGGCGTACGGTTTTGCGCTGGCGGCGAAGCTGTCACCCTGCCGATGCCCGGCCGCCACAACGCCACAAACGCGCTGGCGGCGCTGGCTTGCGCCGATATGCTGGGCATTGAACGCCATACAGCTGTTAAAGCCTTGGCAGCCGCGCGAGTGAAAGGGCGCGCCGAATGTGTGCCTGTTCCCGCGGATTTTACCGTAATGATTGACTACGCGCACAACGCGCTGTCTACCCAGAGCCTGATGGAGATGGCGCGGGAGTATATGCCCTCACAAATTATAACAGTATTCGGCTGCGGAGGCGGCCGCGCCGTATCCCGCCGGTACGATATGGGGCGCATTGCGGCGCAATACAGTGATTTATGTATCCTGACCTCCGATAACCCGCGTTCCGAACGTGTAGAGGACATCATCGCGGACATTGTGGAAGGGGTCAACGAAGCGGGCGGCGCATATGTCATCGTTACCGACAGACGCGAAGCCATCCATCATGCGTTGTCTGCCGCGCAAAAGGACAGCCTTGTTTTGATTATCGGCAAGGGGCATCAGTGTTATGAGGAAATCAGCGGCGTCCGCCGCCCCTTTGACGAACGCGAGGTTGTGGCGGCGTATTATGGGGTTGCCAACGGGACTTGATACTGGTATAATGCTGTATGTTCAATATATGCTCCCGTAGCTCAGGGGATAGAGCATTCGCCTCCTAAGGGCTAGCTTGACCTTCCGCCTTTTCCCATCAATGATGATACTTGCTCCCGTAGCTCAGGGGATAGAGCATTCGCCTCCTAAGCGAAGGGCCGCACGTTCGATTCGTGCCGGGAGCGCCATAGAACGCTTCAGCCTTAACGGTTTGGGGCGTTCGTTGTTTTTGCGGTTTGCCAACTGGTAGATTTCCTGCTAACGGATTTTGTAACCTTTTTCAACATTTTCTGACCTACTGCC
>JAIRUW010000068.1 GCA_031254195.1 Oscillospiraceae bacterium
CAGACCTGCGGGCGGCTGATAGCCGCCCCTACAGCAACACCACCGCGATGACCAGCCCGCCCAGCACCCCCGCCAGCGCGTACAGCCTTCCTAAAGCCTTGCGCTTTTCCCTCGCAACCTCCAGCGACATGTCCAATTGCCGCCGCAGTGTCTCCAGCGCCCGCGCCTGATTATCGGCGTCATAGCGGCCCAAGACCTCCCCCATCTCGCTCAGCAGGGCGCGGTCGATGGCGGACAGGTCGAGCGTCCGCGCGGCGCGTGACCACGCCTTTGAAAAACTCTCCTCGCCGTAGGGGTCGTAGGCCACCGTGTCCCAAAACCCTTTCAGAGCGGGCAGTCTTTGGGGCAATTCGGTCAGCGGGGTGAGGCAAAAGCCGATCTCGCAGGCCAGCCGCCCCGCCAGCAAGGAAAAGGACGACAGCAGTTTCACACGCGCCTCCAAGCGCAGGAAGGCCGTCAGCCCCAGACCGCCGCAGCCTATGAGGATACAAATAACGCCGATTGCGGCAGACACGGTTCCCTCACCTCCAGAATGTCGTATTTGCGGGACGGGCCTGTGCCCGAGATGACCACCAGCCTGTCGAAGGATTCCAAAAGCCCCCTGTAAACAGGGCGGCGGCGCAGGTCGTCCGCGTTTGCCGCGTGGGCGGTGGACAGCACCGATACCCCGCAGCCGGTACAGGCGGCCAGCACGGCGGCGTCCTCCGGCGCGGTGATCTCGTCCAATGCCAGCACCTGCGGGGCCATGCCGCGCAACATCATCATGGCGGCCTCCGCTTTGGGGACATAGGACATCACGTCGGTGTTGCGCCCCACGTCCAGCTGCGGCACGCCCCCGAAGCAAGCGGCGATCTCCCCGCGCTCGTCGGCGGCGGCGACGCGCGTCCCGCCGTCCGAAACGGAACGGACGAGGTCGCGCAGAAGCGTCGTCTTACCGGCGCCGGGCGGCGATATGATGAGGGTATTGGGCAATTTACCCGCGTCAAGCAGGGAGGGCAGCAGCTTATCGGCCACGCCCTTTTTCTCCCGCGCGACACGGATGCAGAGGGAGGATACATCGCGGATGTGCGCCACCGCGCCGTCGCGTACCGCCGCGCTGCCGCAGACGCCGAGGCGGTGCCCGCCCGCCAGCGTGACAAAGCCGTGGCGCAATGCGTCCAGCACGGTATGCAGGGAGCCGTGCGACACCCCCTCCAATGTCTTCGCCAGCTCGTCGGCGGTGACGGCTACAGCCGCGGTGTGCGGCTGCGGCGCGCAGACGGTCAGCTCCTGTCCCGCGCGCAGGCGTATCTCCTCGGCCCGCGCCCGCACCGTTTCCGGCAGGGCCAGCGCCGCGGCGCGTAAACGCTGGGGCAGAGCGCGGACAGCTTGTTCAAAACGTTGCGGCATGTGGGTCACCTCTCGTTCGTTATGGTCAACCATATGCCTGTCCGTGTGTGATTAGAACAAAATAAACGGGCGGCTGATAGCCGCCCGTACAAAGAAAATCTCCCTCCGCCTGAGGGCGGTATCCCTCTTTTGCGAAAGAGGGAGGGCTTGGAACGCGCCATTCTTTCGTCCATCCCCCTTTAGTGAAAGGGGGATGTCACCGCAGTGACAGGGGGATTTGACAGGGAGGCCCGCCCCTACTCGATTCTCAATTGCAAGCCTTCGTCCGGTTCCACGAGCACCGTTTTGAACCGGTCGTAGATGACCATGCCGGGCTTGGCGCCCGGGGGCTTTTTGACGTATTTGACCGCCGTGTAGTCCACCGGCACCTTCGGGCTTGTCTTGGCTGCCGAGAACCACGCCGCGACCGCCGCCGCTTCGGCTATCGACCTCTCGGAAGGCTCCGCGCCGCCGGTCTCGATGACGACATGACAGCCGGGGATTTTCTGCGTATGCAGCCATATGTCGTTTTTGGACGCAAGGCGCATGGTCAGCAAATCGTTCTGGCGGTTGTTGCGCCCCGCGCGGAAGACTGTGCCGTCCGAGGAGCGGAAGCGCATGGGCTGCGACACCTTCGGCGTCTTGCCGCGGACCTGCCTGTCGGGTTTGATCTCCTCGCGTATCTCGTCCAAGTCGCGCTCGCCCGTCACCCGTGACAGCTGGTCGAGGACGCTGTCCCAGTATTCGGCGTCGCGTTCTGCTTGTACGATTTGCGCCCGCAGCGCTGCTTCCGCGTTTTTGGCTTTGGCGTAGGCTTTATAGAGCGCGGCGGCGTTCTGCTGGGGGGACTTGGCCGGGTCGAGCTTTAGAGAGGCCGGTTTGCCGCCGTTATAGAAATCTTCGACCGTCACACTGTCCGCGCCGCGTTCTATACGGTGGAGGTTTGCCATCAGCAGGTCGGCTCTCGCGCGCAGGTGCTCGCGGTTTTGCGCGTCCAATTGTTCCTGTTTGAGCAGTCCGATTTTACGGGCCAGCTTATCCCGCGTGTTTTTGGCCGTCTTGGTCAGCGCCGACGCCCGTTGGGTGAGATGCTCCGTTCGGTCGCGGAGGGTGTAAAGGCTATCCAGTATTTGCGAAAATGTGCCGTCGTATTTCTCCTGCGGCACGGTTTTGAGCGGCAGGCTGAAAAAATCCGCGCCATTCTTGATAATGTACGGTGTAAAGCTATTTTCCTTTATATATGATATTACCTCATAAAAGCGCGATAATAAGCTGTCAGAATTGTTTGCGCCTTTCGCAATGTCACGGCATAAGTTCGGAGAAAGCGCTGTAAAGGTTTTGCCTATCCACTCATCGTCGGCCATTCCGGGCGGCTTTAAGCGGTGTAAAGCCAGAAACTCCTCCTCCGTCACAGCCGTCGGGTCAGCCTTCCCCTGCCCCGGCGGGTCGCGGTAAAACAGGCCGGGCAGGACGGGACGGTTTGGCGACATCTCCGTATCCACACGGCGGAGGCAGTCTATGACACGCCCCTCCGCGTCCACCAGAATCAGGTTGCTGTGCCGCCCGATCATTTCAATGACCAGCGTCTTGCGCGACACCATCCCCATCTCGTCGGCGGCGTCCCAGTGAAAATGCAGGACGCGCTCCAAATGGGGCTGGCGCAGCCCGGCGAAGCGCCCGTTGGACAGATGCTTTCTCAACAACATACAGAACATTGGCGGCGACGGCGGGTTTTCGCGGCTGACCGCCGTGAGGTGCGCCCGCGCCCGCTGTGGGTGGATGGAGAGAAGCAAACGGAACGGGCCGCGCAAAGCGCGGCCTGATAGGTGTACCTCAAATTTGGAGGGCATGTGTATTTTGTCCACACGCCCGCCCTCCAGCGCGACGGATAGCTCCATAGCCAGCGCCGTGACGGCAAATGCGTCTACAGGCATTGAAACGGCTCCGACGTTTCGCCGGACAGCAAGACCTCTAAATCGGGGAACCGCTTTTGCAGAAACGCCGCGACGACCGGGACGACGACGTTCTCGGTGGCGAAGTGCCCGCAGCAGAGCAGATTGACGCCCTGGTTCTGCGCGGTGAGGAACTGGCTGTGCTTGACGTCGCCGGTGACAAAGGTATCGCACCCGGCTTTGATGGCGTCTTCGAGCAAAAACCCGCCGCCGCCGGAGCACAGCGCGACGGTTTGCACCGTCTTGCCCGCGTCATAGTAGCGCACGACGCCCGTTTTGACCGCCGCTTTGCACTGCGCGGCGAAATCCTGAACGGACATGGGGGCAGGCAGCCGCCCGATATGCCCGATGTCGTACTCCTGATTAAAGACCCGCACATCAACCAGCCCGATCCGTTCCGCCAGCACGTCGTTGACGCCGCCTTTGGCCGCGTCGAGGTTGGTGTGCATGGCAATCGACGCGACGCCCGTCTGGCACAGGGTCAGCAGAACCAGACCCGCGTCGGTGTCGTCGGTCGGCCGGGTTTCGTCTCTTAAAATGCCGTGATGGGAGACGATGAGGTCGGCGCGGGCGGTAAAGACCGCCTCCCGGATGACGGCCTGCGTCACATCCAGCGACACAAGCACGCGGCGCACGGATTTAGACCGCTCCCCCGTCTGCAAGCCCACCTTGTCGCCCTTGGTGGCGAGAGAGAGCGGCGCCCAGCCGAACAGCGCTTTTTCGATGTCGTTTACCGTTATCATACAGCACCCTCAAATACAAAAATCGTATACTGCCGCCGTCCCTCGGAGGCTGTGACCTGCCACGCGGGCGTCCGGCCTGCGCGGTCGGCAAAATCCCTCACGCGGGTCTGCGGCTGCAAAATCAGGCGTTTATCCCACAGCCACGGGCTTTTTTTGAGAATAGACAGGATAGCGTCCCCGCCCATACCGGCGATGGTCACGGCGTCGTAGTCCGCGGGGTCAAGGCCTTCGGCGCCGTCGCGCAGCAGTAGGGGGATTCTGCCCTCCAGCCGGTGCGCCCGTATGGTACGGGCGGCGCGGGCCAGCGGCCCCTCGGCGATGTCGGTGGCGGTCACGGCGGCGCACAGGCCGCGCTCGGTCAGGTAGACCGGCAGCCGCGCGTGGTCGGCACCGATGTCCAAAACACGGTCGGTTGGGCGGATGAACGACGCAACGGCCAGCAGGCGCGGAGTGAGGCATAGGGGCCTGGGCGTCACACCGCGCTGATTTTTTCGAGCAGCGTGTCCGGGTCTACATTGTGCACCTGACAGGCTTCGGCCAGCGTTTCGCTACGGGCGGCGGGGCAGCCGAGGCAGTGCATCCCCATCTCCATGAAAAACGGCGCGGCCTGGGGCTTGGCGTCGAGAATGTCGCCGATGATGGTGTCTTTTGTGATGTCCATAATTTTGTCCTTTCTGTCGCGTTCCATAACGGAGCGCGAACGGTCATATAAGCCGTTCCGATTACGCTCGCAGGCTCGCTATATCTGCACGCCTTATATTTCCTGCGCTCCTATGGAACAGCTCTAGCATAAACAAAAGGGCGGAAAGCCATACGCTCCCGCCCCCCGTTTGACGTTGTTTAGCCGTTTTCTCTCATGCGAGCGAAGCAGTCGCTGCAATAGACCGGACGATCGGTCTTTGGCTCGAAGGGTACTTTCGCCTCGCCCCCGCAGGAGGCGCAAACGGCCGCAAAGTATTCCCTCGGGGCGCGGGAAGCATTCTTGCGGTTGTCGCGGCAGTTCTTGCAGCGCTGCGGCTCGTTGAGGAAGCCGCGCTCATTGTAGAACTCCTGCTCGCCCGCTGTGAAAGTGAACTCTTCTCCGCACTCCTTGCACGTCAGGGTTTTGTCTTCGTACATTGTTTTCCCTCTTTCTGTGCCCAGCGGTGGTTAACCGCCGCGATCGTCCAGGTTTAGCTGGTCGCTTTACTCAGGGGTCGCTTAAGGGCAAAATTGTTCCGTTTACACGGACGCTCTTATTATAGTGCTTAATTTTTCGTCTGTCAAGCAATATTTTGGTTTTTTCTACGTTTTTTTAATTACATCCGCCACAGCCTCCGCCAGCCGCCGCACTTCGACCCTGTCTTTGCCTTCGACCATCACCCGTATAAGCGGCTCTGTACCAGACGGGCGCACCAGCACCCGGCCGTTCGCGCCCAATGCCTCTTCGGCGGCTTTGACCGCCTCCGCCAGCGCCTGGTTGGACGCCAGCGCCCCCCTTTGCCCGGGGGTAACGGCGACATTGATCAGCGTCTGCGGGTATTGCGGTATATCGGACGTTAGCTCCGCGAGGCTCTTCCCCGTTTCCGACATAGCCGACAGCAGCTTCAGCGCGGTAAGCTGGCCGTCGCCCGCCGGGGAGTGGCGCAGGAAGATGACATGCCCCGATTGCTCCCCGCCCATCAGATACCCGCTCTTTTGCATTTCCTCAAGGACATACCGGTCGCCCACCGGCGCGCTGACGGTCCGCAGACCGTTTTCCTCCGCCCAGACGCGCAGCCCAAGATTGCTCATCACCGTGGAGACAAATGTGTTGTGCGGCAAATGGCCCCTCTCGTGCTCCTGACGCGCGCAGATCGCCATGATGCGGTCGCCGTCGGTCACCTTGCCGGTATGGTCGACGCAGAGACAGCGGTCGGCGTCGCCGTCGAACGCGATGCCGATGTCATACCCGCCGTCCGCAACGGTTTTCCGCAGGGATTCCAGATAGGTGGAGCCGCAGCGGTCATTGATGTTGCGCCCGTTGGGGACGTTGTGGATGATGCGGAGGTCTTTGGCGTTGAGCATGGAAAAGAGCTTCTTCGCCGTTACGCTGGCCGCGCCGTTGGCGCAGTCTACGGCGACGCGCAAACAGGAAAGGTCGGGCATACTGCAAGCGAGGAGATACTCGATGTATCTCTCCACAGCGTTTTTGTCCTGTCGGATATGGCCTATGTCGCCGTGGGTCTTCAGTGGTATGTCTGTGGCGGCCAGCGCCTCAATCTCGTCCTCCAAAGCGTCCGGCAGCTTACGCCCCTCACTGTTGAAAATCTTAATCCCATTAAACTCATAAGAATTGTGCGAGGCCGAAACAACGATCCCCGCGTCGGCGCGCTCCCTTGCCAGATTTGAAACAGCCGGCGTAGGAATAAACCCCGCCAGCATAACATCCGCCCCTGCCGACGTGATCCCCGCGGCCAGCGCCATCTCCAGCATGTCCGAGGAAATACGCGTGTCCTTGCCGATATGGATAATCGGCTTGTGCTTAACCGCCCCAGTCA
This sequence comes from Oscillospiraceae bacterium, assembly GCA_031254195.1. Classification (GTDB taxonomy): domain Bacteria; phylum Bacillota; class Clostridia; order Oscillospirales; family UBA929; genus UBA929. Next base: position 6,583 of record JAIRUW010000068.1, read on the forward strand.
AAACGACAGCCGCCGCCTGCCCAATTAAAAATGCCCTCTGCGCCGTCAAATCCTCGTTCGCGACCCCGCGAACACCGTCCGTACCAAACAACCGCCCCATAAGTACCCCCCCTATTTTCTTTATAACTGTTAACTATCAACTGTTAACTGTTCACTGTACAACATTCCCATGTGCTTGTAAGCTCGCTCTGTCAAGCACCGCCCGCGCGGCGTCCGCGCCAGAAAGCCCAGCTGCATCAAATACGGCTCGTAGACGTCCTCAATGGTGATGGCTTCCTCGCCGATGTTGGCGGCCAGCGTGTCCAGACCGACCGGGCCGCCGCCGAAATTGCGGATGATGGCCTCCAGCATACGCCTGTCCACCGCGTCAAGGCCGATTTGGTCGATGTCCAGCCGGGACAGCGCCTCGTCGGCTACGGTGCGGGTGATGATGCCGTCGGCGCGCACCTGCGCGTAGTCGCGCACCCGCTTGAGGATGCGGTTGGCGATGCGCGGGGTGCCGCGGGAGCGGGCGGCGATCTCCGCCGCGCCGTCGGGCTGTATCTCCACGTTCAAGATGCCCGCGCTGCGGGCGACGATGCGCGTCAGCTCTTCAGACGTGTAAAGGTCTAATCTTGTCACCATGCCGAAGCGGTCGCGGAGCGGGGCTGTGATCTGCCCTGCCCTTGTCGTCGCGCCGATCAGGGTGAACTTGCGCAAGTCCACGCGGATGGAACGCGCCGCCGGGCCTTTGCCGAGGATGATGTCCAGCGCGCAGTCTTCCATCGCGGGGTATAAGACTTCCTCCACCGCGCGGTTGAGGCGGTGTATCTCGTCTACAAACAGGATGTCCATGTCGTCGAGGTTGGTCAGAAGCGCGGCGAGGTCGCCCGCCTTTTCGATGGCGGGCCCCGAGGTGATACGGATGTTGACGCCCATCTCGTTGGCGATGACCCCGGCCAGGGTCGTCTTGCCCAGCCCGGGCGGGCCGTAGAGCAGTACATGGTCAAGCGGCTCGCGCCGCTTCTTGGCGGCTTCGATCCAGATGGTGAGGTTGTCTTTGAGCTTTTCCTGCCCGATATATTCCGTGAGGAAGCGCGGGCGCAGGCTGCCCTCGTTGTCGTCCGACGAGGTCAGCGTCCGCGCCAGTATTCGTTCTTCCTCCTGCTCCGCTGTCTCCTCGCGGTCGTCGAAGTCGATGGGCATGTGTTCACCGCCT
>JAIRUW010000020.1 GCA_031254195.1 Oscillospiraceae bacterium
CGGCGGCTACGGCTGTGCGGCGGTTCATGTCGGGGTATTGCGGCGTGTGGTTGTCGTGGACGATAATAACGGCTTGATTGAGCTTGTAAACCCGACCATAACCGAAGAAAGTGAAGAAACGCAGGAAGTCATGGAAAGCTCCATCGCCCCGGGTTCTCCGCGCGGAACTGTTACCCGACCGAAAAGCGTAATAGTATCGGCGTTCGACCGTAACGGCAACCCGATAACGGTTAGCGGTTCGGATTTCCTCGCGGCTACGCTCTGCCACGAAATCGACCACCTTGACGGGATAATGTTTATAGATAAGGCGGTGGACAAATGAGCAATCTAACGAAAATCCCCGGTATCGGCAAGAATATGGCGAAGCACCTTGTAAGCATCGGCTATCCCGATATTGAATCGCTCAAAGGGCAGGATGCAGAGGAAATCTACACAAAGCATTGTCTGCACTACGGAGCGGGTAATCAATCGTGCAAGTGCGTTCTTTACTGCTGCCGCTTGGCGGTTCATTATGCCGATAACAACGGGCAGTTGCCACCCGATAAGCAGAATTGGAACGATTGGAAGGATTAAATATGCCTAAAAAACTACGAAAAATGCTCGGCGATGTTAATTCGCCGTCCGCAGTCGCCTTGCGGGAACTGATTGACACGCAGAGTAAGGACACAATACGAAAATGGTGCCTTGATTACGCCGAAGCCAAGCTCCTGCCGATTTTTGAGAAACATTGCCCCGGAGATGACCGTCCGCGCAGTGCTGTCAATGCAGCCCATGACTATCTTGACGGCAAAGTAAAGTTCCCCGTGGTCAAGGATATAATCCTCAATCAATGCCACCAAGCCGCCCGCGAACTGGACGCCAACCCGACCGCTCAAGCGGCGGCACGGGCTGTCGGGCAGGGTTCGGCAGTCGTACATACCCTGACGCATTCACTCGGTTTGTTCTTCTACGCGGCGGCGGCTGTGGCGTATGACCGAGTGGGGGTTGACGCGGCCGATGATGTGTATGCTGCGATTGCGGAAGAGCTATGTCTTGACTATACCGCCACGCTCCGAGCCGTCGCGGTGGAAAATGAGTCGAACCCAGCGAAACTCAAATGGAATTGTTAGGTGAAATGACAGGGGTGGAATATACATGACCGTGGGATTTTCAAATGAGCAAGTTGCTCTCATGCAAGCGGCCCTCGACTGTTGGGGCTTGAACGCCCAAGTCGGCCAGACTGTCGAAGAGTGCGCCGAACTGATCGTCACTCTGCAAAAGCATGTGAACCGCACACCGCAGCCCGACGCGCTGGAAAATATACTGGATGAGCTGGCAGATGTTGAAATGATGCTTGCCCAAATGCGTCTTGTGTTTGGAATCAGTGACGATGCTTTCCGTGTGCGCATGGGGTATAAATTTGAAAAGTTGAAGCAGTATTTATCAGAAAGCGAGGGTTCCGCATGACGTACCGCAAAGCAGATAAAGCCGATATTGACGTCGTGACCGATTTATCCTGTAAACTGTATCAACCGCTTCGTCGTACCGGAAGTTCTCGGCAATCAGATGATGCCCACTGTTCAAAACGTCCTGCGCCACCTCGAAATTTTCGCTGATAGGCACAAGAACATCACAGCATCAAGGTCATCCCGTTTGAGCATCTCGCGGTAATCGGAAAATACCTTGTCCGGCGGCAAGGATATAGAACTTGCGAATGTTTGCGCTTTCTCAACCGTCTTGTTGCAGACGGCGGTTATCTCGTACTTGTCGGCTAGTTTCGCCAGCGCCGGCCAATGCAGGCGTTCCCAAGCCATACCAGTTCCGATAACGCCAAGTTTGATTTTATCATTCATTTGCTACTACCTCATGTGTAGCTTACCCAAGCCCACGATTCGGCTTGACTTGTAGCCATACAGCGGGCGTTCCCTATGTCCCGGAAAAAGAGCATAACAAAAGAGCGTCAAGGCATTTTACCTTAACGCTCTTTCGCTTTGGTTTCGGTCTACTGTAAAAACACCGTGATTGCAAACCCGCCGTTAAAAAACACGGCGTTTTTTAGGGTGTTCGTACATTGACCGGATGGCGGAGAAGGAGGGATTTGAACCCTCGCGCGCTTTAACACGCCTACGCCCTTAGCAGGGGCGCCTCTTCGGCCACTTGAGTACTTCTCCGAATAGCCGCATTATACTACAGCGTGCCATAGTTGTCAAGCCCGTGCCATCCGCAGGTCGCGGCAAATTTAACCGTCGTGTTGATTTTTTCCGCCTGAAGATGTATACTAATAGGGAATTCGGAAACGGAGGTGACCCTGTGAAACGGCTGTGGCCTATTGCTTCCGTTTTTTTGCTTTTTTTAGTCATAGTGTCACTGCCCGCCAAGGCGGATTCCCTCTATTTCGCGGTGGTTGACCAGAGGGTAAGCCCCTTTGATTTGCTGCACCAGCCCTGGGCTTCTTCCAACCACGGCATTATGATGCCGCATATCGTGCTGACAGGCGAAATATCGGGGCCTAACGGTTTAGGGCTGCAATCCCAATGGTCGCCCGAGGAAAATTACTTCACACTATATAACAACAGAGAGTATTTAACATTCGTTTTCCGACAAAATACCGCGTTCAGCAGCAGTAAACGGTTTACGGCGCCCTTGCGCCAAGTGGTTGAAGGCGATTCCATGGTCTTTTTTGTCCCCATCGAGTTGGTTTGCGAGGTATTCGGCTTTACTGTGAGTACATATTCGACCCAATGGGGTACAATGGTGCGCATCCGCAGCGGGAACAACACGCTTTCCGATGAACTGTTCGTCCGTTCCCGTGAGTTTTTGATTGTGGAACGATATGAGGAATATCAAAACTCCCTGCCGTCCCCCACTCCCTCGCCGAATGTTTCCCTTCCTCCAACCCCGTTCCCATCTGGCCCGTCGCCGTCCCCCCCGGAATTGTTCCCCGTATCGGTCTACTTGACCTTTGACGGCGCGTCCAACAGCGCAACCGGGCGCCTTTTGGACTTTTTGGAAGAGGAAGGGTTGCCCGCGCTCTTTTTCCTGCCCCCCGAAAGTCTGGCTGACGACCCTGTCTCCGCCCGCCGCATTGCCGCGCGGCACCAAATCGGCCTGCTGCTTGACGAGCCGGACGGGGAGGCGCTGTCCGACGCTATCCGGCGGGGGAATACCCTGTTGCGTGAGGCCGCCTTTGTAAAGACATGGCTGCTGCGCTCCGACAACGCGCCGTCGGAGTCTTCGGATTACCGGTATTGGGGGCATTCGCACCGCTTTACGGAAGAGGACGACGCACAGGAGATCGTGTCCGTTATGATACCCTTGCTGCAAAAGACGCTCGAGCCCACCGCCGCATTGGTCCTCTCCCTCCCGCAAAGCGACGCCGTGACCGACGCTTTGGCGGAGCTGTTACCACTGATTGACAAGGAAAACATCTGGAGCGTCAACCCGGGCGAGCTGCCGGTCCGATAAATTAACAACAGAAAGGGAATGTAGCCATGAACATCATCCTGACGCAGAGCTACGAGGAAAGCGCACAAAAGGGCGCGGAGATCATCCTAAGCGCACTGGCCCGAAAGCCCGACATGCTCTTAGGGCTTGCCACGGGCGAAACCCCGCTCGGGATTTACCGGTGCCTGGCCGAAGCCTGCCGCGCCGGGAAAGCCGATTTTTCCCGTGCGCGCACCGTCAATCTGGACGAGTATGTAGGCTGCCGGGAGCAGGACAGCTACCGTAAGTTCATGTTTGACAATCTCTTTGATCATATCAACTTGCCGCGTGAAAACGTCACCATCGCCGACCATACCGCCAACCCCGATGCGGAGACCGAACGGCTGCGCGGCTTTTTCAAGCGAAACACGGTCGATTTACAGCTGCTCGGCATCGGCCCCAACGGGCACATCGGTTTCAACGAACCGGATGAAACGCTGGAATCGCTTGTCCACGTCACGCCGCTCGCCAAGGCCACCGTCGAGGCCAACGCCCGCTGGTTTGCCGACGGCACTGTGCCGGAGCAGGCCATCACGATGGGTATGGGCGACATTTTACGCGCCCGCTCCATTCTGATCATCATCAAGGGCGAAAGCAAGCGGGACGTACTGCGCGGCCTGCTGGAGAGCACCGCCGTCACGACACGGAACCCCGCGACGTTCCTGCATCTGCACCCCGATGTGACTTTGATCGCGGAGAAATCACTGACTGTGTAAGGTCAATGTCCGGCCTATTTGTATTATTGGAGGCGGAAAATGAAGATAGAAATCCGAAAATTAACCCCTGATTTTGCGGAAGAGTATGCTCGTTTTTTTGACCGGACGCCCCACAATGACGCCGGTGATAGAGCTAAGTGCTATTGCATCTCTTTTTGCAGCGATAAAGTCTATCATAATGGAGGGGAGCATTGGTATTCATCGCCGGATGAAAGAAGGCTTCAAGGTATTCAGCGTGTCCGGGATGGAAACATACAGGGCTATCTTGCCTATTGCGACGGTGAAATCGTGGGATGGTGCAACGCCAACACAAAAGAGGATTGTCAGGAAGGCATCAATTATATGCGTTCTTATGGTGTTCCATTGAATGAATGCCGTGCAGGGGAGAAGACCAAATTCATTTTTTGCTTTGCAATCGCACCAAGAATACAACGAATGGGTATAGCCACACAATTGCTGAAGCACATCTGCCAAGATGCCGCCGCTGATGGTTTTGACTATGTCGAAGCCGCAACACACACAACATTTACCCAAGACGGTTTAAGGGGGCCACTGGCCTTATATGAAAAATGCGGGTTTAGCCAACACGCTGTACAAGAAAGCAATGTAGTCATGCGAAAGGCCTTGAAACTGTGTTGAAACAGTATGTGGCAGAAAAGCAAAGCAAAAAGACTTAGGCTATAAACAAATAACCGGCACTTTGGAAGTGCCGGCTACGTTATCTATAGGGGATATTTGCCTCAAAACAACCGCCGTGCCGCCATCAGCCCGACGACCAGCGATACCGTCTCGCACCCGACAAAGACGGTGAGATAGTCTGTCCCGGTCAGTGCCAGCGTGACCCATACCGCGATCTTGAGCGCGGCGCAAGCGGCGGCAGCAGCAATCAGCCGCGTCTTCAAGCTGCTTGATTCAGACGGCCCGAGCAGATTATAATACCCCAACAAACGCCCTTCCAGCGTGATAAAAGCGTTCCTGCCCGGGACGTCAGGCGTTTCGATTTTCAGTCCCCGCATGTATTCCGCGCTCCCGGCGTGTATCAGCTGATTGGAAAACTGCGCCGACGCGCCCAAGCCCTCCATCTCGACAAATTTGTCGGGAGGGGCGGCCACATCTCCGCAGAAGGCTCGCAGGCAAGCGGCGATGGGGTGTGTGGCTTTGGCTTCCGCGATGGCGGCGCAGCGGTCGAGCGTGTCCCGCCCGACGCCTTCCATCGTCACCGCCTGGGCCACGATATACCCACCCGGCGCTTTGGACAGATAGCCTAAAAGCGGGATCAGCAGCAAGAACGCGCCTGGATTGACGGCGGCAAGGCCGGCGGCGGCCCACGCCATCACATCGAGCCACGCGGTGCTTTCAAAGACGAGCCGCAGGAGGATGACAGCCAGCGCGAGCACGCTGACCAGAATGGCCGGAAAGGTGATAAAATAGGCGCGCAACGACTTAGACAGGCTTTTTTTTGCTTCCATAGTTAAAGTCTCCCAGGTTTTATTTCGATATGTATACAGAGGAAAATGCAATCATAAAAACGGAGGGAACCGAAATGAACGGAGTAACAGGCGTAAATAGCAATCCTTACCCGGTAAACACCAGCGCGGTGGCGGCCAACAGCGTCAACACAACGGCGGCCGTGCAGACAGCCGGCACGACAGACGAGGCCGTGGTTTTCGAGAAGAGCGCCGCTACGAACGAGAAAGTGACGTATTCGCGCGACAACGCCGCGATACAGTCAATTCGGATTAAGGATCAGGCCTACGTCCAAAATCTGCAAAATCTTGTGAGCCATCTTATCAACCAAGTCAATGCCAACAATCTGGCAAGCGGCAAAAACAAATTCCTCAACCCAATCGACCCCAATAAAGTTGACAGCTACTGGGACTTGCTGATCGACAACGGCGACGGCACTTTCTCTTGGCATCCCGACCTTTCCCCCGATGCGCAGAACGCGCTGATCGCCAAGGCCAAAGAGGACATCGGAGAGAACGGCTACTACGGTGTAAAGCAGACCAGCCAGCGCATTCTGGATTTCGCCAAGGCCATCACCGGCGGAGACCCGTCCAAGATCGAGGACATGCGTAAGTACATACAAAAAGGCTTCGACGAGGTAGAGAAAATGTTTGGCGGCAAACTGCCTGAAATCAGCTACCAAACCTTAAACGCGATCATGAAGGGCCTGGATGAGTGGGCCGCGGGCGCGAAGTAAAGCAAAAATTGCAATCCCCGCCATAATGTTTAGCGTATGCTTAACATTGGCGGGGGTTACTTATTTATGCTTTTAACACTCGCACCCGGATGATGTGCTCATGCCCGCGCAGGCGGTCAAGCGCCGCGCCGCCCGGCGTCCCGCCGGTGATGTCAAGAAGGGTGTAGGCTAATTCTTTTTTGGATTTGCTGGCCATATTCTCGATATTGATGCCTGCTCCGGCCATCGCGGAGGAAATCTCGCTGATGAGGTTGGGGAGGTTTTTATGGATGACGCAGAGGCGGATGCCTTTCACGGGGGGCAGGTCAACGTCGGGGAAGTTGACTGAGTTTTTAATATTGCCGTACCGCAGATAGTCGGCGGTTTGATCGACTGCCATACGGGCGCAATTGTCCTCGCTCTCCGGCGTGGAAGCGCCCAGATGCGGGATGGGAATGACGCTTGGGTGCGTCAGCAGCTTCGCGTCGGGGAAGTCGGTCACATAGGAGGACACCGTGCCGTTGTCAAGGGCGGCCAGCAGTGCTTCCGTCTCAATCAGGCCGCCGCGGGCAAGATTGACGATACGCACGCCCACCTTGACCTGCTTGAGCATGTCCGAAAGGTCTTCCTTCGTTTCTTTATTCAGCGGGACATGCAGCGTAAGGTAATCGGACTCGGCGAACACCTGATGGATGCTGTAGGCGCGCCGCACGCTGCGCGACAGCTCCCACGCCGCGTCAACCGATATATAGGGGTCGTAGCCCAGCACTTCCATACCAAGCGCGTTGGCGGCGTTGGCGATTTTGACGCCGATGGCCCCGACGCCGATGATACCCAGCGTCTTACCCGCTATCTCCGGCCCGATAAATGAGGATTTCCCTTTCTCCACCTGCTCGGGCACATCGTCACCCGTCAAGCCCCTGGCCCAAGCGATGCCGCCGCAGATGTCGCGGGAGGAGAGCAGCAGGGAACAGATGACCAGCTCCTTGACGGCGTTGGCGTTGGCGCCGGGCGTGTTGAAGACCACGACGCCTTTCTCGCTGCACTTCTCGATGGGGATATTGTTGACCCCCGCGCCGGCGCGTGCGACGCACAGCAGCTCGTCATTGAGCACGGCGGAGTGCATGTCGGCGCTGCGCACCAAGATAGCGGCGGGGGTGTCGCTTTTGGCGTCCACAGCAAAGAGTTCGGCGGGCAGCCGCAGCAGCCCGACCGGTGAGATGTGGTTAAGGGTTTTAATTGTATACATAAAACAGCTCCTATTCTAACGGCATGATAAATGTGGCCGCGACATACGCTAAGATGCCCACGCCGAAGCAGGCAAAAATCGCCCAGAGGACGCGTACGGCCGACACATCCATCTCCAAATAGTCGGCGATGCCGAGGCATACGCCGCAGAGCATACCGTTTCGCTTCCGCGTCAGTTTTTTTCCGTTGAATGACATATTGCTCTCTCCCTTCAGGCCCAGTTACTTGAATACATCAATCAATCCCGCGAGCCTCTCCGCTCCTTCAAGGGGCATGGCGTTGTACATTGAGGCGCGGATACCGCCGGTGGCGCGGTGCGCTTTCAGCGTGACCATCCCCCGCGCCGCGGCCTCTTTCAGAAACCGCGCGTCCGTCTCGTCCGAGCCGGACGAAAACACGACGTTCATCATTGAACGCGAGCGCGGCTCCACCTTGCAGGCAAAGACCGGCGACCGCTCCACTGAGTCATAGATTAGCGACGCCTTCTCGCGGTTGTGCTTTTCCATCGCCACGACGCCGCCCTCTTCTTCCAGCCAGTCTAAAACCAGCCCGAGCAGATAGACACCGTATGTAGCGGGCGTGTTGATCATCGAGCCGTTTTCGGCTTGGGATTTATAGGTCAGCAAGTCCGGCGTACCGGGCAGTGGGGGAATCTCCAGCAGATCGTCGCGCACGACCACGACGGTTAGCCCGGCCGGCCCCATGTTCTTTTGCGCTCCGGCATAGATCACGCCAAACTTGGAAACATCAATCGGCTCCGACAAGATCGACGAGGACATGTCGCAAGCCAGCGGTACGCCGCCCGTCTCGGGCAGATACGGCCAACGGGTGCCGTAGACGGTGTTGTTGTGGCAAAAATGGAAATACGAGGCGCCCGGGTCCAGATCCAAATCCTCCTGCCCGGGGATGGCGGTATAATCCCCCGTATCGGCGGCGGCACGGACATTTCCATACATACGGGCGCACTTGAAGGCTTTTTGAGCGAAAAACCCGGTGACGGCGTAATCCGCTTTGCCTGTACGGGCGAGCAGGTTCATCGGCACGGCGGAGAATTGCAGCGTCGCACCGCCCTGTAAGAACAAGACCTTATAATTGCCCGGCACACCCATCGCGGTGCGAAATTTTGTCTCCACGCCCTCAAAGAGAGCGACGTATTCCTTGGAACGGTGGCTCATCTCCATGACCGACATGCCGGTCCCGCCAAAATCCGCGATCTCCGCGGCGGCACGGAGCAACACAGGCTCCGGCATCATAGCGGGGCCTGCGGAAAAATTGAATACGCGTGGCAAAGGCATCTCCTCCTAACCGTTACATTATAGTATAGGCGTACGGCGGTTGTCAATCGCTTTGTGGCGCGTCATCCCATTTTATTCACACAATGTTATGCCCCGCACAGTTCAGCGGCCATATGCCGCGAAGAGCGCTTCTAAATACGATTGATAAACCCATTCACCGGTTACACGGTTGAGGAAGGAATGTGTTTCATCCTCTTTTGACGCGCAACCGCCGAACCAAAACGACGGAATCCCCATCGCGGCAAGTTCTCCAAAATGCCTTTCGGTATACTTAAGCAAATCCTCTGATTCATCACGATGTATTCCACCCGGCTTGTCTTCCTTGTTTACGAACCCAATGTCTTTGTCAAGCAGCGATTGAATGATTTTGATGTTTTCGTCATTGATGAAGGCTCCTTGGTAACCGAAAGCGCCGAGCATGATGTAAAGATCGTCGTCCGGTATGTTCATAAACGGAATCGTCCATGCCTGCGCGCCGGGTACGGACAGCATGACGACGCGCTTATCATTATAACCGCCGCTCTTACGGATAATGTCCAGAGCGTCTTTGTTCAGCTTGTTGACCGAATCGATCAGCAAGTTTTGCTCATATGCGTTTGCTCCAAGCCAGCTGCCTTTGTCGCTCCCGTAATGCTCTAAAAAGTTGGCTTCGTTCATGGTTTCAAACACCAGGGTTTCAGGATAATCCCTGAACCGTTCGGCCACCTGCGACCATATGGCGGTCAGGCGCGTTTTGGCTTCCGCATAGTTGTTATCACGGATGGCTTGATAGATTTCTTCTTCATGATGGGTGTTAAGGATTACCTTCAACCCGGCGTCAAGTGCCCAGTCAACAAGCTGCTGGATTCTATCAAGCCACGCTTTGTCGATGATGTAATTATCATCCATGTGTGGCGTCCATGACACACACATCCGGTAGCTGTCAAAACCTTTCACCGCAATCGACTGGAAATGCCACTGCTCAATCAGCGGTTGCCCCCACGCGGATTCGGTGTCCCATCCGATATGTTTGCTCTCTTCCCATGGCCAAGCACGCGCTTCGGTGGTGTTGGCAAAAGTATAGCCCACCCCCAGTCTTTCCATCATATCCCATCCGGTAATCGGAGTAAACGCCGCTGTCTGCTCCGTCAAACTTGCGTTTCCAAGAAACCGTTTTATCATAAACAAACCAGCAGAACAGCCGGAGCGACGAAACGGCATGGGGTACATTCATCGGCCTTCGCCAGTTCTGTCGGAGCGGTAATGGCCATAATGCGTTGCGGCTGATTGTTACACGCGGTCGGAGCGACATGCCCGGCCTCCAACACATACGCCAGTTTGTCCGGCTCAATGGGTTTCGCTTGATATTTGCGAACAGAGTAACGTGCTTTTGCTAAATCGAGGAAGGTCATAGTGTCATGCCCCTTTCATCTTTGGATCATGTAGTCGTTTGTTTCAAGCAAATCTAAGCATTTTTCAAGGATTGATGCTTTGACAAGGATGTAATCCGTGTTGTAAGTGGAAACCACAAAGACAGATAATTCTGCTTGCGCCAAGATCCCTGTTATCCTTGAGATAACGCCTACCATCCCAAAGTCAAGAGTGCCAGCTATTTTCAGGGCTTTCCAACCTGTTTCAACAGCAACAGCGTTTTGTGGAGTGTATCGCGTCTCGCATACCAGTGAAACCTCATCATCTGTCTTTGCGACAAACACGTACTCACCGGATAAATCTGCTTCTGCTATGCTGTGAATCTTACAAACCGTGAAGTCTCTACCAAGAACAATCAATTCCATACTACTACCTCCGACTTCCTTAGTATATCAGAGAATGTCGAACGGTTCAATCGTGGTTATTCCGCCCGTCAAATCAGCGTGTCCCGCAGCCTCTCCGCGCCGGTGAATAAGACGCTGCGGAATCCGGCGGCTTCGGCGGCTTTGTGCTCCTCGCTGTCCGTGCCGACAAAGACGCTCCGCGCCGGGTCGAGGCGGTAGAGGGTGCAGAGGGACTCGACCATCGGCCCGCCGCCGTCGCAGGAGAAAGCGCCGCCCTCGAAGAGGGACATGAAGGGGTAGGTCTTGAGGACGTAATCCTTCCCGTCCGCGTTGAGCGCGGCGGCGAAAAATAGCCGTCTGCCCTGCTCTTTCATGTCCAGCAGCAGCTCGACTGTTTCCCAGCGGGGGGTCAGGCAGCGCAGCCAGTGCTTCAGCACCAGCTTTATCTGCTCGGCCTCGGCGGGGGCGCGGCGGCAGAGCCATTCCTGCGCCTCCTCCCTCGAAACGCCGCCGTCCTCCAGCATCCGCCACTCCGGGCTGCCAAACACAGCGTCGTACAGCCGCAACGCCCGCGATTCGTCTTTCCAGAGCGTCCGCAGGAAGGTGCGGGGGTCATAGTACAGAACGGTCCCACAGAGGGAAAAGATGTAATTCAATTCCATTGGAGCCACCCATAATCGTATTCTGCTGGAAAACCGCGTTATGCGGGCGGGGCTTGCCGGATAAACGCGTCTCCCACGATCTTGCGGACATGCTCATACGCGCGCTCCCCCCATGTGACGGACGATGAGCCGTAGATCGTCACGGGGGCGGCCGTTTCCTCGGCGTTCAACAGCGGCAGGAGGGTATAGAGGGTTGAGGTTTCTCCCTTCACCCTGCCGCAGAGGGTCGGGATCACGGTGCAGTCCCCTAAAATGATCGCGCCCTCCGGCGTCTTCGTCACCGTCAGGCTGACCAGCATACCGTACTGTGTTTTGAGGGTGGGCGGGTCTTTGCCGCTTTGATCGGCAAAGAAATTCCCCAGCGAGTATAGGATGAGGCTCTCAGCGCCGTCCTCGCGGATATATCGCTCGATAGGCTGTACGCAGTGGGAGTGATGCCCCATGATCACATCCGCTCCGGCGTCGCATAGACCCCGCGCAATTGTCCGCTGCGTTTCGGTGGGCGCGTCAACATACTCCGCGCCCCAATGGAGCGAGACGATAACGACCTCGGCGCCCGCCTCGCGCAGGGCGGCAATATCCTCTGTCATCCGCGGCAGGCTGCTGAGATCGGACGATATGAAGCGGCGCACCGCGAAAGACAGCTTGTCCGCCGGAACCCATGGCTCCAGCCCGTTGACCGAGTCCGTGTAGGCGAGGACGCCTACCTTGATCCCCTTGACGTTCAGCACCGTCGGGATGCGGAGCGCTTCCTCGTCGGCATACGTCCCCGTGTGAGAAAACCCGGCGCGGCGGAAATTCTCCAGCGTAGCCTCCAGCCCGGCTATTTTTTTGTCAAAGACATGGTTGTTGGCATGGATCAGATGGTTGAACCCCGCGTACCGCAAGCCCTCAAGGATTTCATAGGGAGCGTTGAAAAGGGGATAGGTGGACAGGTTCTTGTTGCCCCCGTAAACGTCTACCGGCGTCTCCATGTTACATAAAATGAGGTCGCCGTCGATAAAAGGCTTGACAGCCTCGAAAAACGGTTTGAAATCATAGGCGTAATCGCCCGTCTTGGCGTGCTGTATCAGGCCGCTGTGCAGTAAAATATCTCCGGCGAATTGCAGGGTAATCACCGCCGGCTCGGGTTCCGGCGACGGTTCGGGAGATGGTTCCGATGATGGGTCGGGCGGCGGGGTTGGAGTCGGGGGCGGCGAGGGGCTTGGAAGTTGCGCCATGCCAGCGCCCCCCGCCGCCACGATGGGCTCGGGAGGCGCGTAATCCATATCTGCCGGTATAACACAGCCTTGTGGCAGAAGCAGGGCCAGGAGCAAAACAATCAGTCTCCGCCTAGCGCCCGTTATCAGTTTATTCACGCAAAGAACCTCGGCAGGTGCTCCCTGTTTACCTCCAACATTTCGTCCAGCAACGGCTTGGCTTTGGCGTAGTCGCCAATCAGAGGATGCGCCATCAGCGCGGCCAGCGCCGCGTCCCGGTCCCCGCCGGCGGCGGCGCGGACTGTGAGCTTTTCATACGCCTTGACGGACTGCATCAAGCCAACGATATAGTCATTATACACCGTCACCGGCTGAGGGGAGGCGCCGTCTCTGCCTAGCTCGCAAGCCACCTCTACCACATCGTTAACGTCCATAAACGGCACGGCGCCGTTGTTCTTAGCGGCCACGACATGAAGCTCGCGTTTATCATTGGCGATTGATTCGGCTGCCGAGACCGCCGCCGCCGAATAGAGCGCCCCGCCCCGTTTCTCCAGCTCGGGCGGCTTAATGGCAAGGCTTTCATCGGAAAACTGGGCGAGCAGTTTCTCCTCAAGTTCCAGGCATATCTCGCCGCGGGTCTGCCCGGCTTCGCGGCATTTCTGCACCTGCTCCTCGCGGGCGTAATAATAGCTAAGGTAGGACGACGGGATATACGGCACGGCCCGCAATAGCGACGGGTCATACTCGATCTTGGGCACGTTTTTCATGGTCGCTCCCGCTTCGCCCGACAGCGCGGCAACCAGATTTTCCGTATCGCCGCGTTTGATTACCGAGGTGATCCAGCTTAAATGGTTCAGGCCCACATATTCATAGGTATAATCATCGGTCCCGATCGTGACGGTAATCTCCTTGAGCATGTTGATAGGGCAGTTGCACAGCCCGATCATCCTGACATCGGTGAGATTGAGCAGGGCTTCGGCGATGATGCCCGAGGGGTTGGAGAAATTGATCAGCCACGCTCCGTCCGCCGCGCCGCGCTTCATCCCCTCCGCTACGTCCAGCATGGCGGGAACGGTGCGCAACGCTTTCATAAAGCCGCCCGCGCCCGTGGTTTCCTGGCCAAGCAGTCCGTATTTCAACGGAATCTTCTCGTCTTGGACGCGTGCCGCCATTTTTCCGACACGCATCTGGGCAAAAACAAAGTCCGCGCCGTCAAGGGCACGGTGGAGGTCTGTCGTCAGGACGGTCTCGCCGCGAAACCCTCCGGCTTGGAGCTGACGCTTGGCCAAACCGCCTACGGTCTCAAGGCGTGTCCCGTCGATGTCCATCAGCGCAAAGGATTCAAAGGGCAATGTATCCTGCCGGGCGATAAACCCTTCGATCAGTTCCGGCGTATAGGTGCTGCCCGCGCCGATCACGGCGGCTTTTAATCTTTTCATGGCTGGAATCTTCCTTCCTCCTGTAGAAACTGCCGTTTTGGTGAGCTGCCTACCATAGGGAATTATGGCTACCCTGCGCCTCTAATCTTCCTGTATATAAACCTTTCTATGCAGGACATTTCCCACAAATACAAAAAACGGTAAAACTTAACGCCATAGTGATGATTGCCGTAATCATTCAAAATTTTGGCTTTAATACCGAGTGCGAGACTCCGGTCCGCATCGGATATGTACAGCTCTATGTTGAGTACCTCGCCTTTTTTTTGCTCTTTTTCGGAGTAAAACCGCAACCCTCTGCGGCAGATGTCTACCACAGCCACGTCATGGTGCTGTTCCTTCCCTCGAATCACCGCCCGTATTTGCGGGGCGCTGTCTGTATGCGAGGGGATAATCTTGACCCTTCTGTCAATCCGTTTACTCATTTGTAAGACCTCCTTTGAAATTAAGACATTCCAAGGCTTGGCTACATGAGTATTTTAGCATAAAAACTCCCGTTTTGTCAAGATAGTGCCGCCAAAAACCCTGTAGCCGCAAAACTACAGGGTCAAATGCTGGCGCGCCGTGGATGATTCGAACCCTCGACCTTCTGGTCCGTAGCTAAGAACTATGCCTTTTACGGCTTTTAACAGCTTGTCATAACTCTTTACATTTCAATAGTTGTAGTCGTCACTCCTGTCATATCTTCTCATAACTTATTACCGCTTGTAGTCCCCATAGTCCCCAAATAGTCCCCAAGAGTATCAACCCTGTTTTGCCATCAGCACAGCTTCTAGCGCGTCCGAGGCGATAGCATCTGCCGTTTTAATAGCATGGCTGTATATGTTCGTCGTGGTGCTTGTTTGTGCGTGGCCTAGCCGTGCGGCGACCGTGCGGATATTTGCGCCGGAGGCAATTAAAAGGCTTGCGTTGGTATGGCGTAGGCTATGGGGAGATATAGCCGGGAAGCGCAACGTCGCCTTTTCATCCTCCGCCAGATCGTTGCGTTTATCAATAACGGCATTTTCGCGCTGGACGAATTTACAGAACCATCCTGTCAATGTGTCCGGGTGCATAGGTGATCCATCCCATTGTGTAAAGATATGCCCCATGCCGCGCCACTGGTCGCCGCATTTCAACTGTTCCTCCGCTTGATATGCCCGGTATGTCCGAAGCGTGTCAATCACCGTACGGGGCAGTTTTATCACCCTACGAGAGCCGTCATTCTTTGGGGTATCTTCATATATGCCCCTGTCCGGCAGATACAGGGATGCCTTGCTTATATTCAAAGTGCAATTATCGAAATCCACATCATCCCATATCAAGCCGAGCATTTCACCACGCCGTGCTCCTGTGAAGATTAAGACCTCAATCGCTGTGCGGTATTTTATCGGCGCACTACGCAACGCTACAAGCAAACGCATTGTCTGCTCATCGTCAAGGCTCTTTGCCTCTTTGCGCTGAACCTTTGGGGGCTTGACACGCTGCGCAGGATTATGGGCGATAATGCCCCATGTGGTAGCGGTGGAGAGGATGGAGGAAATCACCCTGTAAATATTCTGTATTGTCTTTGAGGACAGGCCGGCGCCTGTTCTTTTGTTTTGCCCCGGCTCTTCCAGTTGGTTCAAAAATGCAAGGATATGGTGGGGCTGTAAGCGGTCAAGCCGGATATGTCCTATCCCGGCATTGATACGCTCCAAAGCCGCCCGGTTTGCTTCTTGCGTTTTGGCCTTGTGTTGCTTAGCGCTGTATTCCGTCATCCACCGATCCGCGAACTCTTGAAACTTCACGTTTGCCGGGAGGAACTGCCCAGAGGTTATACGTTCCTCAAAAAGAACCTTTTGTCTCTGTAACTCCCGCTCGACCTGCCGTGGCGTCATACCGGGCTCGGGTGTCCATGTAGTGGATTTGCGTACCTTCCGACCATCAGATGTATATCCGGTCGATACCACAATGCGGTAACTGTCACCGCGCTTTTCATGGCTCGCCATCAACTGTGCCCCCTAATATGGATTCTTTTAACCTTTCATATTCTTTGTCTAAATCAGCGAGCATTTCTGAGACGTTTCTTTTTGCAAAGGCGTTGCGTCTCTCCTGTAGTTCTAAGCGTTTACGTGCAACTATTTCAATCCATTCTTCGTCTTTTAACCCATCTGCTAAATCTTCGGTTGCAAGAGAATCTAAAACGCTATCAACCATTTTTGTAAATTCACGTGATATTTCCCAATGTATGCGGTCAATAGATTCGTGCGCGCGTTCGATATATTGTGCTTTACGTCCACTTGTGTCTAACAAAGAGGCATAAATCATATCGAACATGGACGGATATTCGGCCTCAAAATCATCATCTGACAAGTGTTGCGCATAGGATAGTTCATGTTTATAGTATTTCAACGTTCCCATTTTGCGCAGTATATCAGCTTCATGCACAAGCCCAACAATTAACTTACTCATTGCTCGGAGATCATCGTCTCTTTCGAGCTCGTCATACTCGTCGTCTTCTTCATGCGGTTCAGATAGCAAGCGCAAGGCATCAATTGCTTCATTCGATAATCTAAGCAATTCCTTTGCCTCTTTATAGTCGTGTTGCCATGTATCAGTACGTCCATATATATAATCCAAAGACACATCGAATATTTCGGCATATGCAAAGGCAAGGTTTTGTGAGATATTTCTTTTTCCTTTTAAGGTTTCAAGCTGCGAAACGGTTTCCTTCCCTGTGTCCTCGTCTAATTCCATCAACTTAAGAGCTTTGGCACCAAGTAAGCTATTGAGCCTTTCTCCCACATCGTTTTGCGTCCATTTGCAACGCTCTCTCAATTCCCTTAGTCTGGAAGCGACAATTTTTCTGTCATACGGCTTCAAAGCACGACCTCCTTACAATATACCTGTAATGTTATTGATTGTATCACATGGGTTATTGATTGTCAATAATATTTCCAACTATTTTTATAGACCTCAATGTGATACGATAGATAACAGAGGTGATTATTATGATAACAGTTAGGCAAGCAGAGCTCAGAATCAGCATGATTCGCAAGGGATTCACGGGCGCAGGGCTGGCAAAGGCGGCAGGCATTTCACAAGGGTACATTGTCTATATACTGCAAGGAAAACGGTCAATACTGCCGCCGACGGCGAAAAAAATCTGTGACGCGCTGGGCTGCGAGTTTGATGAAATCTTTGAGATTAAGGCGGTGCAACAATGACCATGCAACGCACCCGGACCATTGCCGGAGCTGCCGCCCATTTTCGCGAAATTGACCCTCACACCGCCATCACCGAGCGTGCGATCCGTCAAGCCGTTCTGTCGGGAATTGTGCCGTCGTGCCGAGTAGGGACTAAGCATCTTGTGACGATTGAAAATTTGGAGCGGTATTTTTTTGGGGAAGCCAAGTCTGCCATGCGAGAGCCACAGTCGCAGTACGGCGCAATTCGCGGGGTTGCGGAATGACGGACATCTTTACAGAAATCCGTACCCGCGTCCCGCTCGCGAAAGTGTTCGCGCTGTATGGCTTACACCCAAACCGCGCCAGGTATATAGGCTGTCCCTTCCACGCCGAGAAAACTGGCAGCTTGAAAGTCTATGCCGATCATTGGTTTTGCTTTGGCTGTCATGCCAAAGGCGATGCCGTAACGCTTGTGTCGCGCATGGACGGACTATCCCCGATAGACGCCGCCCGTAAGCTCGACCGGGCCTTTTCTTTAGGGCTTTTTTCGGACAAGCCACTGACCCCGGCTGAGCGACGCAGAATACAGCAGGCGACCGCCAAACATGCCGAGGATAAGGCCCTCGCGATAGGATTTGAGGACTGGTGGAGGAGGGCATGGCTTACGGCACTGTGGCATCAAAGGTGGTTAAAGAGCGAACACGAACGGCTGCGCCCCCATTCGATGGACGACCATTTATCCGACGAGTTCAGCCATGTGCTGCGTGAGGCTGGGCGCGTGGAGTATCTATTAGATGAGCTGATGAAAACAAACCGAAAAGAACAGGTCAGCGTCTTTTCAATCCTGCGAAACGAGGTGAAGCACATTGAATCAATCAGAAACAGCCGCGAGGTTGCGGGAACTCCCGCCTGACGCACTGGCAGACCTAGCGCCACCTCCCGAAAGGCTCACCCCACTTTGTGCAGCCGATGTAATTATCCGGCCTGTTAAATGGCTTTGGCGGGATGTGCTTGTACAAGGTGCATTGAATTCTATCCAAGGCATTGCCGGAATTGGAAAAACGTTCAAACTGTGCGCCGTTGCCGCCGCCGTCAGCAGTGGCGGGTGCGTGCAATCTGTGGGCGGCGGGATGGAGCCGCTACAGTGCGGGCGCGTTCTGTACCTGTCGGGCGATGATGACCCCAGTACCACGCTCGTACCCCGCATGACGGAGCTTGGCGCGGATTTAGGCAATATACATTTCGCCCCGGATGGTATGCTGCCACAGATCGGCAGCGGTGAACTCAAGCAGCTATTTGAAGCTGTAAAGCCATCACTGTGCGTCATTGATACGCTACAGCACTTTTTACCCGGCAGGGTAGACCTTAATTCCGCCAACTCTACAACCTCCGCGTTACAACCGTTGAAGGTGCTAGCGGAAAAATACAACTGCGCTGTCGTAGTTATTCAACACATTTCAAAAATAGGCGCAAGCGGCAACGGTGGGTTTTCCGTCAATTTCGGCATCGGCAGCGCAGCGGTAAACGGGCTGTTCCGTTCCGTTTGGACTCTCGGCCGGCTAAAAGACAGCGACGGCAGGCCGAGCAGTATCAGAGCCATAGCTCCGAGCAAGACAAACCTTGTCAAAGGCGACGCGCCGTGTATCCTGTTTGAGCTGTCACAGGATAGGGGATTTCTCTGGGCGGGCGTTGACCATGATTTAACGGCAGAAGAGCTATACAGCCCAACAAAGACGCAACAACCCCGCGAAGCACCGGAACGAGACGAGTGTGCAGCCCATCTAAAGGCGTTGCTGGCGGATGGCCCTGTACTCGCAAGTGCCGTATGGGACGCGACAAAGGCAAACGGATTTTCGGAAAAGACAGTTAAGAGGACAAAAAAGGAAATGGGCATCGAGAGCAAAAAAGAGGGCGATGTATGGGTATGGAATCTTCAAGGGGGTCAACATACCCGGCAAGATGACCTTGACCCCCTTGACCTTCTTGACCAAGGGGGTCAGCTTGTAACCATTGGAAACAGTGAAGGGGGTCAAGAGGGTCAGCTAAAACCAGTCGGGTCAATATGTGACCCCCTTGGTTTAACCACATTCGCAGAAGGGCAGGTGGTGCGCCTATGACGGAGATCAGAAAGCTCGAAAAAATGGGTGTCCGCTTCCGGCTGGCGGTTGATTGTGAGCTGCCCCCCGATCCCCCGCCCGAAGCCAGGGCGTTGTTGGAAAGACTATCCATCGAGCGGGACGCTGTCATTCGGGACTTGGCGCAGCGGATGATAGCGGTTGATGGCGGGCTCTACGAATTGCCCCGCGATGTGCCGATACCGGGCGAATGGGAAATACAGCGCCTTGCACAGCAGGTATGGGAAGAAGCCAACAAAGGGCAAGGAGCGGACTTGAAGAAGATTTACCGCGCCGCGTCAACGATTTACCTTTACGCTTCCGGTGCTTCATACGCCGATGAGATGCGCGGCATCTATGACCAGCTACACATTGCGAATTAAGGGAGTGACACCATGCCGACGAAACGCGAAGTCAACCAAGCGCTGGAGTTTTACGGTGTAGCGTCCGGCAAGCTGGACGTTGCCGACTGTCGGTCTTTAGGCATCCCTCCCGCTCGCCGCCGGCAGCATGAAGCCGGGGAACAGGTAGCACTCTTTCAATGGGCGCGGATGATGGAAAAGCAGCACCCGGAACTTACCTTGCTTCATCATATCCCAAACGGCGGGAGCCGGAAAAGCGCCATCGAGGGCGCACACCTTAAAGCGCAAGGCGTCCGAGCGGGAGTACCCGACATATGCCTACCCGTGGCGCGTGGGGGCTATCACGGCCTGTATATCGAGCTGAAAGCCACCGGGGGCAGAGTGCAAGACACGCAGCGGGTATGGATTGACGCATTGGCGGCACAGGGATACAAGGCAATTGTGGCGTTTGGCTTTGAACAGGCGCGGGCAGCTATTGAACAGTATTTGAGGGGCGAGGCGACCTAAATGGCGAGGCCTCCCGAAAGGGATTACAATAAAAAGGAGAGATTCACATGAATCTCAGAAACAAACCCACGCAAGCAGAGAAGCCCGCATATGTCAACAATTCTCGTCCGTATTATCTAAACGGCGAGAATTACAAGGTGAGGTTGACCGGCGACGAGTTCATTACCACGATTTGCCCGGATTGCAGCGCGGAGCATACCGTAGATTCCGATACGTTTATCGAGATTGAGCGCGAGGACGGCATCTATATGGTAGAAGAAGATGGCATTTTCGGAGCCACGGTAAGATGTGAAAAATGCTCTGCAAAGCAGAATGCCTAAGCAACAGAGCGTAGGCGCGGTGAGTGTCGGCTTACCGCGCCTGTATCGGATGTATGCGCCCGACCTTGAAGAAAATGCCGCCTTTTTTCCGTTTTTAGCGGCTTCGTCGCGGCTTTGATTGCTTGTAAATGGGATCTCCAGCCGATTGAATTTCCCTTTGCTCCTCCATTGTTCGACTAGGGAGTGGTATTAGGCCTTCATGCCCCTTATTCCCTTGCGCCAGAAGGCTGTCACGCTTTGTCACGCTGTCACGCTTTTGAGTGTCACGTTTGTCACGCTTTTTTGTCACGCTCGGTGGTGACCGGCGCGGTCACAGGGGCATAGTGAAGCGGACCGCCTATGAAAGTAGCTTTTTTCGGATTCCCAATGCGTCAACCTGTGAAGTCATCCTGCCAAGCTCAAGTTGCTTTATGTAATTTCTTGATTTTTCGCTAATTTCTCTAATGAGGTTTTTGTCTTTAACGATATAGTGCAAGCCGTCAAAGACGAACTCCCCGGCTATGTATTCATCGGTTACAGGTATCATATTGCAGATTCTGAAAACCCGTTCTGCTCCTGCGATTAACCCAATATGGAATGTCAGACAATTCCCCTTACCCCTTCTTTTTTCCACATCCTCTATTTTTCGTCTGTATGCGTCTACTTGGCTGCTAAGAGGTATGAGCCAATAAATGCCGCGACTATCCTTGAACGCATAGTAAAACGGCCTGCCTCTTTTGTTGTGGATATGCTTCTCATGGGGAAAATCGGAATAATACTTGTCCTTGACTTTATATAACCCGTTTTCAACCATTGCATTTACCTCATTCCAAGAGAAAGCCCCTCGATTGAGGGGCAATCCTTTGTTTCAAGCCTGTGTCTTATACCCCGCCCACAGGCACGCGGCGAATATTAGCAAGTCACACTCTTATACCCCGCTGGCGACATGCGGCAATCATCGGGCGCGACCGCCCGGTATAGAGTATGCCATTCGGCACCTTTAGTATACCATATGAGCGCCATTTGTCAAGCAGTATCCGTTCATAATTTTGCGTATCTGCTTGCAACCTTGCGTATCTTACGTTATCTTGTGTCCGCACCACCCCTGTCCCGCTCGACCTGGTTGTCAATGGCGCGGTTGACAAACCCGTTGAGGCTTTCGTCCCGGCTGGCGGCATGGGCTTGTAACTCGGCCTTGCGCCCTTTGGGGATGACAATCTCCATTCGGTCATATGTTTTGTCGCGGTATTTATTCTTTGCCCGTGTGGATGCTTTGCTTTCCTGTGACAATATCCTTTCCTCCTTTTTGCTGCCCGAGGGCGTGGCATAACTGCGCCCACTCTTTTTACAATACCATTATACCACAAAGCATTACGGAAGTATATAGGCAAATTGCACAAACTTACGGAAGTATATTTGTATATTATTTTATAGCAAAACCTCTTGACAATATACGTCCGTAAGTATATAATAAATATAGCAAGAGAACAAGGGAACGCCGTCAAGAGAATGACGGACAAAGCGACCGGCCATATCCCTGTGAAAGCCTCCATGAAGGACTATAGTCAGGAAGATGCCGCCGCCGTTCCCCGATCTTGAAAACAAAGGAGGAAAGACCATGACCAACAACGACATCATCAAAGCCGCGAGAGACTACCGGGAACTGCAAGCCATGATCCGCGAGCTGGAAGCCGAAGCTGAGGCGGTAAAGGCCGCCATCGCCGCCACGATGGACGCACAGGGCGTTGACACCCTACAGGCCGACATCTTCACCATCAAGTACACAGCGTACACTACGCAGCGGATTGACGCCACCGCCATCAGGAAGGAGCTGCCCGACGTCGCCGCCCGCTACACCAAGACCGCAGAAGCCCGCCGCTTCCAAGTGGCATGAGAGAGGCCCATATCAGACGGCAATCTGATACAGGCCATGCGGGTACGGTATACCCAACCTCTGTAAGTTTAGTATACCGTATCCGCTCCTAATAATCAAGAAAAAGGAGAATTTTTCTATGGAAACAAACATCCCATTACCCGCCGACGGTCTCACCGGCGACGAACAATCCTTCATAGACCTCCTACGTCGTACCCTAAACCTAGAATACGCCGCCGGGTATGCCGATGGCCTCAAGGCCGCACAGGAAGAGGCGGGCCATGAGTAACATCGAAGCCGCCGCCCTGTGCGCCAAACGCGACATCATCCGCTTCCTGTGTATTATGGCATGTGTCGCCATCGTTGCGCTATCGGCCATCATCTACATCGCCAAAACTCATGCGCATGTCTGTGAGGCTGTGGCATATACGCACACGGACGACTACGGCACGACGATCACCACCGTCATCAACGGACGGCAGACCATTACGACGGTTACGACGGCTGATGGCAAGGTGATCGCGCAGTCATCGATCAGCGGACGAAAAAAAGGAGGATAACACATGAATGAGCTAATGAAAACGCAATCCATTCACACAATCGATAGCCGCGAGATCGCGGATATGGTGGGAAAGGAACATAAAAATCTTCTTGCAGACATTCGAGGGTATATCACCCATTTAACGGGCTTGGATTTCAGCCCGTTAGAATTCTTTGTTGAAACCACCTATGATGACAGCACAGGACGGACAGAAATGACCGCCTTTTTCGTCTCTTTTTTGCGCCTTAGTCCCCAAATAGTCCCCAAACGCTAAAACGACGAAATTATATGCGGCATAAAAGTTTCCACTATATACTTAAAACCGCCCGATTGGGCGGTTTTTGCTGGCGCGCCGTGGAGGATTCGAACCCTCGACCTTCTGGTCCGTAGTCTAATAAATGCCCCTTGTTCCGCAATGAAAAATCAGTGTTTGCAAGGGTTTTGTTCTAACTCGTCTTAACTTGTTTTATCTCGTTGTCTTGCGCGTTGTCTTGCGTTTTTGACCCTCTGCTACCGGATAAATGGTCAATCAAGAGCATTGCAGAGTGCCTTTTTGCGTCCTCGTCGGGGTGGGTATATCGCGCCGTGGTTTTGGGGTCGGTGTGCCCTAGCAATAGCTGTACAGTACGGAGATTCGCGCCGCTGTCCAGCGATAGTGTGGCGTATGTATGCCTCAAACAGTGCGGGGATAGCTTGAATAGTTTTTTGCGGGTATTTATGTATGCAAATAGCTTGTTGTATTCGCGTGTAAAGTTAGATACATCCATTAAGCCGCCTTTGCTATCGGGAAAGATGTACAGGCTTTTGCGCGGCAATGCTTCGATGGCGCTCTTAACGATTGATATAAGCGGTACATCGCGGATACTGCTTCTTGTTTTGGCTCGGTAATCCTCGACGGCGGGTTTGTTCCCTTGCATGTATACGCCGCGCTGGATGTGAAGCGTGTCTCCGTCGATGTCGCTCCACATTAAGCCAAGTAACTCCCCGCGCCTTATGCCTGTCAATAGCAATGTGATTACAGCGGCGGCTATTATTTTATTATCATACTCTGGCGCGTATTGCAGGATAATAGACGCTTCGGCAAGACTGTATGCCCTGCGCGGTTTTGTGGGTTTCATTGGGGCGGTTATTTTGCTGGCTGGGTTCTTTGATATTATCCCATTCTCTACCGCTTCCGCAAGCGCCGCTTTAATCAGGGCGCGATATTGCTTGATGTAAGAGTGTGATTTTGATTCCGCAAAATCATTGACAGCTTTTTGCAGTTCAATAGGTGTAATATCTGATACTTTTTTGCTTTTTAGATGGTGAGGTAGATAATCGGCAAGCCTTATAAGCTGGTCTTTCCATTTGTCCTGTACTGCGCCGCTCTTATAGCTCTCAATATACAGCGTCATCCAGTCCCCCAGCTTCATATCCGGCGAAACGCTGACCCGTTGCCCATTAAGCTCTGAAAGGGCTTTGTCACCCTTCGCCTTGGCTTCCTGTTGCGTTTTCCCGTAAAACGTCTTACGGATGGGCCTGCCGTCCTCACTGTAGCCCAGCACCAGCTTGTATTGCCAGTTTCCGCGCTTGATGTCGTGGTAATACGTTCCCTCGCCGTTGTATCGCACTTTTGCCATGATTGATACCCCTTTCCAGTGTTTTGAAAGTTAATTTCAAAGAGAAAACCGGGAGCTTTTTGCTCCCGGTTACTTAAACTCTAAGGGTCTTGATTCGGTTGGGCGTTTCGATGGCGGTGGCTGGTGTGATTTTGGTGGCTGGCGCAGTTCCATAAACTTGTTTGCCAACTCGAACATGGTCATTTTCGTGTGCTCGCTTATAATTTCGCCGTCCTTATTATACATCTGCATAATAAAGCCGTCTTTTGATTTATGTATGACCATTTTGGCCTCGTCAGCATTCGGGTTGATGTTATGAATGACTAAATCCTGTGAGTTGTGGTCGGTGCTCCAAAAGCTGACAATACTGTAATAATCGCCTTGCTTCTTGGGCGCTATCTGTGCATATGGCGGTGCATACGGTTCTTTTTGCTTATGCCGTGTTTTGCTTCTATACAAGGCATAGGCAAGCAGGACAATAGCAATGAGCATACCGCCGATAATGAGCCTTGTTCCAAGATTGTTGTTTTGCGCAAACTCAAAAAAACTCCCCATTGCCAAACCTCCCGAAAATAAGGCTATCTAAACACATCTTGGGTCACCCCAACCACGATACCGCTGACCCGGATAGAATCATCATCATTCCAGCGAATAGGCTCATACGCCGGGTTAAGCGACAGCAGTTCCCCGTGTCCCATCTTCTTGATGTATCCTGTGCCATTCAGAACAAATACACCGACCTTGCCAAGGTCGATGTCAATAGAGTGCCGTACCCATGCGATATACCCGTCCGGGTAGTCCGGCTCCATGCTGTCCCCGCTGATCCGTACGCCGAAGGTTGCGGACGATGGGACGCGCTCGTCTACTTTTACGACGGTATAGCGGTCACTGTCAAGGAACTCTCCGGCACCAGCGGCGGCGGGAAGCTCGTATAACCCTACCTCTTTAGTGCGGGGTGTGGGGTTTATTGTCGCGCTCTCGCGTTCCATGCGTTGTTCAATGGCTTTGGTTATATATCCGTTCAGGCTCTCACTATACCCGGTTGCGTGTGCTGTAATTATGTCGCGTTCGCCTTTTTTTAGACGGAGCAAGACTTTATCATATGCTTTCTGCTCATATCGTTGGGTTGCTTGCATATGTGCTTTTGATTGCGGCATAATTGCACCCCCTTCTATGGGTATAGTAACACGATAGCGGATAAAAAACAAGGTAGCAATATGCACAAATCAGTAACACGCTAGCGTTATATTTTTGTGATATTCTCCGGTATTGCATTATAACGCTAGCGTGTTATAATAGATATAGACAGAGGGACACACCCCCTGCAAATGAAAGGAAGTGCAGACGATGGAAAACACAGTGTACGTACACATTCCCGGATTGGTCAGCGCAAGACTGCTGTTCATGTCATGGTCGGAGTTCAGAGGTTCAAGTTATTGGAAACACGCGAGGTACATCGGCACGGAAGAGGATACGGACATATCGGTCTATGAATCTATGGGCGTAGACATAGCGACGATAATCGAGTATTAGCCTACATAAAGAGCCGAGCCGGGGCGGTCATACCCCGGCAGATGATGAAAGGAAGTGCAGGCATGACATTCTATAAGGTGATTAGCAGATTCTTTGATAATGGGAGGTTTACTGTAAAAATGCAGACATACCGCGACTGCTTAGACAGAAGGCCCAACAATCAGTCCTTTGAAGTGCCAGACAGCGATATTTACCACGATTGGTTTGATACCCTCGAAGAGGCGCAAGCATTCATGAAGGAAGCAAAGGAGGCGTAACCCATGCCAACCCTAGGAAAAACGACTTTCGAGCTGGAACGGCTCTTCCGTCTGCTCAATGCCGAATACTTCGCCGATGAACTCGAACGCCCCATCATCACGGTACAGACCTCCGGCAAGAAGCCCGCCCTCGGCTGGTGCTCCAATGATAAACGCTGGAAAGAGGGAGACAAGGCCGCATACTACGAAATCAACCTCTCCGCCGAATACCTCACCCGCTCCGATGTGGAAATCGTCACCACCCTACTGCATGAGATGGTACACCTCTACTGCTCCGAACACGGTATCAAGGATACATCCCGCTCCGGTACATACCACAACGAAAAGTACAAAACCGCCGCCGAGGCCCACGGCCTGACCATTACCTACAACGATAAATACGGCTGGCACGACAGCACCCTCAAAGACCCGGCTATCATCGAAAAACTCAAGGTCAACCGCCAAGCGTTCAAGGTAGCCCGCCAAACGGCGCAACCCAAGGCCAGCGGCAAAAAATCCAGCTCCCGCAAATACACATGCCCTGCCTGTGCCATTACGGTACGCGCTACCAAAGAAGTCAGTATCATGTGCGCCGACTGCATGGAGCTAATGACCGTTGAAAGTTAACTTCAAAGCAACACGAGGGGGAAGTCTTCCCGGCTTCTCCCTCGAAAAATATGAAATACTGCGAAATACAGAGCTAGAGCGAGGTCAAGTTGACGAGTTAATACAAGTTAAGACAAGTATATACTTTTGGCAAGAAAAAAGCCGGAATATGCGCTTTGACGGTCAACAATGCCTATTGTAAGCTGTTAATGGGGTGATAACCATGCCGAAGACCTCACGGATAACAATAGCGTCCGTGTGTGAGAAAATGATGATAAAGCGTCCGATGTTAGAAGCATGGATACGCTCCGGCAAGTGCCCGTTTGGAGAGTACATCCGCGAGGAAGGCAAGTCAATCGGCTCCTTCTACATACACCCCGGACGCTTCGCCGCATACCACAACGCCGCAGACCTCCGCCCCATCTGCCCATACGCTCGGGAGCACCCCCACCCCTAGCACCCGGCCAGCAGGGACCATCCCTTTCCTCTTTCATTACCAGACAGCAACCGTGAACATAGCACCCAGTATGAGGGAGCGGAGGTCGAGCACACGGAGCGTAGCGCAGGAGCGCAGACGCTCCGACGTACAAACTACAGTACGCACTCCCCGCAGGGAATTAACCCCGCCGCAGGCGGTTCCATATAAAGGAGCGTGAACCCATGGAAATCATCAGCCTATACGAGCACCCGCAAATAGCCACTACCGTAACGTGTACCTGTGGCCGTGGCTGGGCTGTCAAGGGCCTACTCTCCGGCTCGTACCTGTTCCGGCAAAAGCTACAGGCCGACGGATGGAGCATAGCCCCCAGCGACAACGAGCTGTTCATCACCGTAGACGGTATCCAATGTCCCGTATGCAACGGTCGGCAAACAGCACAGGAATACAAAGAAGGTAACCCCGTTCGTCCACCGGGAAGCTAGCGCCCGGTAAACGATACATAACAAAAAAGGAGAAGATTCAACATGAAAGCACAAGTAATAGGGCTAGGGCAAAGACGCTCCGGCACAGCCAAAAAGACAGGCAAGCCGTACGACGGCACCAGCGTGTACATCATGTCAGCGGCAAGCGATGTGCAGGGGCATAAGGCGGGGGAGATATATCTCAACCACCTTTCCAGCGTCCCATACCCGGAAATCAATGTCGGTGACATTATCGACATCGACCGCAATGAAGCGGGCTTCATCGAGGAAATCACCGTTGTCAAGCCCGTGAAGAGCTAGGAGGTCACCCCATGGATGAAGGTATCATCTTCGGCATCCTCGAAACCCAGCAAGCCCACATCAACGCCCTCGAAGCGGCCCAAACCGAGCTGATGACCGCCATCACCGAGCAACAGGCCGGGCTATTCAGCATAGGCGAGCAGTTAATCAACACACTCCAATTCGTAGGCGGCTTTCTCTTTGGCGCGGTCATCGCAATCGCTGTAGTATTGGAGATGAAGAAATGGTAGACCTGACCGTATTCGGCATGGCCGCAGGCGTAGGCTTTGGCCTCACGATGATAGCGTGGTTCGTAGTGTGGGGCGTGTCAAAAGCCGTCAGCATATTCAGGCACATAACCAAAGTGTGAGCGCGGCAAGCGTGAACATAATAATCAGGAAAGGAGATTAAGACCATGACACCTTCCGCACTGGATGTAAATGACGTTTTGGGAACGGCGTTTACCGAGGCCGCCAACAGCATCCTCGCCTCCATCGGCGTGATTCTCCCCATCGCGCTCCCCATCCTCGGCGTGTCCATCGCCATCGGCTTCGCCGTCAAGTTCTTTCGCAGACTTACGGCGAAAACCTAAACCCAGCGGAACCGCGACAGAGGGGGGCAATACGCTCCCCTCACTATCTAAAAGGAGGTACACCCCATGAGACACACCCGGCGCATAGCAAAACGCACGGCGGCAATTCTGCTGTGCGTTGTCATGCTGTCTCTTAATATGCCGTATATACCGCAAGCGACGGCAATGACAGGCATAGAAATCGGGATAACGATAGAAATGCTTAAAGGTGCGATGTACACAGCGGGAGCCTTGGGCACATATGAAGCGATGGACAACCTAAGAAACGACCCATACTATGATAGCCTCAATCCTGCCGGAAGGTCTAGCTTTGACAAAGATTATGCGTACTATAAGCGGATAAAGGAGAACCTTGAAGAGGGAGCGGAACAGACACTGGCGCAAGTAATGGGCATGTTAGCGGTGGCGGGTGTGGCAATGGACGTTCCCGACTATGAGGAAGAGTTAAGAGCAAAATATACCCATATCCATAACGTATCAGAAGAACGTCATAATGCGCTTATATTAGATTTTAACAAGAGGCAATGGGAAGAGGAGTTCATAGCAAAAAACACTGTCACAGGCACTGCAAATCCATCATTGCAAACAGGTATGATTTCATCGTTAGTAACATGGCTGGGCGGTCTCTTCGGCTCCTCCCCCGGCAAGCAAACCCTGCCCGCAATAGATGCACTAGAAATGATAGGCATGTTGAATTGTGAGTATATAAGAGAAAGTGAAGGAGAGTACGATGGAGCAAGGTGTACACTTTATAGGGTGTGGAATGATTTTGAATTTTACAGAGCAAACGGAGACTATATAAAACAGTTCGGAAATGAAACAGAAACAAGGATAGACGGCTACATATATTACGGCAAGGAAACTATCCATAACTTTTACTACGTGGAGTTATGGGTGTTCGATGGGCCGATGCAAGGTAAGCTAAACCCTAAATTCCGAGGGATGGATATAATGGTATGGCCTGTGAACTATCATAAAGTGGGCCAATTCGGAAGCAACGGGCTTGGCTTCCCGGCGTTAAAGTCTGAATTTGGCCTCCCCGCCACCCCCCTAGTGAACAACATCGCCGCAGTAGCTGGCGCGATTCCGGCACACCATGAGCCGGGGGAAGGGGATAGGGGAAAGTACATCCCCCTCCCGGCTATCCCCACGATACCCGGCACGGATGATATAGACTGGAAAAAGTATCTGCCGCAACTCCGCGATTACGACCCCACCGAGGCGTGGGAAGACACGGATGCCGAAACAGGCACCGGGGAGAAAGAGGGCGAGAAGGATAAGACCAAGGAGGATGAGCTTGAGGATGTGCTAAACCCGCCCGCTCAGTCAATCAACTGGCCGCAACTCCGCAACAGCTGGTCAAGGCTGGCGCAGGTGTTCCCGTTTTGCCTTCCGTTTGACTTGGTAGGCGTGTTTACGGCGTTTGCCGCAGAGCCGAAAATGATAGAGCCGATAACGGTCAATATACTGCCGTTCATGCCCGGTAACACCGGGAGGATAACGGTGGACTTTAACATACCCGGCCTTGATACGCTGGTCAAGATATTCCGTGTGGGTATGCTCATCCTGTTTGTCATCGGCCTGATCATGGCGACAAGAGGGCTTATCACATGGTAGAGACGATAGCGGGATGGTTGCAGGGGGCTGTGAACGGCCTGATAGATATAGCGGCGGGATTAGCGGACGCTATCTTTTGGCTGTTGCCTACCTCGCCGTTTGCCGCGCTGGAACTGGCTTTCGACAGTACCTTGCTGGGACATATCAACTACTTCCTGCCCGTACGGGAAGCGCTGAATATCCTCGCGGCTTGGGGGTTCGCTATAGCGGCGTGGTATCTGTATCAGCTGATACTGCGCTGGGTAAAGGCGATAAGGTGACGCTATGATATGGATGTACACAGGCACCCCCGGAAGCGGCAAGTCGCTCCACGCCGCCAAAGAGATACTGGACGCAAGTATGCGCGGGCAACAGGTTATCGCGAACTTTCCGATAAAGCCCACCAAAAAGCAGATACGGACAGGCAAGCTCCCCCTGTATTGGGATAACGGCGATATTACCGTCAAGCGGCTGATTCAATACGCAAGGAAGAACCACAAAAAGGGCAAAGAGGGGCAAACGCTCCTGATTATAGATGAATGCGCCATCCTGTTCAACTGCCGGGCGTTCAACGCCAAGGGGCGGGAACAGTGGGTCAAGTTCTTCTCCCAGCACCGCAAGTACGGCTATAACATCATCATGATAACGCAGTGGGACAGGATGATAGACAGGCAGATACGGGTGATGGCGGAGTATAACGTCGTACATAGAAAGGTCAATAACTTCCGTATCATCGGCTTCCTGCTGACTGTCTTCCGCATTAAGATGTTCGTCGCTATAGAAATGTGGTACGGGATAAACGAGATTACAAGCAAATCCTTCTTCCGGTATAAGCGCAAGCTGGCAAACATGTATGACAGCTATGCCGAGTTCCACGGCTGGGATGAGGATGATGACACGGACGGGGATGAAGCGGCGTGTGACGGGCCGACGGACGGTGGTGGGGGACAGGGGGACCCGCCACCGGCTGACGGCTCGGCGCTCGACGAACTGCTCACCGACTACACCGCGATGTTAGACGCACAGACGGAACAGCCCGCGCCGTGACCCCCACACACTAACAGGGGGGTCACAATTACAAAGGAGGTCTATACATATGCAAGCACAAATCCTGCTGGACTGGCTCACGTTTACGTTGCTGACAGTCAACGACCCTAAGAAGGTGATAGCTGACATCATGGGACTGGACCCGGACATCTTCGAACCGGCCGAGTACGGACGCAACGGATACAAGTCCGGTCTGCATTATGACAATATCTCTATACTCTATGACGGGGGAGTGCTGGCGATGGGCGTGTGCGTCTCTCTGTCGGGTAACGGGTGCCGTACCTATGAACAGCTCGGCGGCAACGTCCTCGACCTAGCGTTCAAGGTCTACGACATGGAGAGGGCCAACATCACGCGCTTAGACATAGCCTGTGACGATAAGGGCGGCGCTCTCGACATGGATGAGCTGGAGAGGTACTACAAAGAGAGGCGTATCCGCTCCGCTTGCCGCAAGCGTCAGTTCATCCAGTGTGACAACGGGGAGTATGCCCCCGCCCGGACGATATACATAGGCTCCCGCAAAAGTGACCTCTGCTTCCGCTTCTACGATAAGGCCAAGGAGCACTACGACCCCAAGGCAGACCCGGACGGCTACAACAGCCACTGGATACGGGTAGAGATGCAGATGAGGCATGAGGTAGCCGAGAACGCCATCCGGCATATCCGTGACGGGATGATTAAGGGACAGTCCCTTGGGGAATGTGTCGCGGAAATGCTGGGCGGTCATATCCAGATGATTGAGCTGGATGACTCCAACATATCCCGCTGTACTGTCTCCCAATGGTGGATTGACTTCCTCGATACCCTCAACGGTGTGAAGATTACAGGCAAAGAGGAGAAGGGGCATATCTTCGAGCGTAAGCTCGAATGGTTCAACCGCTCCATCGTTCCCCTCGCCTCCGCACTGCTCGGCGGTATCGGTGAGCGTGGGATGTTAGAACTGATATACACCGGGTACGACCGCCGCAACAAGGCGCAGATGAACATGCTCAAGGTGTACAACGCCGACCCGGAGGCCAAGGGCGGCCTCAACCTGTTCGGCAACAGGATGATGAGGAAAATCTACAGGCAATGGCGTAAGCGTATGCGGGATAAGGGGCTGGACATGCCTGTGGAGCCAGACCGCACTTGGTGGGATGACTTCCTTGATGAGGATTGCCCGCTTCCGGCTTAGATGTCTTGCGAATGTCTTGTTGAGGCAAAATCTGCCTCATTGGGGGAAAATAACAATCGCCCAAAACCTTTCGGCTCTAGGCGATTGCTGGCGCGCCGTGGAGGATTCGAACCCTCGACCTTCTGGTCCGTAGCCAGACGCTCTATCCAGCTGAGCTAACGGCGCGTATGCGCAAAATAGAGTATACAGAACCTAAAGACGTTTGTCAAGCAAAAGAAACTTGTTTTTTTCCTCCTATGTCGGATATACTGGGTTCCACCTTATATGGGAGGGAAAGCTGTGCTGAACGTCCAGACCCTTGTCGTGGGCATGGTGTCCACCAATTGCTACATCATTTCCGACGCGGAGACGCGCGAGGCAACCGTCATTGACCCCGGCGACAGGGCGGATAAAATCTTAGGGGTTCTACGCGAAAACGGGTTGGCCGCGCGCTATATCTTCCTGACGCACGGGCATTTTGACCATGTCCTCGCCTTGGAGGAGGTGCGCCTTGCGACCGGGGCGAAGGCCATCATCCACCAAGACGACGCGATTTACCTGCGCGACGCGGCCTTGAGCAATCCGTTCGGTTTCGCGGCCGCCGCGGCGGAGCCGGAGATTTTGACGCGGCAAGGGGAGACATTTTCATTGGGGGGGCATATCCTGGAAGTGCTGCATACGCCGGGGCATACGCCGGGGAGCATGTGCCTGCGGGCGGACAGCCTCCTGTTCACCGGGGATACGCTGTTTGAAGACGACTGCGGGCGGTGCGATCTGCCCGGCGGCGACTATGATGTAATGCTTCAGTCCTTGCGCTTCCTCGCGTCGCTGGAAGGGGACTATACCGTCTACCCCGGCCATGACGTATCCACAACGCTTGACCGCGAGCGCAAACACAACGTAAATATGCGCGAGGCTTTGGAAAGCCGCTAGACTCCGGCTTTGAGCTTCTTCAGCCGTTTCATCACATCGTTGCCGCCCCGCCCGAAATGGTCGTGAAGGATTTTATAGTCCGCGTAGAGTTCGTCATATACCGCCGCGTTTTCGGGGTTGGGGCGGTAGACGGTGTCCTTGCGTTTGCCCAAAACCCTCGCCGCGGAGAAGATGTCGTCATACCCGCCGGCTTCCTTCCCGGCGGCCACAGCGGCGAATATCGCGCTTCCGTAAGCCGGGCCGTTTTCGCTTCCGGCGATTTGGATAGGCAGATTGAGCACGTCGGCGTAGATTTGCATGGTCATCGGGTCCTTCTGGCTGATGCCGCCGCTGGCGACAAAGGCGTCTACACTCACACCGTAGGCGCGGTAATTCTCAATGATTTCACGCGCGCCGTATGCCGTCGCCTCGATCAACGCGCGGTATATCTCCTCCGGTTTTGTGCGCAGTGTCATGCCAATCAGCAGGCCGGTCAAATCCGCGTCAACCAAAATACTGCGGTTGCCATTCCACCAGTCTAAAGCGATCAGGCCGCTTTCGCCGGGACGCAGTTCCTCCGCCTTCTCGCGCAGCACCGTGTGGAGACTGACCTTCCGCGCTTTTGCCTCCCATGCGTAAGCAGAGGGCGCGCAGTTGTCCACAAACCAGGCGAAATGGTCGCCAACGCAGCACTGGCCCGCCTCATATCCGTAAAAGCCCGGCAGGATGCCGTCGGCCACGACGCCGCAGATGCCGGGGACTTGGAGTTCCTCCGTTCCCATCAGCATATGGCAGGCCGACGTACCCATGACGGCCAGCATGGTTCCCGGCCCGCCAATCCCTACCGCCGGGGCGCAGACATGAGCGTCCAAAATGCCCGCGGCCACCGCCGTACCCGGCTGTACGCCCAGTTTTTTTGCCATTTCCGGCGTCACGCCGCCTACTTTTGTGCCCGGCGGGGTGATTTCCAGCGCAAAAAACCGCTCTATCACGCCGTCGAAGCGCGGGTCGAGGGCCTTAAAAAAATCATTAGCGGGGAAGCCCGCGCTTTTGCTGTATATGGCCTTATAGCCCGCCGAGCAGGCGTTGCGCGTCTCCACGCCAGACAATCGCCAAACAATCCAATCCGCGGCCTCAACCCACCGGTCCATCGCGGCATAGACTTCCGGGGCTTCGTCCAGCACCTGCCACAGCTTAGGGATGTTCCACTCGCTGGAGATTTTGCCGCCGTAGTTCCGCAGCCACGGCTCGCCCCGCTCCTCAGCGATTCCGTTGAGGCGGCTGGCCTTGTCCTGCGCGGCGTGGTGCTTCCACAGCTTGACATAGGCGTGGGGGTTCTTCTCAAATTCCGGCAGAAAGCACAGCGGCGTCCTGTCCGCCTTGACCGGCAGGACGGTACAGCCGGTGAAGTCTGTCCCGATGCCGATGATTTGCCCGGAATCGACGCCGCTTTGCCGGACGACCTCCGGGACGGTATGCTCCAAAGCCTCCAGATAGTCCCCCGGGTGCTGCAAAGCCCAGTCGGGCGGCAGGGAAACCGTCCCGCAGGGCAAAGACCTGTCCATGACGGCGTGGGGATACTTGTAAACGCAGGACGCCAGCTCATCGCCGGACGCCGTGTCGATCAGCACCGCTCGCGCGGACAGAGTGCCGAAATCTATGCCAATGGTGTAGGTTTTCATAAAAGGCTTCCCTCCGTCTCTCTTTTGATATATTATAGACCTATATCCCCAATATAGCAAGAGGGAAGGACGCACGGGCGGATAGGGCTGTGCCTCATTTTTAGGAGGGCTGTCATGAAACGAAATATCATCATTGCCATAGTGGGCGTCGCGCTTTTAGGCGGCATGGCTGTATTCGCCCTCAACGGGACGAATATCAAAAGAAACGTGATTACCATCGACAGGAGAGAGATCGACGCGATGGTTCAAAAGGCGTCCCTTTTTATGAGCGATTACTCGGAGCGGGACGCGGAGAATTTTATCATCCGGCGTGAGACGCTGTATGCCGTGGC
>JAIRUW010000032.1 GCA_031254195.1 Oscillospiraceae bacterium
GTCAACTGTCGGAAGGATTGTCACACAAAGGGGAATCACCCTTGAGCTGGATAAAGAAACATACGCTCCGGGGGAAACGATTTTAGCAATCGTACATAATCTGCCGCAGTCCATGCAGAACGCGGGGGCGTTTGTGGCGATGTATGAAAAGGATGCCCCGCACGACGCCTATTGGCAGTATCAGTACCCGCAGGCGGGTTACGACGAACTGTATTTCACCGCGCCGCATGAGCCCGGAGAATTTGAAATGCGCCTGTACAGCCGGAGCGGTATGTATACCGACGAGACATTCGTTCTGGGCGTTGTGTTTGCCGTCGCGGAGGAGTCGGCACCGGACGAACCGGTGCAGTATGACCTGCGCGTCACCCTT
Source organism: Oscillospiraceae bacterium (assembly GCA_031254195.1). Lineage (GTDB taxonomy): Bacteria > Bacillota > Clostridia > Oscillospirales > UBA929 > UBA929. The sequence continues at coordinate 371 of JAIRUW010000032.1, forward strand.
GACAGGGACGTATATAAATCGGAGGATTTGATGGAAGTCACGGTTTGGAACCTGCCCGAGGAATGGTACTACGAGTGGGCGTTTGTCGCCATATATGAAAGAGGCGCCGAACACCGGGCGTACGGGCAGTACGCCTACCCGCAGCCGTACTATGACTTGCTTTACCTCTACGCGCCGTTTTTCGACGGCGAGTACGAACTGCGCCTGTACCGCCGGGACGGCGAATATACCGACGAGACCTTTGTGCTAAGCGTTCCTTTTATCGTCAATACATATTCATAAATCTAAGGAGGAATTATCATGGGTAGTTTTTGCTCTTCGTGCGGGACCGCGCTGAACGGCGGGGCGTTCTGCTCCGGTTGCGGTCAGGCGGCCGCAGCGCCGTCTGTCGCACCGTCCGCGCCTGCGCCGCAGCCTCCCGCGCCTGCGCCGCAGCCTCCCGCGCCGCCCCAGCATACGGCTCCATTTCACACTTGCGTCCATTGCCGCACGCCCACTTTGATCTATTGTACCCATTGCGGCGAGAAAGCGGACGCCGCGGTACCGCCGGAGGGCTACCTTGTTTGCTCCGCTTGCAATCAGTCGTTCTGGGCGATCTGTATACACTGCAAGCAAACACAGCAGTATACGCCGCAAGCCCAGCCCCAGCCGCAAGGATACCAGCAATCCCAACCGCAAACCCAGCAACCCGCCGCCGGATCGTCCGACGCGATGGAAAAAGCCAAAGACATCTTCAACAAAGTGAAAAAATCAGCGGACGTCATCCTTACCAAAGGGGAAAGCAAGCTGAAAATTCATAAACTACGGCTGATTACCGCGGCTCTGGCACTGCTGGGTATGCTCGGCACCTTTATGCCGTGGGTGAGCTTCAGCGCGTTTGGGCAGACACTGCGCTACAACGCTTTCAGCGAAGCATTTAGTCCTCTCGGCTGGTTTGTCTTTATCCCGCTGGCGGCGGCGCTGGTTCTCTGCTTTGTGGGGAACAGAGCCGTACCCTTCGGCAAACTTGCCATCGCGCCCGCCATCTGCGCGGCCATTGCCGGGTTGTTTACGATTGGTAATATTGTATCCACAGGAGCGGAATACGGAAGCCTTGGCATGAATGTATTGGGGTTTGGCATCAATTTCACGGCGTTCATGTGCGTCGGCGTCGTGGCCGCGACGGTGGTTGGCTTTGTCCTGGCATTGAAGAAGCGTTAATCAAAGGAGGAGGCTGCCATGCGTATTTTAGCTTTCGCGCTGCCCATCATTACTTACGCGTTCTGCTATTGGTATAACAAGAGAATGACCCTGAAGGCGCTCAATCTCCAAAAAGTTCCTGTTGAACTGGCGGATAAGCGCCCGGCGGAGCTTCCCTATGAAACCGCGCTGTATTACCTTGAGACATTCGTGAGGCTGTTCAAGACGCAAAACCTAGCCTCGGTGGCGAGTATCATGGGCGACACCTTTTATTACAGCTTGCAGGGCGTGATCAAGGGGCTGAACAGACTGGGGATCCGCAAGGAGATCCAGCTGGATCCCTATCCGGGGGAACCGGGCATCCCGGCGGATTATACCTTCCGGGTATTCGGCGGCGGGAAAACCGATGTCAGCGCCGAGACGATCACCTGCAACTATTCCGAGAAGTACATAGATTCCACCACCGACGCGGTGCTCTATTCCAGAGAGCTTAGAAGAAAACGGGCGACAGTCGGCGTTGCGCGAAGCTCGGCCCGCGAGGAGACGCAGGCGGTTTACTGCATCAACTGCGGAGAGGTGATCGACACAAGCGGCGAGTTATTCATCTGCCCGGGCTGCCGCGCAAGCTATCACGCCGACAGCTACGACTGGGTCATCTGTAACATCGTTCTGCCCAAGAACGAAACCTCTGTTATGCAGAATACGAGGCGTGCCGTGTTCGCCTTTATGGCGGCGGCGGCGCTGCTTCCCATTCTGTCGCTAATCGCCGGAGGGAGCATTTTCGTTCAAGGCTTTATCATTCTCTGCTGCGCCGCTATGCTCATAGCGACAATACGGTTTTCGCAGGTCTTCCATATAGGCGTGTATACAGGCATCAACAAGGTATCCCGGCTTGACCCGCTTTGTACGGCGGCTTTGATCGGAATGCGTATCTATTATTTGATCAGCCGCCTATACAATGCTCACGATCATAACCCCCACGATATAAGCACCCTGATGGACGAAAATGCGTTCAAAGCCTACAGGGAGAATTATCTGCACAGCGGCACATATGTATTGGACATCATAAACGCCGATACCTTGAAAACGGAGTTCTGTCTGCGCAACGGGCGGCAGGTGCTGGATGTGACGGTCAAGGCGGCGCTGCTGACCCTCACGCCCGAGCGGCAAGTCGAAACGGTGGAGAAAAAGATCGAGCTGAGCCTATACCGCAACGAGAACACCCGGTATGAATACTTACTGGCAGCCGAGACGCAGAGATGCCCCAACTGCTCGGAAAACCTTGACATGACCGCTCACGGCGCTTGCAAAGCCTGCCGCACGCAATTCGACATTGCCGATTTCGACTGGAAGATCGCTTCGGTCAATCAAAACGTGTTCTTATAAAGAACGGAGGGATTTGCGATGAACCCGGGTTTGTTTACCATCCTGAATATGATCGCGGCCGGGATGCTGGCGTATTTCATTCTCGCAAAAATAAACAACTGGAAAATGACGATGACCACATCCAAGGACGAGGACGCCAGGAAATGGATCGTCCCGCCTGAGCGAACCTCTGTCCTGCGCGACCTGTACATCAAATTCTATAAAGACTTGAATGTGAAAGCGGCGTTCAACGCGTTTTCCGACTTGTTTTACCACACCGTCCTGTCGGACATCCAGCTTTTGCGCAAATTCGGCATCCGGCGGGAAATGCGCTTTGTTGTCAACGAAAAGAGATTGGAGAGCGCGGAAGACACCACGCAGATTACGGCAACGGAGGGCAGCCTCGCGTTTACCGACAGGGATGAGTTTGGGGAATACTGGGAGCAATTTGTCGATACAACAACCGATCAGCCGCTCTTACAGCGCCACTATGCAATCGCGACAAACTCCATTTCCTTCAACCGCAACCCCAACCGTCTGGCGGGAGAGACGGTATACTGCGCCGGATGCGATACCGAGCTGACGGTTGACGGCGAGTTCTTCAAGTGTCCCAATTACGGATGCGGCAATACATACACAGCCGATAGCTATAACTGGATGGCCACCAATATCGCCTTTTATGAAAGCGACGCCGCCGGGAATGTCATTCAACGAAATTTGAAAACAGGCGGGATAGCGTGGACGCAGATAGGCGGCTATATCGTTTCGGCGCTATTGTTCGGCACGATGATACTGGGCTTTATATTCGGTTCCAATGAATGGATGCGCACGTGGGCGTATGGGTTCGGGCTTGTGTTCGATGTGGTGACCCTGATTATCGTAGGGCTTATGGTGAAACGTAAAGGGCCAAGCAAAAAACTGATAGACCATGACCCCAACTGCAACCCCCAGCGGGTGATCGACCGCGCCGGGTATCTGGTAAGCAGCGCATACGCGGCAAGCGAACTCAACCCGGAGCATATGAAACCGTTTATGGACGAGGGGTTCTTTGGGCAATGGCGCGCGTCGCTCCAATACCCCGAAGACCGCGTAATAAACGTGAAGCCCAGTTTTTACGACGATGTTATCACAGGCTTTTGGAAGGACAAAAACCGCCAATATGTAAAGGCAATCTCGACATTCAATGTCACCACCATTGACAGAAACAGGGAGGTGAAGGAAAGGCTGGAATACATTGAATCGGTGCTGTGCCGCAACATCGGCGCGCGGTATACCAACGTGAAGTCGGCGGAAAACCTCCTCTGCCCCAACTGCGGCGAATCCATCAACGCCACGGCCGACGCGAGGTGCAAGTATTGCAGGGAAGGATATGACGTAGCCGATTTCGACTGGAAGCTACAGTCTTATAAGACAATCAAGGGCAGCGCGTTCACATTGCTATTCAGCAAATAACCAAAAGGAGGGCTTTTCATGGGACTCATCCAAATCGCCAAGGACAGCATTAAGGGAACCTTGCAGGATCAGCAGCAAACCACCATAACCTGCGAGGACATGGGCAACGAACTGCTCATGGCGAAGAAAACCAGGCCCAACGGCATCCTGCGCAACGGCAGCCGCATTGTGGTCAATCCCGGTCAGGTGGCCGTTCTGATCGACAATGGTATCGTGGTCGACAGCTCAGCCGCGCCGGGAACATACGAATGGCAGTCGGACGCCTCGCCCGGGTTTTTCAGCGGGGACTTCGGCGGCGTCTTCCGCGAGATGTGGACACGCTTTAAGTTCGGCGGCGGCACATGGCAGGACCAGGCGGTTTATTACATCAACACGACCGAGATCATCGACAACGGTTTCGGCACGCCCGCCCCGGTGCTGTACCGGGACTACGACTACGCGACGTTCAACGCCATGACCGGAAGAGAGTTGCCCATGACGGTCAAAATCAAATGCAGCGCGAACTTCTCTTTTGAAATTGACCGTCCGTGGATATTCCTCGAACGCCTCGGCGGCACGGCCAACCTCTATTACAAGGATCAGTTGCTTGAACAACTCGCCGTGGAAATCGTGGCTTCTTTTCAGGAGATGCTCAACTCCTTGGGCAACGACGTAGACAGAATCCCGACAGGCAGTTTGCAGGGTAGTGTCACTAGAATCAAAAAGCTGATGAAGGACAATGAGTTTGACACAAATATCCGTGAACGCGGGATCAAGCTGGTCGGTTTCAACATTAAAAAAGTGACTATTGAGAAGGAAAGCGACGACGAAATGGCGGCTTACAGAGCCATCAGCAACGACAGAACGTTTATGGACCGGCAGCAGCAAAGAGAAGCGGATATGAAAACGGCGGTCGGCTCAAACCCTGCCGGGGTGGGCAGCGCCTTTATGGGGCTCGGCATCATGAACAATATGATGGGCGGCGGTATGCAGCAGCCTGCGTATCCACAGCAGCAAATCCCTCAACAACAATTCCCGCAGCCGGGTGTTGCCGTCATGCCCCCGCAGCAGCAAGGCGGCCAGCCGGGCGTCGCGGTTATGATTCCGCCGCAACAGGCGCCCGCGGCGGCGGACGGTATCTTGTGCGTTCGGTGCAATACGGTGATGAACGGCCCTTTCTGCGCTCAGTGCGGTACACCGGCTCCTCCCACCGCGCCCGCAGGAGGCTTTTGCACCCAATGCGGCACAAAAGTCGCCGGCCCCTTCTGCGCCCAGTGCGGCACGAAACAGTAAGGAGAAAACGATATGCCAGTTTGCCACAAATGTAATGCCAGTCTCCCGGACGGTTCGGCGTTCTGCTCCGATTGCGGAACGGCCTTGCAGCCGCCTGTACCGCAATTTGTACCACCCCCGCCGCCGGTAGTTCCGCCTCCCCCGCCAATGGGGCCGCGCCCGGAGAGAATTCAATCCGCCGAGATCGCCGACCCAAATGAACTGGCTTCCATGCCGGGCCGTCCGCCCGCCAACAGAAAACCGATTACCAACACTACGCCCATAGACCCGGACGCCGCCCTTCCGACGCCGGAGGAAGCGGAGATGAGGCTGGCGGAACCCGGTTTGCGGGAAGTCGTGATCGACGAAATCCCAGGGATACTTCACAATTTGGGAAAGAAAACGGAGGGGATTCTGGTCGTCACCAACAAACGGCTCCTCTTCTTCCCCTTTGACACGATCCTTGACGGGGACTTTGAGCTGGGCCCGCTCGACGAGCTGGACGACGGCCGGTATTCCTATGTCGGTTACACGCGGAGGGTACACTCCGTCAAGACGGAAAGCATCTTAATTTCAAAGGAAAATACGGTTTTCTTCTACAGCGGCGATGAAAACAATCACTATTTTGTGATGTTTGATTTTGATAACAAGCCGCACAAGAAATTTGTCAAGGCAATGGAAGCGGCTATTCCCGGCCTGACGTTCGTAGAAGAGGGGCTAAACAACGAGTATGAACCCAACATCAGCCTGAACGACCCGCGCAATCCATACGGTTACCGGTATAACCCCAGACATCCCCGCGGTTATGTGGTGGCCTATACCAAAGGCTTGCTGACCCGTGACCTCCATGCCATCGACGACGCGCTTGACGCCGCCAAACGGGACGGCACCCTGCCGGATTACTGGCGGCTGGCGGTTTACGGGATTAGCAGGCAGGTGCCGCCGCCGGGCGTGCCGACCATCTTCGACAGCAACTTCGAGGTCGCTTTTAACGCTTCTAAGATCCACTTTTAGGAAGAAGAGCGCGTAAAGCGCCATTCATTTGCGCTGTCGCGCTTGACACAATAAAGGAGGGAAAGAGCATTGAGAAAACTAAATCAAACGCCGCTGCACGCGCCCCGGTCAAACCGGGAAGCCGCCATGATCCATCCGCTGGTCCGGGGTACGGGTCATGTCGGCCTGTGCGCCATCCTCGCGTGGCTGACGGCATTTTTTCTGCCGTTCACATGTCTTTGGATGCTGGCCCGCGGGTTATGGCTGGGGCCTTTGGAAACCGCAGCTGGCGGAGTTTTGGAAGCCGCGGAAGCGTCCGGCAGTCTGTGGGGCTCGGTCAGGGATGTCTTTGAAGCGGTCCGCTTTGGCGTATTATCGTCGGTTTTTGGGTTTTTCCTGCTGGCGGTTTCGCTTTTGCTCCTGATCGTCTTATGCGCCTCCGCACGGGCCAACTACCGGACCGGGCGTGTTTTGATCTTTGTCAACCTCTGTTTATGCGCTGTATCAGGGCTGATCTTCCGCTCGATGATCAGCAGAGCGGCGGATTTTCTGGCGGACAAACTGCATCCTTCATACGCAAACGCGCCCACTGTCGCCCTTTGCATGATCGGAGCGTCCGTCACGCTGTGGATCATAGGGTTTGCGGTGTATCAGGCCGTTATCGGGAAAAGCAACCGTATGTCGCGGCAGGGAGGGTGAAAAATGTTGTATATCAAATGAAGTTAGTGTATAGTGGTTGTAAGTCCATAAATTCCACACGAAAGGAAGGTTATGATTATGAAAACCTGTACCAAATGCGGAGCGCAGCTCTCGGCAAACGACACCTTCTGCACCGGCTGCGGCACGGCGGCGCCGCTGGGCCCGCAAACGGGCGAATCCTTCTTCGACGGAAAACTCTCGCAGCTGATTGGATGGAGCATTTTGGGCGGCATTGTTACGGCGATTACATTGGGGATTTGCTATCCATGGGCGGTATGTATGGTATATGGATGGAAAATCAACCACACGGTCATTGAGGGCCGGCGCCTTCAATTCCACGGAAGGGCCGTCAGTTTGTTCGGGCAGTGGGTCAAATGGCTGCTGCTCTGCATTATCACCATTGGGATTTACGGTTTCTGGGTTGGCATCTCCCTCGAAAAATGGAAGGTGAAAAACACAACCTTTGCAAATCCTATATAAAGAAGGAGGACTAAACATGGTATGCCCAAATTGCCAAAAGGAAATTCGTGACGGAGCGCGTTTCTGCAATCTCTGCGGAAAGCCCACCGAACCCGCCGCGCCTCCTCCGCCACCCCCACCATCGGCTCCGGCTCCCGTACCGCCTCCACCGCCGTCATCGGCCGCGCCACCCCCTCCTCCGTCTTCACCGGCAGGGTCACCACCGCCCCCTCCCCCGATGACCGCACCTCCACCACCACCGCAGAACGTGCCTACTCCCCCACCGCCTCCCCCCGTCCCGCCGCCCAAACCGCAGCCTGCGGCAAAGCCGCAAGCACCGCCGCCGCTGCCAAAAGCCGAAGCGGGAAGGCTGCCGCTCCTGGACGGGTTTACCTTCAACACCGTCAGCGGCCTGTATGTCCAAACGGTATCCGGCACCGACGAATCGGGCGCGCCCGGCGAATGGGTTACGTATTACCATCCTGTCAAGGGTGAGTTCAAGCAGATTTTCTACCCGCCCCGCGAGAGCGCCAACCCGTGGATGTAGAAAGTGCGGATTACCTACTCCCCCTAGCCCGTCGCACCCGGCCTTACTCTAGCCATGCAACAAATTCCTCAAACGGCAGCGTACCAGCAAGGCACTCGTCCCGCACCTTACGCGCTTGCTCAGACCAGTCCAGAAACTCGCCCTGCGTCATCTTTATTGCGCGGGTGCGGGAGTTGAACCGCTTGTATACTTTGGAATATGCTTTACACTCACAGTATTCGGCGTCAGCTCTGTACTTAGAAATAGAAACCATCAGGCACATTAGTATTGCCAATGCGAACAACCAATCATGGAGCTGCCTTATGTGGCGGCTCTTTTTTATTGTGCTCAAAGAGAACAAATATTAATATTTTGTGAATTTTCTCTGACAGGGTTGTAAAAACCACTTTCTCGCTGCCTACACAATAAAGGGATATGCAAGTGAGCAGAAAATAACTTGTCCCATAAACGAACCGCGAGGTTCGTTTATGGGACAACTGCCAGTATGCTATAAAGATGATTCTCGATAGGGATATAAGCCAAAACAAATATGTTAAATGCTTATGTCCTTACTTTTTTGAGATTATAATACCATGTGGAAAGGAAAATTGAATATGTTGTTGCTTTTCGCGCAAAAAAGCGGATTCGCCTACAGAAATTTGCGAGATAAATAGGTGTATGCGATAAAAAGGCGGATATGCCCACTATATAAAATGCTAAAATGTACTCTCAAAA
>JAIRUW010000017.1 GCA_031254195.1 Oscillospiraceae bacterium
CAGTCCAGCGCTTTGACGGTGAAGAAGGCAATGCCCGATGTGAATACAAACACCCCCATATATACCAGTGTACCGCCGAGCAGCGCCGAACTCAGCAGCAGGAAGCTGTGCAGGTCGGGCGTTACATTTTGGCGCGACAGACACCACAGTATGATCCCGATCCCTGCCGCCGGGCGGGCAAAGCGGTGGATATTGAAGTGGGATATGGCGGCCTGGGTGAACAGGGAGCGCGGACGCAGCAGCAGACGGTCGAATCCGCCGGAACGGATCATCTTATTGGGGAAATGCGGATAATCCAGCCCGCGGCAAAACCCCTCGGCCAAACCGTAGGATGTGACGGCCATCGCATAGATGAGCAGAATGCGTTCCATCGTCCAGGAGCCGATCGAGCCGAAGCGGCTGAACATGAACACCGTGCCGATCGGGTCGGTGACGACAACCACCAGCACTTGCAGAACACTGATCCACCATCCTCTATACTCCACCTCGCTGAGCAGGTGCAGGCGGATTGATTTGGCATAGAATTTTAGTTCTTTCATGGTAACCCTCACTTAGCATATCCCCGCCGAAGGCGGGGATATAGATTAGCCCCCCTGTATGATGACCGATTTCAGCCGCCGCGCCATGACCATCCTGCCGAGCGCGATGAATACGACCAACCAAAAGAGCTGTACGGTCATGCCAAGCCACGCCTCCGACGACTGCATCGAACCGATATAGAGCCGCGCCGGGATGTCGCATATGCCCGCAAACGGCTGAAAAAGCAAGAATGTCTGCATGAAATCCGGCCAAAGCTGGAGCGGCAGGTAGCCGCCCGACAGCACGCCGCCCATCAGTCCTAGTAAATACATAGGCCCGTCCCCCCATTGGATGTTTGTCCGAACGGCGGTCATCAGCATTAAAAATGAACAGCAGAGCAAAAAGGCGCAGAGCACGGCGGGCAGAAAGAGCAGAAACCCCGCAAGCGACACAGGCAGGCTTGCGCCATAGCCGCCGGGCAACAGGAAGGCGGCGAGGAAACAGGTAAGACAGCGCATGATAAAGACCACGATTTTTCCCGCCGCCGTGCGGGAATACCAATGCCAGTATAGATCAAGCGGGCGGCACAGTTCAACGCCTACATCGCCGTTTCGCAGCTTTTCGATCAGGTCGCCGTCGATACCGTACGGTTGCATGAACAGCAGCAGTTCCCGCACCCAAACATGCGAGACGGTCTGCGCCAGCGTCAGCCCTCCGGCAAACCCGGCGTTTTCGGCGTACTGAAAAAATACGGTGAACGCCGCGACCTCGATGACCGCCCAGACAAAGCTGGTCACCGACCCCGACAGCGCCGCCAGGCGGTACTGGAAGGATTCGGCGGTCTTGATGCGGAAGATAGAGAAATAAACCCTCATAGCGCTAGCTCCTCATACATCGCCGCAATCACCTCGTCTATGTCCTGCCCCTCGTAAGCGGCGTAACGCTCCTTCAGCCCTTCCATCCCGCCGTCATACAGCAATCGTCCCCGTCCGATGACCATAACCCGGCTGCACAGCGCCTCAATGTCATCCATATCGTGCGTCGTCAGCAGCATGGTCACGCCGCTTTTTTTGTTTTCTTCCCTGAGGAACGCCCGCAGTGCCAGCTTGCTCACCGCGTCGAGGCCGATGGTCGGCTCGTCTAGAAAGAGAATATCGGGACTGTGCAGCAGCGCCGCCGCCAGTTCGCACCGCATCCGCTGGCCCAAGGAGAGCTGCCGCGCCGGGGTTTTCAGCAGCCCGCCGAGGTCAAGCGTCTCCACCAATTCGTCGTGGCGCTTTTGAAACTGCCCGGGCGGGACATTGTAGACGTCCCGCAGCAGCGAGAACGAATCACTCACTGGCACATCCCACCAGAGCTGGCTGCGCTGGCCGAACACCACGCCGATCCGCGCCACATGCGGCTTACGCTCCTTCCACGGCACCCGCCCGCTGATCACGCATTCGCCGCCGTCGGGGGTGAGGATGCCGCTCATTACCTTGACGGTGGTGGACTTGCCCGCGCCGTTGGGGCCTATGTAGCCGACCAACTCGCCCTCGTTTATGGTAAAGGAGATGCCGTCCAGCGCGGTGACGGCGCGTACCGTGCGCGAAAACGCGCCGCGCAGAAGCGCCCATTTGCCCTCGGGCCGCTCGTAGACTTTGAAGGTCTTGCGGATGTTTCGCAGTTCGATTTGGCTCATTGACCGGCCTCCATAATAATTATTGACAAGCATTGTACTATATAGTATAATACTATAGGGGTGATTGTGATCAAGACATATGGCGGCTTTCTGATGTCTCAGATACGCCATTTGAGCGGACGGATCAGTGAAAGGCTGTACAAAGAGAGCGGCGTAGACATCTTCAACGGGGCGCAGGGGCGTATCCTGTATGTGCTGTGGGAGCATGGACAGCTGACGATCACAGAGTTAGGACGGCTGACGTCGCTGGCGAAGACGACGCTGACCGGTATGCTGGACCGGATGGAAGCGGGAGGGCTGGTAAAGCGGATACCAGACAAAAAGAACCGTAGGCAAATATTTATAGCAGTGACGGCGAAGGCAAAAGGATACCGCGATAAATACGACTGGCTCTCCGGCCGGATGAGCGAAATATTCTATACTGGCTTTTCCGGGGAGGAAATCACAGCCTTTGAAGACCAACTCAGAAGAATTCTCAAAAATCTTGAAAACGAAGGAGTATAACAATGGAAAAGGTTTCACTCGACCATCTTTCAAACGGGTTTTGCCCGCAGGCACTGTTTCTGTATGGCACATATAAAGAGGACGGAACCCAAAATTTCGGCCTGTTCTGCTGGGTCAGTTATTTCTTTGACGGCGAACTGGGCGTAATGGCCTGTATCGGCGGAGAAAAGCTGACGAAAGACCGCATCAAAGCGGGACATGTATTCTCCGCCAACCTGGTGACCGAATCCCTGCTCCCGCTCGCAGACTATCTGGGCAATAACGACGGGTACGAACCGGGCAAGATGGATGTTCCAATCGAAGTAGAAAGCGGTGCGGTATTGGACGTCCCGGTGCTGAAAGACAGCCCGTGGGTCTTTGAGCTGGAAGTCAAACAGTCTGTTTCGTTAGATGGCAGCGAGATCTTTCTATGTAAAATCCGTAATGTCCTTGCGGCAAAAGCGCTGACGGATGAATCAATAAGCGCGGAGGAGCGTATGCGCTATGCCGCGCCTGTCGTTACAGCCGGAATACAGCGGTATTTCACACTCAATCCCGATGTAAAAGGCGCGTGGGGAGATTGGAAAGAAAATTGATGTGAACGCCGCTATCCTTCTATGGGTGTGAGATAACAAGCGTAGTAAGCAGTCGTTTAATAGAGGTAAAGGGGAATGAACATGAACGATATAGTCAAAATGATGACAGAACGCAGAACCATTCGCAGATTCAGGCCCGAACAGATTTCTGAAAAAGAACTGAACGCTATTTTGGAGGCCGGTTTGCACGCGCCGAATGGCGGCGGCGGACAATCTGCCATAATCGTTGCCTGTCAAAATATTGAACTGAATAACGAGCTTGGGCGTATCAGTCGCAATGTAGAAAACATTACCGGCGCGAAAATGGGGCGCGTGTCTTCCGAGCAGCCTAGCATCGTTGACGATGAAAATATCATAAACGGCTTTTACGATGCGCCTACGGTTCTTACAATTTTTGCACAAAAAGACAACTATAATCAAACCGGTGATTGTTTCGTAGCCGCCGAAAACATGATAATCGCGGCGTGGTCTCTCGGTATCGGCTCGTGTATCGTCGGACGAAGCGCCAAAACATTCGCTACCGAACGCGGGAAAGAGGTACAGGCGGTGTGGGGTTTACATGATGAGTATGAAGCCCGGCTTCATGTAGCGCTGGGGTACCCCGAAGGCAATACGCCTTCCTACAAACCCAGAAAAAATGGGCGGGTCATACGGATCAACCCTAAAGCGTAGTGCTATTATCCCCCGCAGGGGGATTGCCCGTCAAACGGGATTTCGGGGACTGGCGTGCTCTGGCGGCCTTTCACGCCCCTTTCAGAAAACTTTTCATATTTTTTCATAAAAACCCTTGACAGATTGACATTTGCGTGCTATCATATATTCAGAATCGGTTCGTGAGAGCCGGGGCTGTTGGGAATTAGTATCTCACACAGCTTGCGACCGCACAGTGTGTGCGGCCTTTTTATTATATAGTAATGAGGTGTTGCAATATGGATATGTATTACCGTTCGTCCGGTAAGGTGCACGCATCATATGCCGTATTTTTCATAGCCGGGCTTATACCGGTCGTTTTGCTGTCGGTGCTTTACGCGATTGCGATGTATTATATGCCTACCGTCTATCTCTGTTTTGCCGTAACCGGGGCATTTACGGTGGCGGCGGCGTATACTGCGGCAAAAACCGCTGAATGGGGCAAAGTGCGCAACGCCTTTGTTGGGGTAGTTGCTCTGCTGATATATTTCGCCGCTTTTACATATGTCCACCTGACGGCCTATGTGGCTGTGGTGTTCAGAGATGAAGCGGCTGTTATTGATTTGGAATGGTTTTGGCTTTTGCTTAGAAACCCAAGCGTTACATTAGAGGGATTCACTGATTGGATTGTCCCTTACGGCGTTTGGTCGTTTACCGGCGGATCGTCGTCGTCCGAAGGGACGGCAGTGTCGGGTACGTTATTGGTGGTCATTTGGCTTATAGAGCATTGTATCGTGCTGGGCGGTTCAATCGTCCTTTTCAACGTGTTCCTGAGAAAGCCGTTTTTTGAGGACACAGGGCGCTGGGGTACGGAGAGGACATGCGCTTCCGTTTGGGAGCACCGGCCCGAAGCGGAGTTTGGCAAAATCCGGGAAGCGCTTGAAGGGGGACGGCTGGATTACTTCGGCGCCTTAAAAGCGGCCGATTCCGGCGGCGATCGTTTCTGCCGCCTCTCATGCTGGGCGGACCCGTTCAATGAGAGCAGACATGTATACCTCACTCTGACAAACATAACGGTCACAACGGATAAAAAGGGGAACGCGAAAACATCCGAGGATGAGATTGTCCGCGACCTGATAATCTCCGAGGCTTCTTACAGGCAATTGGAGCAGATGGCGGAGGAAGCCGGCAAAACGGAGGCCGTGGAAGACGTTGCGGAGGTTGAATAAAAAACACTTGACAAACCTCAGCGGGTCATGATATAATCTCGCCGCAGACAATAAAGAAGGGGGTTTCCCCCTCACCTTGTGTCCTAAGGATGCGGGTCAACACGGAAGGAAGCCAGCGTGTTTTGCGTTGCTTTCACCCTGTTGACGAGAGGTTTCTCGTCTTTTTATTTTCAGGAGGTGTTTTGACATCAGCATACGGGACCATCAAATCAATGAGGAGATCCGCGACCGCGAGATCCGCCTAATCGGGGAGGACGGCGCGGCACTGGGTATCATGCTTACGCGTGAAGCCCTGAACATCGCGGTTGACCGCGAGGTGGATCTTGTCAAGATTGCCCCCACCGCGACGCCGCCCGTCTGCCGCCTGATGGATTACGGCAAGTTCCGCTATGAGCAGGCGCAGAAGGAAAAGGAAGCCCGGCGCCACCAGCATATCGTCGAGGTCAAGGAGATACGCCTCTCTTCGACTATTGACGCCCACGACTTCAACTTCAAGCTCAAAAACGCAATCCGTTTCCTCAAAGACGGCGATAAAGTCAAGGTGACGGTGCGGTTCCACGGGCGCCAGGTGGTGCATTCCGGTTTGGGCGAAAAGCAGTTGCTTAAATTTGCCGAGGGCTGCTCCGAGCTCGCGCTCATCGAAAAGCCCCCCAAACTGGAAGGGCGGCGCATGTTCCTCTTCCTTGCGCCCAAAGCCGCGGTGAAACCGGCGCCGAAAGCCATTAAAGAGAAGGAGTAATACACCATGCCGAAGATCAAGACCCACTCAGGGGCCAAAAAACGCTTCAACCTGACCAAGACAGGGAAGGTCAAGCGCAAGCAGGCCGGCCTGCGCCACCAGCACCATGTCAAGACCACCAAGGTCAAACGCAAGCTGCGCGCCGGGGCCTATGCCGATAAAACCAACGAGCAGAATATCAAGGATCTTATTCCATATAAGTAAGTAACGGAGGATAGTCACCATGGCCAGAATCAAAGGCGCGGTCACTACGCGCAAAAGGCATAAGAAGATACTCAAACTCGCCAAAGGGTACTGGGGAGCAAAGTCCAAACTGTTCAAAACCGCTAACGAGCAGGTGATGAAGAGCCTGCGCTACGCATACATCGGGCGCAAGCGCCGCAAACGCGATTTCCGCCGTCTGTGGATCACCCGCATCTCCGCCGGGGCGCAGGCCAGCGGGATGAACTACTCCCGCTTCATGTACGCCCTGAAACAGCAAGGCGTCACACTCAACCGAAAAATGCTGGCCGAAATGGCCGTCTACGATAAACCGGCATTCGCGGCCCTTGTAGAAAAAGCGAAGACCGTATCGTAATTTCCACCCCCGCTGACGCTTGCGCGGCGGGGGTTTGCCGTTTAGGAGGGAGAAAATGCCCCGCAACAAACAGGATAAGGAAACCCGCACCCCCTATGACGCGCTGCGCCTCTTCTCGGCGCTGACGCACGGCATCGGCTTTTGGATGGCCACCGCCGGCGTTGGCGTCTTGGTGGCGGTGGCCGCCTTTGTGGGCAACGCGTGGCATATCGTCAGCTATTCCGTCTACGGCGCGGCCCTGATCGGCCTGTACGCCACCAGCACCCTCTACCACAGCCTGCGCCTCAAGCCGGAAGGGCGCAAGGCCTTGCGCAAAGCCGACCATGTAATGATTTACATGCTGATCGCGGGTACCTATACCCCCATCAGTCTGGTTCCTTTGCGAACGGAAAGCCCCGGCTGGGGCTGGGCGATTTTCGGCGTCATCTGGTTTTTCGCGGTGGCCGGTACCATCATCAAGCTCTGCTGGCTCAACGCGCCGCGCTGGGTCTCCGCGTCGGCGTATGTCGGCATGGGCTGGCTGGTCATCGTCGCCATCGGCCCTTTGGTGCGGGCTATGCCGACCAACGCTTTGGTCTGGCTGATGATTGGCGGCGGGTTCTATACCATCGGCGGCGCCCTATATGCTTTACGCTGGCCGGGCCGCGACCGCAAGCTGTTTGGGTTCCATGAGGTGTTCCACATCTTTATATTGCTGGGCAGCATATCGCACTTCGCGATGATGCTGGCATTGCGGCAGACATAAAAAGCGGGGCGGCCCGCTTTTTTTGTGCGCGCCGCGCAACGATATGCCCGTCTCATGTGTATTGTAGTCAGGAAGGGGGGAAGCGGATGATCGAGGAGATTTTCGGGCGGCATCACAAAACCGTTTACCGCGTCTGTATGCTCTACCTGAAAAACCCTGCCGACGCCGAGGATATGACGCAAAACGTCTTCTTGAATCTTCTGGATAAGAAACCCTCCTTTCAGTCCGGCGAACATGAGAAGGCGTGGCTGGTGCGCGTGGCCGTCAACGCCTGCAAGAACGATTTGCGCTCCTTCCGGCGCAAAAATGTACCGCTGCCCCCGACTTTGGCCGCACCGGAGACGGAGACGGGCGAAACGCTTGCGCTGGTGCTGGCGCTGCCAGGAAAATATAAGATGCCCTTGTATTTGCATTATTTCGAAGGCTACAGCGCGGTGGAAATCGCAAAGATGCTCAAAACCCGCGAGGCGACGGTGCGGTCGTGGTTGATGCGGGGACGGAACCTATTGAGAATGGAGTTGGAAAGCTCATGAATAAGCGGTCGCTGTACAACGCCTTTGACGCGCTGGCCCCAACGAACGCGGCGTCGGAGCGTATGCTTCATAATATCCTGCAAGGGGAGGAGCCGGAAATGCACCCGGTTACGCGGTTTGTGGCCATTACGCTTTCGACCCTTGTGCTGTTCGCGGGCGTCGCGCTGATGTGGCGGCATATGGACGGGTTCGTGCCGCCGATCATCCCTGCCGCGGTGGAAACCCCGGAAACCTCCGCATCCCCGGACCCGGCCCGAGAGGATTTGTTCACCCCCACGTCTGGCGCTTTGCATACGGAGCTTGTGCCGTATACGGAGCGGGAGACAGTCTATGACTTGGATTTTGAGAACATCTCCCTTTCTGACGACGGCGAGCTACGGCTAGAACAGGCAGGGTTTCGCGTCTATCGTGACGGGCTTACCGCTTATCTTGTGCGGCCGGACATGACCGCGCGGATCCTTTTTGAGGGATTTACTCGCGGTTTGGAAATATCCCCTGACGCATCCTATTTAATCTATACGCATTCGACTGATCCTGTGTTGAAGTGTGACACTATTGCGGTAGAATTTTTAGATGACAGCGGCAGGGCATGGCGCTCTAGGATAGTGATTGCGGATGGTTTGGGCAAGGATATAAAGATCCACCCGCTCGGAGGCGACAGATGGGCGGTATACGACGCCGAGCCGTTTTACTCATCCCATATGGTGCTAGAAGATACATTGCTGGCAGTCCTGACTGTCGCGCCGGACGGCGTGTGGGTCGAGGTGATGGACGAGAACGGGTTTCAGTTGATCCATTAACCCACTTCCAGCCGGCGGACTGAACTTGACAACCCCCCTCGCCGCGTGGTAACATGCCGCAAGGGGGGTCGTTTTATGAGCCGGTGCGTGATTCCGCGGGGGTATAAGCCTATCCTGACCACATATCAGACACAGAGCGCCATCGGGCGGCTCAAGCGTTCGTTTGAGGATGCCCTTTCGATGGCCTTGAACTTGCACAGGGTTTCCGCGCCGCTCTTTGTCGAGCCGTGGACGGGCCTCAACGACGATTTGAGCGGCGTAGAGCGCCCGGTGGAGTTTGATGTGCCCGAAACCGGCGGGGCGGCGCAGATCGTCCAGTCGCTGGCCAAATGGAAGCGGGTCGCGCTGCACAAATACGGCTTCCCGGTGGGCGTGGGACTTTATACCGACATGAACGCCATCCGCCGCGACGAGGTGCTGGACAATACCCACTCCATCTATGCCGACCAGTGGGACTGGGAGGTGGTCGTCACCCTCGGGCAGCGCAATGAGGGATACTTGCAAAAGACGGTGCAGCGGATTGTCGAGGCCATCTGTGCCGCCTCTGAACGGGTGCAGTGGAGCTACCCCGAGCTGCCCGTTTCGCTGTCGCGGGATGTATTTTTCATCACGGCGCAGGCGCTGGAGGATATGTACCCGTCACTGCCGCCCAAGGAACGGGAGGACGCCGTGACGAAGGAGCATAAAACCGTATTCATCTCGCAGATCGGGCGCCCCCTGCGCTCCGGCCTGCCGCATGACAGCCGCGCGCCGGACTACGACGACTGGACGCTCAACGGCGACCTGTTGTTTTGGCACGAGCCGCTCAGCCGCGCGATGGAGCTGTCGTCAATGGGGATACGGGTGGACGCGGCGGCACTGGATACACAGCTGGCTATGGCGGGCTGCGATCACCGCCGTGAACTGTATTACCATAAGATGCTGCTCAACGGCGAATTGCCGCTCACGATGGGCGGCGGTATCGGCCAATCCAGGCTTTGTATGCTGTTGCTGGCAAAAGCGCATATCGGCGAGGTACAGGTCTCGGTCTGGGACGACGCGACGCTGGGGGCGTGCAAGTCGGCGGGGGTCACGCTGCTGTAGTTGACAAACGGGCGGATGTGGGGTATACTGCCTATGTCATATGGAGGAGTATCGAAGTGGTTATAACGGCCTCGACTCGAAATCGAGTGTACCAGAGATGGTACCGTGGGTTCGAATCCCACCTCCTCCGCCACCAAAGTCCTGAGCCGCAAGAGGTTTGGGACTTTTGCCTATGTTGTAACCATTTGACGCTTACTAACAAACAGGATTTTTTGAAAGTGGCAGAGAATGTTATTTCGGTATTGTCTTTAGCCGATGTCTGTGGTACAATATTTTGGAAGCAGCGCAACTCCAAATATGAAAGCCAATGTATTCATAAAAAAATACACTTTTGACTAAGGGGGACTCGTCATGAACAAACGTGAATGCCTGTATGAACTCGCAGAACTGAAACTTGACGGATTGCTTCAAAAATTCACCGGTGTGCAGCTCGATGAATACTGGGATAAGCTGCATCTATTCATCGACCAGTATCCGCTTTTGGAAACTGAAATGAGAAACGATTTGAAAGTTCAGAAATACAAAGAGTTTTTCTCGGCCCTGTCTTCGCTCCGGGATTTGCTGGCCGATATCCGAGCCGATGATATGGCGCAGGAAATACAAACACAGATAAGCACATATACCAAACTGGAAAACGTCAGGCATGATAAGCTCGAAGCGTTTATGAGCTACTTTCTGACGACTGTATCCATACTGTCTATTGACATACAGAGAGTTGAGCTAATATCCCTTGAGGAAACCGAAGGCAAAAATAAGCCAACCGTAGAAGTACACAAGAAGTCAGACAATCAGAAGACCATACTGGCCGTTGATGACAACGCCGTCCATCTAAACGCCCTAAGGGCCCACTTAAAAGACGCGCCGTATAAACTCATGTGTCTCTCCTCCGGCGAAGACGCGCTCCGCTACATAGAAAAGAAACAGCCAGACCTGTTTATCCTTGATATTATGATGCCGGGAATGGACGGGATCGAGCTGGCGGAGAAACTCAAAGAGTCCGGCCAAACGGCGAGTATCATCTTTTTAACCGGCAGCAGTTCACGGGATGTCGTGTTAAGGGCCGTCAAAGCGGGAGCTTCGGACTTCATTGTAAAACCGGCAATTAAGGATAATGTCCTGGCCAAAATTGAAAAATTTATATAATTGGGCGGGTTTTCACGCCTGCGGGCGGCTGAAAGCCGCCCTTTCACGTTTAGGAGGTACTTGTGATGAGGAGAAAAATCGTTGGCAGCTCGATCTTTGCAAGGGTGACGCTTGTCGTGCTGGCTTTTGCCGTCATGACTGTTTCAAGCTGTTTTATCATGGGCCGTACGTTAAATAATAAATTATTGAAAAACGCGGATGATGTGATTTCCGGCACCCAATCACATTTATATCATCTGCTCCTGGAGCCGGAAGCGGTCATCAATATGATTGCCGATTCGATACAGGATCATATTCGGAGCGGTGACAGCTTCGAAGCCATACAAGCGCATATGATTGAGTATTCATCTCCCTCATTCAAAGAAAAAATGCGTATGTTTGAGTATATAAGCATTTATGCTTTTTTTGATGTGTATGACGCTTTTTTTGACGGCGGCGGCTGGGATCCGAGCGATGATTACCTGCCAAGAGAGCGTCCCTGGTATACGGCGGCAATCCAAAGCGGCGGCCGCGTCGCGATTTCCGAGCCGTACATAGATTTAGATACCGGAAAGCCGGTAGTATCCTTTGCGCGCCGCATGTCGGTTGATGCGGGGGAGCTTCTCGGCGTGATAGCCATTGACGTCCCGTTGGAGTTTATTGGTGATATGATCAACGAAAGAAAAATCACAGAGGGCAGTTTTGGGATACTGGTTGACGAAACGTTACGTGTGATTGTTCATCCTGACAACACTCAAATTGGCATCAATATAGTTGGCAGCGACTTGCCTCTCGAGCAATTTTCGGACTTGATTCAAGAGGGCCTGCCCATATCGCGCCTAGCCGGCGTTAATTATCGCGGTGAGAACTCGCTTTATTTCGGACGGCAGTTAAATAACGGCTGGTATATCAGCGTTGTGGTTCCTCAATCCGAGTATTACGCGGAACTGTATCAAATGATTCTGATTATTGGCATTCTTGGCGCCCTGTTGGCGGCCATCCTTGTATTTATGCTGTTGCGCCTTGAGAAAGCTAAGAGGAAATCAGATGAGGAAAGCCGGCAAAAGAGCGCGAAGCTGACGGAAATGGAAAAGCAGCGCGCGGCGGATGAGCTTACACAGCTTATGCTGGACGCCACGCCTTTAGCGTTTAGTCTATGGACGAGCGACCTAAAAAATATCGCCACCAACGAAGAAACTGTAAGGATGTTCAATCTGACATCTAAAGAGGAATATTTGGAGCGGTTTAACGAGCTTTCGCCCCCGCTTCAGCCTTGCGGTACTCCATCGGCTGAAAAGGTGCGTCATTATGTCCAAAAGGCGTTTGACGAAGGCTATTGCCGCTTTGATTGGATACACCAGACGATTTCCGGCGAGCCGATACAAGCGGAGACCACACTGGTGCGTGTTAAGCGCGGGGACGGTTATGTTGTGGCGGGTTACACCAGAGACCTTCGTGAACATAAGAAAATGCTCGATGCAATTGAACGGCGTGACGAGCTGCTTCATATGGTAAACCACGCGGCAGGCATAATCCTTACGACAGCGGATAACGATTCATTTATAGACTCGCTGCTGGCAAGTTTTCAGCTCATTGGGCAGAGTATGGATGTCGACCGCGTTCAAATATGGGAAAATGAAACATTGGACGGCGAGTTGTATTTTGTTAATAAATATGAATGGCTCAGTGAGGTCGGAAAGCAAAAAAAACCTGTGCCTAATGGATTTGATTTTTCTTACAGCGTTATGCCGGAATGGCATAAATTCTTTCTG
>JAIRUW010000037.1 GCA_031254195.1 Oscillospiraceae bacterium
GCAAGCAAAGAAGCCGTTGCTTCTCTCTTACATCCTTGCTGGAACGGTACGCTTGACGAACTTCTTTTCTCTCTTCTGTGCTATAGGTTGCTTGCGGGCGTCCCATTCTATCATCTCCCGATAATAGTATAGCATATCTTTCCGCTTTAGTCTGTTGTTTATTGCGGAGTAGTATCAAGTAGAAATCACCCAGTTGTGGCAAACAAAAATCCCCCACTAAAAATTGGAAAACTTGAAGGAATCACCGCTCTGCGGAGCGGTGCAGCCATTGGCGCGATTCACTCTCGCGGGGGAGAGAATCACACCAACGGCCTAATCCCTATAATCGTGACGTGATCCCCCTCAGTCGGCCCCTTTGCTGTCAAAGATTTGTTTGCGGTTTTTAAGCCTATAGCTGTCATCGGTGAAATTGAGGATTTGGCAGCGATGGGTAAGCCTGTCCAGGAGCGCGGTGGCGAGGACGGCGTCACCGAGGAGTTCAGCCCAACCGTCGAAGCCTTTATTGGATGTAATGACAATAGAGGCTTTTTCGTATAACTCCGAGATGAGCGAGAAGAAGAAATTGGCTTCTGTGCGGCTGACGGGCAAGTAACCGAGTTCATCAATGATGAGGAGGTCACATTTTTTGATCCAGCCTAACCGGCAGGCTGATTTTTTAGAAATCTCCCAAGTTTTGAGGACATGGACGAGATTGTCCATCGAAGTGAAAGCGACTCTGTAGCCTTCCTTGGCGGCCTTGTTGCCGATAGCCAGAGCGATGTGTGTTTTGCCAGTGCCAGGTGGGCCGATGAGGATGAGGTTGAACAGCGCGTCCAGCCATTCCAGTTTGGCGAGTGTCTGGAGCTGTTTTCCGGTCACGCCTTTTTGGAAATCCGTATCGAAATCCTCGAAACTCTTAAAGGTCGGGAACCGGGCTTGTTTGAATCGTTCGGCGGCTGACCGTTCCTCGCGTTTCTTGGCTTCGGCGCGAAGCAGCGCAAGCAGGTATTCTTCGTTTGAGAGACCGTCCGATGCGGAAAATTTGCCGTCATAAAGGACGCTCATGCGGAACTGTTTAGCCAGAGCGATGATCTCATGATTCACAGAGAGTCACCCCCTCTCGCACCACAGGCAAGACTGTAAACGTCCACGGGACGGATTTCCGCCCTGACCACGCTGTATTGGACCGGGAGGGCGACGGGGCGGAGAGGGACAGGCGGCCCGGTCTGCCGGAAATATTCGAGGGTATCTCTGAAGTCGTTTGCGCTGACAAGGTCTCGTTGTATGCAGTACTCAAGGGCGTGCTGGAGTTCAGGCTTGGTATATGTCTCCTGCGCTTTACTGATGATATTCAGTTGATCTCTGGTGTATCGCGGATATTTCCGAATGATGCCGGCTATGTACTACCCGGCGCCGTGCAAGCCATTGAAGCGCTCCAATACTTTGCTTCTAAGCAACTCATACTGGTTTCCTCTGAACCTGTCAGCATTGGAAGGCAGCGGAACATGATTGCCTTTTCCGTAACGTATGGTGTGAACGGCTATCAGTTCATCGGTCTCGGCATCGTAGAATGTGACTGTACCTTTTTCCTCATCGGTCTCGATCCGCGCCTTCCTGCCGGGCGCATATGTACCGCGAGGGACAGCATAGCGGTTTTGACGGTAGTGGACAACATTGTCAGGCCGTACAATTGCCGTCCTGGGTGGTGTCGGCGCCGAGAGCGCCGGCGCGGGCCTGAGATGTTTTTGCTCCTGTATGAATACATGCTTGGGCACCATCTTGGTCGTTTCATGAATCTTGGTGTTTGCTGTCCTGTCCAGCCAGCTCAAGCCGTCACTGTTTAGCTGTGAGATCCCCTGATATTTGCGGCAGCTAAGAAAGCCGTTCTTAATATACCCGATCACGCGCTCGATTTTGCCCTTGCTTTGCGGATCGTTTCCACGGCACAGACGTATCGAAAAGCCGGCGTATTGCCTGTAAGCCTCAAATGCCTCTGTATACAGGATATCCCCCGCGTTCTCCGATACCGCCATGACGCGGTCCTGGTCATAGACGATCTCAACAGGCCGGCCGCCAAAGTATCGGAAAGCAAGATCATGCGCTTCGATAAATGCCTGCGCGTTAAACGGGCGATCCTGAAAACAGACGAACTTCATCCGGGAAGCGCTCATGACCATGGCGAAGATATAGACTTTCACCCGTTTGCCGTACATGTCCGTCATCATCTTCTGGCCCATGTCCACCTGTGTCTGAAACCCAAGCGGTTGTTCCTCAACCTCACAGTATTGCCGGATGCTGACCGGCTTCGGTATCCCAAGTTCTTCCCGCAGCATGGCTACATATAGCCTTACGCTGCGGTATGATGCGTTGAAACCTTTTTTGAATTCCTCCCGCAGATTATCCTCTATGATGGCGCTTGTGCTCTCGGGGTACTCCTCCAAACGGCTTACGATGAACTCCCGGTATGGGTCAAGTGTTCTGGTCCGGCGCTTTGCTTCAACCACGCACTGTGCGTATTCCTCTTCGCTCATCTCCCAATATTTGCCCACTGTCTTCTTGTCAATCTCAAGTTCTCGGGCGCACCGGCGCTTTGAATAACCCAGCGCCCTGCGTTTTTGTATCTCTGTGTACATGCTCGTTCCCACCATTCCCTTTCCGCCTCCTGTGTTTTGTCTCATCCTTAGATTACCACAGGGGCTGCGGGTGGGGGATTCTTATTTGCCAATAGTGACCCCTTTTAGTTTACCAGTGACAGGGACACAAATACAAGTTGCGATAAAGTGCAAATGTATAAAATCTTATGCGTTTTTTTAGTAAAACGCGTAAGATTCTTATGCGTTGGCATGAATAATTCGTTTTTGTGAAAATTGCGGCTTTAATTCGGCCATACTGCCCGCGTTCCCGCACAAACGGAACGCGGCAGTTATTTTTGGCCGGGCAGACCCTTGTGCGGAGCAGAGCCGAAACGCGGAGGTTGTCTATGAAAAAACGACCCACCGAATATGACCCGGCCCTAGGCCGATAGACACTCAAAACACAAGGATTACTCGATGAATCGCAGAATTTCTCCATTTTACGGATTTTTGAAACGGTGGGAGGCCGTAG
>JAIRUW010000070.1 GCA_031254195.1 Oscillospiraceae bacterium
TTTTGAGAGTACATTTTAGCATTTTATATAGTGGGCATATCCGCCTTTTTATCGCATACACCTATTTATCTCGCAAATTTCTGTAGGCGAATCCGCTTTTTTGCGCGAAAAGCAACACAAGGGTCTGTAAATAAATCAAGCGTGAAGACCGAGGTGGTGGATTTTACCACAAAGGAGGAAATGACGGAAATTTTCAGCATAGCCAAAAATCGCGGGGTGAAAGTTCTGATTCCGTATTATGCAGGCGGAGAATTCGTGGAGCCAACCAGCACTGCGCCTCTTGCCATGAGTAATGCTCATTGGGCTATGCGAACCGATAAGGGATTGTCTGAGGGATGGAGGGACAGTTCAGCAAAGGCTGCAAATGACGATGATACTATATTTGCATCAAATCAATTCATAGGAGATACATATACCGAAAAAGGAATAGATGTATCAGACGACGAAACAGTTAAAGTCTCTACCTTAAAGGGGCGTGCGATTTTAGTTGGAATAACAACTGCTGTAAATGATGTTATCGCTGAAATAAACGGCACGTAGGCTTTGGGTGCTGTACTATATAAATCCATTAAAAGGCCATATCACCACTATATGTTGCTCGTTATAATCAAAACGTGAAGCTGACCAAACCCCGCAAAATCCATATAAAATGCAAAAGCAATTACTCACCAATCCCTCGGTATCACACCCACCGCTCTACGGCGGCCCTGCCCTTTCAGCAGGGCCGTTAGTTCGTCGACCATCTTCTCAGCCTCCTTGATCTGCTTGAGCAAATCAGGCAGGTCGAGTTTGGTGAGCTGCCGGTCGTTGATGGTATAGCTTTTCGCGCCGCCGTTCAACAGCGCGATATAGGCTTTTTGTAGTTTCTCAAGGGCGGATCTCCAAAACGCCAGACGCGCCCTGATTTCAGCCTTGTTCGTCAATATGATAACCTCCCAAAAAAACGGTATTATTTGAAAAACCCTCTTGACATACGTATTATATACGTAGTATAATGGATCAGAAAGAGGGTGACGCGATGAAGGTAAGCGAACTGATCAGATTGGCGAAGAAAAAGGGATGCCATCTCCTTGAACATGGCTCCCGGCATGACATCTGGATCAATCCAAGTACAGGCAGGATCGCTGAAATTCCCCGTCACCAGTCGGCGGAACTCCCCACAGGCACAGCAAACAAAATCATGAAAGACTTGGGGCTGAAATAAGCCCCAAGTTCCCAACCTTATATAGAAAGGATGCTCTGTCATGAAATATGCGTACACAGCCGTATTAAGCCTCGAACCCGGCACAAAAGAAACCTATAACGTCTCTTTTCCCGACCTTCCCGGTTGCCACACCTTCGGCGAATCTCTCAGCGACGCCGTGGATATGGCGCAAGACGCGCTCTGCCTGTGGCTATATCATCACGAAAAAGAGCAGAAGGCTGTCCCCGCCGCGACGATGCCGTCTAGAGTTGAACTGCACGGTGACGACTTCACATCGGTCGTTTCCGTCGATACCGAGTATTACCGGCGTTTTCACGACAACAAGTTAATTAAGAAGACACTGAATATACCGGTATGGCTAAATGAACAGGCCGAATGTGCCAACGTCAATTTCTCTCAGCTGTTGCAAAAGGCCATAAAAGCAGAGCTGCACATTTCAGAATAACTATCACCATTCATCAAAATGCCTGTCTATCCCGCCGCTCCGATTTTTACGGGGCGGCTTCTTCTTTTGCTGTTGAACCGTTGCAACGGTCACTGCCGGCCGTTCGGCGGTAGCCGCCTTGATCCTTCTGTCTATGGCGTCTAAATCGCAGGGCAGCGCCTTGAACGCCGCGTTGGCGTAGTTGCGGCAGTCAAGCGGCTCGTTGCGTTCATGGCCGGGTATGACCTCCCATACCCACGGCTGCTTGCGCCCCTCTTTGTAGACAAGCCGCTCCGACAGCAGCCCGGCGAAGTAGGCGGGGCCGTAATCGTCGCGCTTGGGGAAATGGCAGTATTTCTGTCCGGGCGTTTGCACCCGCAGATTGTCCATGATCTGCTGCTTCCCCGCGTCGACGCCGATCTCATACTGCCAGCACATCCCGACCTGCGTCTTGCGAATAATGATCTTCTGCTTTTTCGGAGGCGCGGTATACGGCACGTTCGGGCCGCCGCGCCCCTTTATGGCGAATACGTTTTTAGCGAAACGCGTCCGGCACTGCATCCTGACGTCCTGCGTGAAGTGACCGCCCTCGTCTATAAAGGTTAGCGAGATACGGAGCGTCACCCCGTTTTGAAAGCTGTAGCGGTGGTTCAACGCCTCGTCGAGCTGGGCCCATGTCGCGGGATCGTCCGGGCGTCCCATGATGATCCCCTTCTTGATCCCCCATGTTTCTTTGAAATGCCCGTAACCCACAACCTCATATTCGAGGCGGTCGTCCTGCGTATCGACGCCACAGCAGAGCACTAACACGCCGTCGGGCAGCTCGGCTTCGTATTCCTCCCGGCGCGCCAAAATGCTTTCCTCATCCTCAAGGTCGCCGCGGTTTTCCCATAACTGGCCGAAGCGCGTGTTATACACAACTTGCAGCTTTTCACTGCTGCCGATCGCATAGAGGTATTTCAGTATGGTAGATTCCCATGTCGCCCACGGGCTGACAAACGAATTAAGCCAAAACGAGCGGACGCCATTCTGATATGCGTTTGGATTCTCGGGTACCCACTTGGCCGGCTGCTTCTTTATCTCCCCTTCAGCCGATATACAGGCGCAGGCGGGGCAGATATACCAAATCGACGTCACCGCGAAATGCCGTTTGCCTTGGATCACTTCTTCAACGTGTTCATACCGTATGTCGGAGAATTTTATATCGTTATACTCACGGCAATGCGGGCATTGCACATTCCACCGCTCCATCGTCCCCTCCAAAAATGACGCTTCGATCGCGCTGGCGTTCTTGATCGTGGGGGTAGACGCCTCGAAGGACTTTGAGTTATAAAATGTGATCTGCCGTGCCGTCGCTAACTCCCACGGATCACCTTCTTTTCCCGCGGACGTCGCCCACCGGTCACGCTCGTCACCGAACAGGTAACGGATCGGTTTTGAGGCAAGGGAATGAGCTTCGGTCGATCCGCACAGCGTCAACAGTCCGCCCGGGTAAGATTTCTGCAATATGGTGTTTGCGCTGTCGCGGCTCTTGGCCACCGCCACTTTCGACCGCAGCGTTTTACAGTCGCGGATCATGGGAGCGATGCGCAGCTTGGAATATTCCTTCGCGTCGACGGTGGTGGGGTGGATAAAGAGAATACTGCCAGGATCCTCGTCGATGATGTACCCTATGATATTGTTCATGCACTCGGATTTGCCGATCTGCGAAGATGACACAAACACGATTCGGCGCACTTTCGGGTCGTTAAACGCGTCCATGATCTCGCGCAGGTATGGCGTCCGCGAGGTGCGCCACGGCCCCGGTTCGGCGGAACTCTCCGGGGACAGCCGGCGCTTCTTATCGGCCCATTGCGAAACGGTCAGGTTTTCAGGCGGCTTCATGCCTGAAACGTTTTTTGCGAAGATAGCGTTCAACCGCCGGCAATCGGACACGGATTTTCTGATCGCGGCCTCCAATTTCTGTTCAGCCGTCATCATCGTCACCGCCGCCGAGATTGATGGTATCCCAGCTCAACCGTTCCCTGACACGTTCCTCATATTTCCTCTCATCATACTGATACCGCGACAACTCATCCATGACATTGTAAACCTCGCGCCTGATCAACTCCGACACCTCGTTAGGATCGGTCAGGCCGGCCGCGTCGATCGCCAGCCGGCCGGGCAGCGCAAGCAACATTCCGCGCATAGCGAAAATCAAGTCCTCGGTAAACAAGGCGACGTCCTCAGAACGGTGCATCTTCCCCTGTAACTCCTGCGTTTCCAGCACAGCCTTGATCGCTTTGGCCTTCTTCAAGCTGACCTCGGCCCTGCCGCGCGCCTGTTCGGTCGGGTTGACGGCTTTTTCCGCCGCCTTTTCCGCGCGGGCCTCCAGCAATGCGCAGTACGCTTTCATGGTATCGGCCACATCGAACATGGCGCCGTGCGGCGTGGTGACCTTTCTGATCGTACCCTGGCTGACGAGCTGCCCGACCCATTGATTGCTTTTATCGGTCATCGCGCATATATCGGCTGTCTTGACATAGACGCGCGTCCCGGCGCGAAGCACATAGGCAGCTCCATCACCGATAGCGACGTCCGGCTTCTTTTGCGCTGCCATTGCTCCGCTCCTTTCTAACGCCGCAAAAGGCATGATATATTGATGACGCTCTGCCCGAAGCCCCAATCTGAGGCGCTAGGCGCAGCGTCATCCATCGTGCGCTGTTCGATTTCAACTAAAGTGCACTGATTTTTCACCCTCCTAACTGAGCTTTTTTCGGGGTCGGCGAGCCCGCAGCTTACCCCCCACCCCCGTCACAGTACCTTTTACCAAATCCATCCACAGTTGCTCCGAGGGGGCATACAGCCGCGTGCAGGCTGTTGGCGTGTCGGCGCTTTCGGAGGGCGTGTACACCTCTCTATGTAGATGTAACACGCCTCTCCGCAGGTGTGTGATGGTTATCTTGGGTTGCGGCGCGGGGGCTATATGCGGGCGAGGGCTTCCGCACGGCTATATCCCTGTACGCCTTTTGTCATGAGCGCAAGGAAGTCTTCTTTGGTGAAGTCAGACAGGCGGAACACTTCTTCCGGTTTCATACCGAGCTGCTTTGATATTTCGCTTACGCTTTTCCCTTCTTCAATTAGTTTCTTGACGATGGCTTTCATGGGTTCTAATAGATGTGTGCCGCGGGCGCGGTTGTGTGTTATGGTACCGTACATATCTTCCGCTTCGTCGTTATGTATTAAGGCGCGAAATAAATGATGGGCGTACCAGCGCACAAAATGAGGGTGCGCGCGGTTGCCGGTATTCTGGGCTTCCGAAGCAAAAACCGCGCAAAATCAAACCCAAAGCAGGTTC
>JAIRUW010000055.1 GCA_031254195.1 Oscillospiraceae bacterium
ATTTTTTCACCACAGTCAAAGCCTTTTCGTCACCGTATTTTATATTAACACATCGTTTTCCGAAGTTGCAATCGGGCACCATTGCCGACAGTTCTTTTATTCGCACTTCATCATGCAAATGCACCGAAAAATGCTCCTTTAAAGCGGAAACGGCAATATATCCGTTATACATTTTCTTGCCGAGTTTCCACATAGGCATGCTGTAGCTGATTACAGGCACAATGACGGAAAAATCGGTGCTCATAAAGTTTATGAAGTTATTTACGGCATTAACCCCGTTTTCGTCTAAGCTATCGAGGTATTCTTTTATTATTGTAACTTTCATAATCTCAACATCCCCACTTTAACTTTGCCGGATTCGGTTCATTTTCAACTGCAACCGCTTTCAAAACCGCAGTATAATCAAAGCAGACCTCCTCGGCAATCGCCGCATATTCACCTTCTCGTCAAAATACTCGTGTGCGGCGTTGACTGCACTTCTCGGGCGGTTATCATAGGGGCAATGCTTCTCGAAAATCGGCAGGAGCTTGGCTTCGGCATACTCAAGGCACCATTTGCGGATGGTGTCTTTGCTCTGTGTGTCGATCAGTTCTTTCAACGCAACGACGGAAGGCGCGTTGACATCACCCAGCATTTTACGTAATCTTTTAGGCATCCTTAATCCTCCGTCTCACTTTCGGCTTTATCAGGTCATAACTGTCGGAGATCATCTGCACAAGTTCGTCATGCGGCACATCGCCGCCGATGATGACCGTGTTCCAGTGGGTCTTGTTCACATGTCCGGCCAGTAATTCTTGCTGTTCCATCATCAGCCTGCTGTCAAATCTCCGTTTCCGCTGATTGGAATCGTATCGCCCAAATATCGCGGCTTCCGTTTCACGAGAGCATCCCAAACTGCCTTAACCCTTGCTAAACTCTCCCGCCGGTTATTTGCCTCAACAGAGTATCTGTCTTCACATGGATAACCATATGCGTCAATCCCTAATTTCCGGGCAATGTAAACCGACCGCCCGATATGAAAATCCTGAGTTGCAATGATCAAGGTTTTTACGCCGAAAATCTCTTTCGCCCGGTACATGCTGTCATATGTATTAAATCCCGCGTGATCCATAAAAATGTCTTCGCTTGGGACGCCCTTGTTGACAAGGTATTCCTTCATTGCGCCAACTTCATTGTAATCCTTGTTACCGTGATCGCCCGAGACGATTATTTTGTTCGCCTTGCCCAGTGTGTAAAGCTCATATCCATAATCCAGCCTGTCACGTAATATCGCGCTTGGCCTATTATCATTATAGACTTGCGCGCCGAGGATCATAATCGCGTCGCAGACCGGCGCATCGTCTGCATCGCGGATGAGGTATGGCTCGGCAAACCGTACAATGTGGTTTTGGATTAAGAAAAATGTCATGACCCCCGACATGGCTATGTTCGCAATCAACAGCAGAGGCACGCCAATCTTGAACTTGGTGTGCTTTGTCTTGTGGCGGAACACAAACATCCCGATTAAAGCGCCTAGACTGCCCATGAGCGCCGCCGATAATAATAGGGTTTTCTCGCTGATACGCCGCCGGTTGTACTTGGCTTTGCGTTTATCCATGCCGTACAAAAAGAAAACTATGGCATTCCATATTACTAGCGCAATCAATATGTACTCAAGCCAACTCAAGAGCTATCCCTCATAAATCCCGCGCCATTGCCAAACGCCCACTTGCCGCCGCCGACGCCCAGCTCGAAGTGCAGCTTTGCAATCCCCAAGTCAAAGGCCATGCCTTCGGCGTTGAACTCTGATATAAACGACTTGAGCATATCGACATCGGATTGCTTGAGCACCGCAGGCAGATACTTCCGCCGTGAGCGCCGTTCATTGATTGCTTTCAAAAGATTGTCCATGATACCGTCCCTCTCAATCTACGAGCTGCCCGCGGCGGCCGTGTTTTGCATGGCAGGGCGCAGTCCACCGCCAGAGCTATGCAGAGACATGGAAGACCTTCCAAGCGGTAGCTCTGACGGAAGAACGTGAACTCCTTGACGAAAAACCGGTCCCGCCAAGAGAAAACCTTCTGCTTCAAGTACAGCTTCAAGTCTATCCCCCCAATTTCATCCTTACAGCCTCACGGACAATTATACCAGATTTATGGCAATACTCAAGAGATGAAAGCAAGATTGATGGCATCAGGGCATGACCCAGAGTATGTCGCACGGTTTCAAATGCTTCCGCGTCGTCGCAACGGCGCGTGTCCATCCCTTACAGACGGCATAGTCATCTGCTTTTGTCTTGCTTTTGAATATAAAAAACGCCGGTTGCATTTTTTCGTGCAACCGGCGTTTCTTCTTTTTTCATTTTGTCAATGAGTCAAAGATGAGTGAAAGGCAACAAGAACAGCGAAGGCGACGATTTGGACAGGAGAGCAAATGTTCAAGCAAGTCTTGATACGGGTATTGCTCCAAAAATTGTAAGCGGCTATTTTTTACTGTGCATCTTCCAGTGAGGTATACTTTCGGCGCTTGTAAAAGCGCAGCATATCCAAACCATGCTAGCGTTCAACGCTTATCTGCTACGGCTGATTTGGTATTAGATTAGTGCGGCCAGATACTCTAGCACCTCGGCGCGTAGGTGGTCATCTCATAGAGATTGGTGACTGTGGCCACACCGCTGACATACTTGACGGTTATCAGCTTGGCAAGGACGCAGCCCTACCCAGTAAAAGGTTGCTTTTGTGGACGGGTTATGGTATACTGCTTATGGGAGATGCTGGTTTTATGTTGTCATTCACGAGCACACACACAGATATGAGGGTGATGGGGGAACAAGTCATGCCAACACAAGAAATCGCTTTTAAGAACAACTACTTCGAGATGATTCTTCGTGCAGCATTGGAGTTGCCGGGAGTTAAAATTAACCGGGAGTCTTTTCTACGGAAGGAGCTGTCAAAATATTTTGATGACGATGTCGTAGAAAAGGCTATAGAAACGAATCCCGCACAAGCGGGGTTAAGCATTAGAAATCTTGAGCAAAGAGCAAAAGCGTGCATCCATTACGAAACGGCCAAAGTAACAACCATATCCGCCGCTGCGGGAATACCTGGCGGCTTCGCAATGGCGGCAACCCTTCCCGCAGACATTGTTCAATTTTTCGGACATGCTGTTAGAATATTACAAAAACTTATTTATCTTTATGGCTGGCAAGCACTTTTTCGGGGCGACGATGATGGGCTTGATGATGAAACATCAAATGAACTTACATTATTCATCGGTGTGATGTTCGGAGTTGGTGCCGCAAATGCCGCAATAACTAAAATTGCGAATGCTGCTGCTATACAAACGGAAAAAACATTGCTTCGGGCGGCATTAACCAAAGGGACAATATATCCTATCGTGAATAAGATAGCAAAAGTATTAGGCTTTAAGATGACCAAAGGGATCTTCGCCAAAGGTGTTGGAAAAGCAATCCCTGTTGTCGGAGCGGTTATTTCAGGTGGAGTTACTTACATTGGCTTTAGACCCATGGCAAAGCGGCTTCAGAATTATCTTATTGATTTGCCTTTAGCAAGTGTTGATTTCTATAAAGAATCTTCAATAAACAATATCGGTGATGAGATTATAAGCGTTGATTTTTCTGATATTGTTGTCGAAGATGTTGACGGCGATGACGAGGCTGATGAAGTCAATAGCATCCAATAGGGATCCCCGGCAGACGGTACCGTCGGCTTAACGACCTCCTCAGAAATGAGGAGGGTTTGGGAGAGACTCCCTATGTGTCTCGAAGATTCTCAATAAATCGCCGCGAAATCCAAGAAAACAGTTGACAATATAGGGGGATTGTGTTATTCTACCTTAGCCGCATCATATGGGCTTATCAAGAGGGAGCGCGCTCCCCGCCTAATGTGAGCGAGACTGCACAGTAAGAGGGATTATCATGACCGCGATTTTGGAAACGGGCGGTAAGCAATACCGCGTAGCGGAGGGCGACATTATCTATGTCGAAAAGCTCGACGCAGGGGAAAAGGCAGAAGTGACCTTTGACACGGTCGTTGCCGTGTTCGAGGGGGATAAAATCAAGACCGGGACGCCGTATGTGGCCGGGGTCACGGTAACGGCCAGCGTTATCAAGACCGGCAAGGCGAAAAAGGTCATCGTCTACAAGATGAAGCCTAAGAAAAACTATCGCCGCAAGCAGGGCCATCGCCAGCCATATACCAAGCTGCAAATCAAGGCCATCAAGCTGCCCAAGGAAAAGAAAGCCGCCGCCCCGAAGGCGGAGAAGAAAGCGGAGGAATAGATCATGGCACATAAAAAAGGCGTAGGCTCCTCGCGCAACGGACGCGACTCGCAGTCCAAGCGCCTCGGCCCCAAACGCGCCGACGGGCAGTTTGTCAACGCGGGCACCATCTTGGTGCGTCAGCGCGGCACCCATATCCACGCCGGCCTGAACGTGGGGCAAGGCTCCGACGACACCCTGTTCGCGCTGGAAAGCGGCACGGTGCGCTTTGAGCGCCTCGGGCGCGACCGTAAGCGCG
The DNA here is from genome assembly GCA_031254195.1 of Oscillospiraceae bacterium. Lineage (GTDB taxonomy): Bacteria > Bacillota > Clostridia > Oscillospirales > UBA929 > UBA929. Next base: position 4,518 of record JAIRUW010000055.1, read on the forward strand.
TGTCGATACACGCGGCGGAGTAACCAAAACAACAAAACGGCGGGGGCTGACCCTGCCGTTTTTTGCATGAAAGGGGCATGTTATGCCGGTCAATCTGGTGTATTTGACTACCGTAGACGACGGATACGAAATTGGTTTGCTGGAAGGACTGCTGGGCGAAAACGGCATTCCTATCGTCAAGCGCCACCGGGAGGCCGGAGAGTATATGTCGATTTTATTCGGGCGCTCGGTGTATGGCATCGATGTTTTGGTCAGCGAGCGGGATTTTGAGAAGGCCGGGGAGCTTGTAAAGTTTTTGAAGTCAAAAGAGTTTATGGAAGAGGAGCCTGAACAGGAGGGCGGTTTATGACGTATGCAAATTTAGAACAAAGAGTGGCGCAGGATTTTATCGATATGCTTCCGCCATTTGTACCTGATGAGAAAGCCCCTGTGAGCATAAGGGAGCAAGAGCGGTTTTATTGTCTAATGAAAAATCTTTATCAGCTCGCCTTTGACGAACCGTTGCTTTTTGTTGTCTCGTTGCACGAAGACGATGCTTTTCCCAATCGCTTTAACAAGGCGTCATACAATAAACCAAAATTGTTGACAGACATGAAAAAGTTCGCAAAATCGATCGAATCGCTGCTGAAGAATCTATTTTTCCTCGGCCAAGGCGGTGATGTTACCTTTAGCAAACGGCAACAGGCTGTGTTATCAAGACTGGGGCTTGACGATTTCGCCGATCTGCCGCCCGCGCTGGTGTGGATGACAACGAGAACGGACGCAAATATAGCAACGTTCTCTCATTGCTTTTTCTGTAAGGATTACCCGTATACAACAGATATTTTCGCGCGTTTGCTGGGGGAATCCGCCTTTAGAAAACTCGTAAACTGGATGCTCGCAAACGGCTATGAGCGATTTGACATCTACAACGTCACCGCAAGCGATTGCAAGGTATCGCTGACAATCGCAGACCCAAAATGGAGTTCCGCTCCGCCGAACGGTGGCTTTGAATACAAAATAAAACATACGGGAATTTCGGCGCGGCTCGACCCTTATGTGGAAACCCCTCCCGTTTTCGGACTGTGCATCCCAAATGGCCTAAAAACGTACCTGGAAGCCTTTGACGTTATGAACATAGAACTCCGGCGCTTTGTTATGAGGCATACAAAACAGTGCGACGGGTGTAAATTTTGCGTCCAAACCGATAAAACCGGCTCCCGTCCCTTGGCGTATGTTACGGTCGGGTTTGAGAATAAGAACTATCGGTTCTGTACCTACTTTCCCGGATACAATTACTGTTGGACACAGATTGACGATGCGCTCGCGGAGAATTTGATGCAAATGTTGGCTTTTATGGATACGTTTGCCTCCCGCGAAAAGGGCGGCGGTTGACCTCAAAACACCTTTATGCTATAATAACCCTAATCTATAAACAGGGAGACACGCCATGTTCATCGACACCGCCGTAATCACGGCCCGCGCGGGGAAGGGCGGCGACGGTTCGGTTTCGTTCCGCCGTGAAAAATACGTTCCCGCGGGCGGCCCGGACGGCGGCGACGGCGGGCGCGGCGGGCATATTTATCTCCGCGCCGACAATCAATTGACCACCCTTTCCGATTATCGCTATAAAGCAAAATACCTGGCGCCGGACGGCGGGCGCGGCGGCTCAAAGCAATGTACCGGGCGCGGCGGCGAGGATTTGGTTTTGCGGGTACCGCTCGGCACATTGGTCTATGACGACGAAAGCGGCCGCCTGCTGGCCGATTTATCGGACAGCGAACCGTTCTTGCTCTGCAAGGGCGGGCGCGGCGGATGGGGCAACAAGCGTTTCGCCGGCGCGCAACGGCAGGCCCCGCAGTTTGCCAAAGCCGGGCTGGAGGGCGAGGCGCTTCGCGTAAGGCTGGAAGTCAAGATGATCGCCGACGTAGGGCTGATTGGGTTCCCCAACGCGGGCAAGAGCACACTTCTGTCGGCCATCTCGGCGGCACGGCCCAAAATCGCGGACTACCCGTTCACCACACTCGCACCACACTTAGGCGTTGTGACCGTGGACGATGATACCGGCTTCCTCTGCGCCGACATCCCCGGGCTCATTGAGGGCGCGGCAAGCGGCGCCGGCTTGGGGCATGAGTTCCTGCGCCATATAGAGCGATGCCGCCTTTTATTGCATATTGTAGACGCGGCAAGTACAGAAGGGCGCGATCCATGCGCCGATATTGATACGATTGACGCGGAGCTGGCGGCGCACAGCATAGAGCTTGCCGGGCGCGAACAGCTCGTCGTCGCCAACAAGCGCGACGCCGTATCGGACGAAACGGTTTTTGAACGACTGCGGGAACATGTCAAACCGCGCGAAATCTTTGCCATCTCCGCCGCCACAAGGGAGGGCGTGGGCGATTTGGTCAAGGCCTGCGCGGAGAAACTCTCGAAACTGCCGCCGGTCAGGGTATTTGAGCCGGACCCTGTGCCCTTAGGTCCCGCGGTTTCGGAAGCGGTGACCGATATTATGAAGGAAGACGGCGTATGGGTGGTGACGGGCGACTGGCTGATCCGCCTGATGCGCGACGTCAATTTCAGCGATGTGGAATCCCTCGCCTACTTCGAGCAACGGCTCAAGGCCAACGGCGTGTATGACCAGCTGGAGGCACTGGGTGTCGCGGAGGGCGATACGGTTAGTTTATACGGGCTGGAGTTTGAATATGTGAGGTAATCGGCAATGGCTTTGATGCGGTTGGATTTTTTCTCAGAGGTATTGGGGCAGCAGACCTATGTAAACGTCTTGCTGCCGCAGAATACGACCGGCGAGGGACGGGGCTGGCAGGCCGCCTCGTTTAACCCGCCGTTTCCCGTGCTGTATCTGCTGCATGGCCTGTCGGATAATCAGGATATGTGGCTGCGTAACACCTCTATCGAACGTTATACCGCCGGGCGCAACCTTGCCGTGGTCATGCCGACGACCGACCGGGGCTTTTATACCGATACCACATATGGGCTAAAGCATTTCACCTATATCAGCGAGGAATTGCCTTCCCTGCTGAAGCAATACCTCCCCCTTTCGGAACGGCGCGAGGACAACTACGCCGCCGGGCTGTCGATGGGCGGGTACGGCGCGTTCAAGCTGGCATTGCGGAACCCGGAGCGGTTTTCATTCGCCGCGTCGCTTTCGGGTGCGCTGATGACTGAAGAGATGATCAAGATGGAGGGCATACACAATCCAAAACTCAGGCGGGAGATGAGTACAGTCTTTGGCGAAACCCTCAAGCCGGAGGACGACATTTTCCGTCTGCTGGAAACCGCCAGCCCCAAACCTAAGTTATTTGTCTGCTGCGGGATGAAGGACTGGCTCTTCCCGGTCAGCGCCGCCATGCGGGAACATGCCTTAAAGTTAGGGTATGACATAACATGGCAGGCGGATGAGCAGTACGACCATGAGTGGGGTTATTGGGACTTGATGATACAGAAGGTGCTGGATATGCTTCCCGGGCAGACAAAACCGGCTCAGAGGGGATAGAGTATGGCAGGGCATTCCAAGTGGAAAAACATCGCGCATAAAAAAGAGAAGACCGACGCGCAGCGCGCCAAAATCTTCACAAAGCTGTCGCGAGAGATCATCGTTGCGGTGCGCGAGGGAGGGGCGGACCCCGCCGCCAATGCGCGCCTGAAAGATTGTATCACCAAGGCGCGGCAGAGCAACGTCCCGTCCGACAACATCAAGCGCGTGATTGAACGCGCCGCGGGCAGCGGCGGCGGCGAGAGCTATGAAGCCGTGCAATATGAGGGCTACGGTCCCGGCGGGACGGCCGTCATTGTCGAGGCGATGACCGACAACCGCAACCGCACCGCCGGAGAGATGCGCCACTATTTTGATAAATTCGGCGGCAACCTCGGCACGACCGGCTGTGTGTCATGGTTTTTTGATCAAAAGGGCATACTGGCGGCAGACGCGGACGGACAGGACGAGGATTCCCTGATGATGCTGGCCCTCGACGCAGGCGCGTCGGACTTTGCCGCTGTAGACGATGTGTTTGAAATCGTTACCGAGCCCGAAGCCTTCCCCGCCGTGCGTGACGCGCTGGAGGGGGAGGGGGTGGCCTTTCTCTCGGCGCAGGTTGAGAAGATACCGCAGAACTGGGTCGCGCTGAAAGACGAAGAAGACGTCAAAAAGATGCGCCGCCTGCTGGACGCGCTGGAAGACAACGACGATGTGCAAAACGTGTGGCATAACTGGGAGGACGAAGAGTGAAGCGAGATGCCCTAAACCGTGCCCTGCCGGCGATTCTCATGGCCGCCGCGCTGTTTATCCTTCTGTTGGCAATCTCGCCCATCCCCGACACGGCGGAAAAGAAGCGGGAGCACAACCAAACGCTTGAGCAGACGATGCACGCGTCATGGCAGAACGATTTACGCGCAAGGTACCCGGACATGATGGAACGGATTTTCAGCCCGTCGCCGGAAAGGGCGGAAAAGCTGGTCATGGCGGCGGCGTTCGCGCTGTTGGCCGGGTTTATGCTGTATTTTGCGGCCGGCCGCATCAAAACACCTGTCATTCTCCTGTTTTTCGCCGTGGCACTGACGGCGGGCATGGTCATACGGACCCTCAGCCTGACGCAGTTTCACAATACCGACTATCTCTACTGCCTCGGACCCTGGGCGCAGGACTTCCGCGCAGGGGGCTGGGGGGCCATCGCGGCGACATGGTCGGACTACAACATGCCCTACCTCTATATCATCGGCTTTATCGCCCGCATCCCATTGAACGATGTGTACCTCTATAAACTGGTCAGCGTGATCTTCGACTGCGGCATCGTGATCGCCGGGCTGCGGCTCGCGCAGGTTTTCTCCTTAAACGAACTCCGTAAATCGGTGCTCGGGGCGGCGCTCTTCCTCGCGCCGACAGTTTGGCTCAACAGCTCGTTTTGGGGGCAGTGCGATTCCATCTACGCGTTCTTTTGCCTGTTGGCGCTGGTTTTCGTTTTGGAAAACAGGCCCGTCCTGACGGCGGTCATGGCGGCCATTGCGTTTTCGTTCAAGCTGCAAACCATTTTTCTCCTGCCCATATTCGCCGTTTTATGGATGGTCAAGCGCGTCCGGTGGTGGCGCGAGATTCCGGTGTTTATCGGTACTTTCTTTATTACACTATTGCCCGCGTGGATGCTGGGCCGCCCGCTGGCAAGCATATTGCAGATTTACGGAAATCAGACCCAGACCTATGCGAGCCGCCTCAACCTCAACTCCCCCTCGGCTTACGCACTGCTCGCGGTGGACGAGCCGCACAGCGTCCTGTTTGGCGCCGGACTGATTCTCGCGTTCTGCTACCTCGGCGCCCTGTTGCTAATCGCTTGGCTCAAACGCGATCAAATCAGCGACCGTGCCCTGTTCCTCTTCGCGCTGGCTATGGTCATTGGTATCCCATGGCTCCTGCCGACGATGCACGACAGGTATTTTTACCTCGCGGATCTGTTCTGTATCGTCCTTGCCGTTATGATCCCTGAAAAATGGTATTTCGCGCCGTTTTGCGTCTTCGCCTCGTACGCGGGATACCACGCGTACCTGTTTGGCCGCTATGTCAGCCATGTCGGGCTGGCCGGGCCGTCGCTATTGATGCTTTTCCTGATGGGCAGCACGGTGGTATTGCTGTTGTCTGAACTGAGGAGGGAGAAACCCGCATGAAAGCTGTAAAACGCCTGTTAATCGGCATTGGAGCGGCGGTTGTTCTGCTGGCCGTTTTATCGGTCACGCTGCTCAACAAGCAGGCCCCCCATATGCGCATGACGTCGCTGATGCGGGACGGGCGCCTGGCAATGGATACGCGCGATTATACCGAAGCCGTTGACGTTTACAGGCTCGCCATATCGCTCGATGGCCGCAGCGTGCCGGCGTATCTGGCTCTCGCGGAGGCGCGTTTGCTTGACGGGGAGCCTGAAGACGCCCTGTATTACCTCAGACAGGGCATGGAGAAGACCAGCAGCTCAAAAGTCCGCGACGCCTACAACGACCTTCTGAAACGGCTGGCGGTCTCCGACCCGCCGGATATCCGAAACGGAGGATCTGCCGCCGGTACAGAGGAGAAAAAGGAAGCGGAGCCTCAGCCCGTAGAAGAGGAAACGGCGCCGGAGGCAGAGAACGAAGAGAACGGGATCCCGCCTGTTTTGCTCTTCGATGACGGCCTGCCGCCTGAGGAAACGGAGGAAGACGGCAATCTGCATGAAGAGGCAGAATAAAATGATTGACAAACCCGGCCGTGCCTTATATAATGGCTGGGCAACTACGTTTCCTAGAAAGGATTGTTACTAAAATGGTTCGTACCTATCAGCCCAAAAAACGTCAGCGCAGCAAAGAGCACGGCTTCCGCAAGCGTATGTCCACCCGAAGCGGGCGCAAGGTTTTGGCGCGCCGCCGCCAGAAGGGGCGCAAGGTGCTGTCCGCCTGATGCGGCACACCGTATCCCTTACCAAAAACCATGAGTTTCGCAGTCTGTACGCCCGCGGGAAGAACACTGCGGGCGTATATTTGGCCATGTATGCGCGAAGGAACCGCTTGGGCGCGACCCGCCTCGGCATCACGGTCAGCGCCAAGCTGGGCAACGCCGTCACGCGCAACCGCGTGAGGCGGCGCGTTAAGGAAGCCTACCGACTGCGGGAGGATTCCTTCGCGAAGGGGTTTGACATAGTGATCGTGGCCCGGGGGAGGGCCGTTGGGGCGGATTTTACCGCGTTGGGAGAAGAAGTGACCCGATTGGGGCGAAAGCTGGGTGTATGCGTATGAAACGCCTTATGCTGCGCGCAATCCGCTGGTACCGGCGAGGGATTTCGCCCCATACGCCGCCGTCCTGCCGCTTTATCCCCACATGCAGCGAATACGCGCTGGAGGCCATCGAGAAGTACGGCGCGGCAAAAGGGTTTTGGCTTGCCCTTCGGCGCGTCTTGCGGTGCCACCCGTTCCGTAAGGGAGGGTATGACCCGGTGCCATAACTGAGCTGCTCCATCGGTGAGCAGGCCGTGGCAAGGGGAAATGTATTTGCCACTTCCACGGCCGGCCGCGAATCGCGCATGGGGCGTGACAAATATACAAACGAAGGCAGTGTGACAATTGGGACAAATTTGGGATTTTTTGATCGTCCAGCCCATCGCGTTTTTGCTCCGTTCCATGTACAACCTGACCCACAACTACGGCGTCGCCATCCTGCTCTTTGCGTTGGTGGCCAAACTTGCCCTGCTTTGGTTTGCCTATAAAGGCAAGCGCGGTATGCTCCAGCAGCAGCGGATTGCCCCGAAGGTGCAGGAGTTACAGAAAAAGCACGGCAAAGACAAGCAAAAGATGCAGCAGGAGCAGGCCAAGCTCTACCAGGCGGAAGGCGTGTCGATGTTCGGCGGGTGCCTGTGGATGTTCCTCCCGTTCCCCATCATCATCGCGCTGTACGGCGCGGTGCGCCAGCCGCTGACATACATCATGCAGCTTTCTTCGGACGTCATCGAGAGGATTTCGGAAGCGCTGGAGGTGTCGGCTACCGAAGGCTTCTTCTCCGAATTGACGATTGCGAACATGCTCAGCGACCCCGCCTCTCTGGCAAAGGCGCAAAGCGTTGTGACCGAAGTCCTCCATCCCGTCAATTTTGGTTTTTTGGGCGTCAATCTGGCCGAGGTGCCCAGCTTTACCAGCTTGAGCATCCTTGTACCGCTTCTGTCGGCCTTTTTCTCCTTCCTCTCTGTCTGGCTGACACAAAAATTCTCCGGGAGGCCCCCGGCAGCCGGGAACACGCAGATGCTGACATATCTGCTCGGCCCCGGCATCAGCCTGTGGATTGGCTTCACCCTGCCCGCCGCGCTGGGCGTATACTGGATCGCGCAGAGCCTTTTCCAGATCCCGCAGGAGTATTTCCTCACAAAGCACTGGAACAAGAAGCTGGATGAAGAGGAAGCGCGCAAGGCGGAGCGGGAAGAACGGCGCAAAACCGCCGAGGCCGCCCAGAAGGAAGAGGACCGCAAGCGCCGCGCGGAGCGTATTGCCGAGCAGAACAAAAAGCATAAACCCAAGCGGTATAAATTGCAAAACAAGCCGTCTGCGTCCGAAAAGGAGCAGGAGGAAGAATAGAGGGGATCACATGGCCATCGAAACCACCGGCAAAACAATCGACGCCGCCATCAACGCGGCGCTGGAGCAATTGCAAACCGATCGCGACTCGGTGACGGTCGAGGTGCTGGAAAATCCGAAAACAGGCTTTTTGGGCATCGGCGGCACACCCGCGCGCGTACGTGTAAAGCTGGTAGGCGAAAAGGACGAGGAGCCGCCAAAGGCCGCTCCCCCGCCGTCCCGAAAAGAAACGGCGGAGAAGCCGAAACCCCTGAAAAAAGAAGAGCCGAAACCGGCGGCGCAGGCCGCCCCTAAACCGGCCAAGGCCGCGCCCACGGCAGCTCAAAGCAACGCGGCGTCCATCCTGAAAGGCATCCTTGACCGCATGGGGATACCGGGAACGGCCATTACCGAGAGAAACGAAGACCGCTATTTGATGCTGGAGGTGTCCGGCGCAAATATGGGGCGCCTGATCGGGCGGCGCGGCGAGACGCTCGACTCGGTACAGCGCATCGTTTCCGCGGCGGCCAACCGGGGAGCCGCTGACCGCCGCCGCATCGTCGTGGACGCGGAACGGTACCGCGCGAAGCGCGAGGAATCGCTGGAAGCGCTGGCCCGCAGCACCGCCGAGAAAGCGGTCAAGTACAACCGGGACATGCTGCTGGAGCCGATGAACGCCTATTCGCGGCATGTGATCCATACCGCCTTGCAGGATAACCCCTATGTCACTACCCATTCGGTGGGCAATGAGCCGCAACGGCGCGTAATCATCAGCTTGTCGGGGGCGAAAAAGACGGCGCCGCCCCGCCGGGAGAATCCATAAATTTTGTTTGCTTAAGAGGACGTTGGGAACGTCCTCTTTCTCATAGAATGCCAATTGCCGGAAGTTAAGCAATTAGTTTTGCGGCACATAAGAAAATTTTGCTGGCATACACGTAAAAAACTCTTGACAAATTTTGCGCTTATCCATATAATACTACTACGTTTGTCGATATAGCGCCAAGCGTAATAGCAAGGACGGTGGTATCGTGCCGGAAAAACAGGACGGGGGCGCGCTGACCGAAGCTGTGTTTTATATCCTGCTTTCGCTGCACAAGCCTATGCACGGATACGCTGTCATGCAGAACATTGAGCGGCTGACGCAAGGCCGTGTCATGTTGGGAGCCGGGACATTATACGGAGCTATCAACGCGCTGGTGCAAAGAAGGTGGATTGCCGCGCTGTCAGCCGAAAAGGACTCCCGAAGGAAAGAGTATTCCGTCACCCCTGCGGGGCGGGCGGCCTTTGCTCAGGAGCTGGAACGCCTCAGGGAACTGCTCCGCAACGGGGAGGAGGGTAAAAATGAAGCATGTGATATGGAAGATGTTTGTCAACCATGAAAAAGAGGAAGCGTGGATCAACGGGCTGTGCTCAAAGGGATTGGCTCTTACAGACGTCTCTCTTGGCTGCCGTTTTACATTTGAAGACTGCGAGCCGGGAGCCTATCATTACCGTACCGAGTTTCTCGGAAAATTTCCTAGAAACCCGGAAAGCCGAAAGTATATCCAATTTATGGAGGATAACGGCGTGGAGCATGTGGCTTCCTTTGAGATGTGGGTATATTTCCGCAAAAAGGCTTCAGACGGCCCCTTTGACATATACAGTGATCTCGATTCCCGGCTGTTACATAATCGGCGCATTGCGGTTTTTATGCTGCTGGGAGGTTTGGTAAATGCCATTTTTGGAAGCATAAATATTTATATCGGAGTTGAAAAAACGAGCATATTCAACATTATCATCGGATTTATAGCGGTACCAGTCGGCATAGGGTGCCTTGCTACTTGGATCAAAGTAAGGAAAAAGATTAATGCTCTAAAGCGCGAGAAAACTCTTCGGGAGTAACAATACACTGGGAGGGATACCATGCTAACGCTCGACAAACTCACCAAGCACTTCAAGTCCGTCAAGGCCGTGCAGGAGGTCAGCTTCACCGTAGAAAAAGGGGAGCTTTTCGGTCTGCTGGGCGCCAACGGGGCGGGCAAGACCACCACCCTGCGGATGCTGGCGACCATGCTCACGCCCACCGGCGGCACGGCAACCATCGAAGGCATCGACTTAATCAAGCAGCCGGACAAGGTACGAAACCACGTGGGCCTACTGTTCGGGGGCGACACGGGGCTGTATGAACGCCTGACGGCGCGGGAGAACATCGTCTATTTCGCCAAACTGTGCGGAAAATCGGAAGAGGAAGCCCGCGGGCGGGCGGAAGCGCTGGGGCAGGCGTTTGCGTTTACCGAATACTTAGATTTTCAGGCGAAAAAGCTCAGCAAGGGCACGCGGCAGAAAGTCGCCATCGCGCGCAGTATCGTCCACGACCCGTCGGTCATGCTGTTCGACGAGCCGCTGGTGGGGCTGGACGTCACCAGCCGCAAGGATGTGGAGGACTTTATGCTGATGCTGAAGGAGAAGGGCAAGACCATCGTCCTCTCCGATCACAACCTCAACGTCACCGAGCGGCTGTGCGACCGCATCGGCATCCTGCACAAGGGCGAGCTAGTCGCCATCGGGACGCTGGAGGAGCTGTGCAAGAAACACGAGTGCGCAAACCTTGAGGAAGTATTCTTCAAACTCGCGGGGAGGGACACGGAATGAAAAGCTATACCGGGATCATATTCAAAAAAGAGCTGCTGGACATCTTCCGTGACCGGCGCTCCATCATCATGACCTTCCTGCTGCCGGTGGTGCTCTACCCGCTGATGTTTTGGTTTATAGGCTCGCAGACCGCCGCGCAAATAGAGGGCCCGTCCATGACGTCTATCGTCGCCGACGCCGCCTCCGCGTCCGGCCTCCGCGCCATAATGAACGATCCGGTTTTTGACAGCGCGAATATCACCGTCACCGAAAGCGCCGATCCGGTTGCGGCGTTGCAGGACGGAAGCGCCGACGTGGCTGTTGTGACCACCGGCTCCCATCTCCGGCTGGTCTATGACCCGAATAAATCCGCTTCCTCAATGTCGCTCAGCCATGTCGCCGGCCTGCTGAGCACTTATAATCAAGCGGCGCAGATGCAAACGCTGTCCGACCTGACGGGGCTGACGCTTATGGAACTTGCCGAACTCGCCCCGGTCTCCTTTGAAGCCGTCTCGCTGGATGTGGAGACCGGGGAGGAGTCCAGCGGGGTAGGGATGTTCCTTTCGATGATGCTGCCGATGATCATGATCATCCTGCTCAGTGTCGGCGGGATGGCGACAGCGGTCGACCTCTTCGCCGGTGAAAAGGAGCGCCGCACCTTTGAGCCGCTGCTCTGCACCGGCGCGCGCCGCACCGACATCCTCGCGGGCAAGCTGGGGGCCGTCACCGTCATGTCCCTGCTGGGCGCGCTGGCCAGCGTGGCGGGGCTGTTTGCCGGCTATCTGCTCAACCCCAGGGCGATGACGCTGGGTCTGGATGACGCGCAGGGGCTTACGCTGCCGCCGCTGACGGTTCTGTTTGTCCTGCTGATCATTGCGGCGATGGCCGTCTTCTTTTCCGGCCTGCACATCCTGCTCTCCACCTACGCCCGCACGGTCAAAGAGGCCTCGACCTACGGCTCGTTTATCATGATCGCCTGTTATGTCCCGATTTTTGCGACGATGCAAATGATGGGCGGCGATTTTGAGTTTTGGACGGCCTTTGTCCCGGTGATGAACGTCACGGGCTGCCTGAAGATGGTGCTGGCGGGCATCAACGACCTGGGCTATATGGGCGTCACCCTCGGCGTAACGGCGGCGTTTGTAGCCGTTGTGCTGGTGCTGGGGCGGTATATGTTCAAAAAGGAAAATATTATGCTCCGGGCTTGAGGATAAACGAAAAGCCTCTGGGTTTGCTAGGGAGGTTCAATGAACTGACGCGCCGGCGCTATTGCGCCGGCGCGTTATTGGGGACTGCTTATCAGCGGATAGGAATCCTTGTCGCGGGGATGCGGTTGGCGCGCGGGATCGAACGCACCGGCGGCGCGGCGCGGAACCTCGGCGCGGCCGTGCGCGGGGCTATGCGGGCGTCTGTGCCGTCGCGTCCGGTGGTGTTGCGGAACGCGCCGTCCCGATTGCCGTGTTGATTGGCGATGCCGGTACGGAAACCGTCTTGCCCGGTAACGCCACTACGGAAACCGTCGTGTCCGGCGATGCCGCTGCGGTAGGCATCCTGCCCGTCCGCCGCGCCGCGGAAACCGTCGCGCCCGGTGGTGGCGCCATGTCCGTCAGAACCTCTGCGGAAGCCGTCGTTGAAGCCGTGCTGGCTCCTGAAGCCGTCACGCCCGGTATGCGGGGCGGGCATCGGGTGTGTGCGCGTCCCGGTATCGTGTCTGGGCGCGGCCGCGGGCGCCGGGTTCGCGTCCGTACGGCGGGGCGACCTGTCGGCGGCTACGCAGGAACAAAGGGAAATAAGCAATGCGCTGATTGCAATAATTGCGATCCATCTTTTTTTCATAATTGTTTGGAACCTCCTCGATTTTGCTCCGGTCATAGGATACGTCAAAATCCTGTCGATTATGTTGGAAAAATAGCGGATGCGAAAAAATTTTTTGGCAAGTTGAACAATGCCCTTGACACGGCCTGTTCGCCGTTGTACAATATGTATGCGGCTTTTGAGGAAGGAACCTCTATATATTGTACTGTCACGCTCCGTGTGCGTCCGGCAAACTGGTATGGACAACGGATTTCCTCGCTTTTCCAGGCGATGGAGCAGCTCTTAACGAAAGATGGGAACGGAATGACGGAACGGGTAACCAACATCGGCCAAATCCGCAAGCGCGACGGGCGTGTCGTGCGCTTCGACCTTGACAAGATCGCCGTAGTGATCAACAAAGCGTTTATCGCGTGTTACCACAGCGACCATCAGGCGGAGGCGCGCCGCCTCGCCCTGCGCGTTTTGGACGCGTTGGAGGAGGAAGGCAGGCCCGCGCCGGAGGTCGAACATATCCAGGACGTCGTGGAGCGCGTGATGATGGAGATGGGTCATCAGGACGCGGCTAAGATGTTTATCCTTTACCGCGCCGAACGCAGCCGCGTGCGCGAGATGAACACCCGCCTGATGAAGGTCTATGAGGACATCACGTTCAGTGCGGCGTCGGACAGCGACATCAAGCGCGAGAACGCCAATATAGACGGCGATACCGCCATGGGCACCATGCTCAAATACGGCTCCGAGGGCGCCAAGCAGTTTTATGAGATGTTTGTCCTCAAGCCCCAGCACTCCGAGGCGCACCGCGTAGGCGACATCCACATCCACGACATGGATTTCTATACCCTGACCACCACCTGCTGCCAGATTGACATCGTCAAGCTGTTCAAAGACGGCTTTTCCACCGGGCACGGCTTTTTACGCGAGCCGAACCATATCAACTCTTACGCCGCGCTGTGCTGTATCGCCATCCAGTCCAACCAGAACGACCAGCACGGCGGCCAGAGCGTGGTCAACTTCGATTACGGCATGGCGCTGGGCGTCGTCAAAACCTTTGTCCGGCTTTACAGGGAAAACCTGCTGCGGGCGCTGGAGCTGCTGTGCGGCATTGACGACCCTGTTTTACCCTTTCCCGAGGACCACACGCCCCGCATGGGCGGCGACGCGGAGTACCGTGCCGCCGAAGCCGTGCTGCTGCGCGCGGTAACGGAGGACGAGGCGCTGATCGGGAGGATACAGGATTTCGCGCAGGAACATGCCGAGAAGGAGACCGACCGTGCCACCCGTCAGGCGATGGAGGGGCTTGTACATAACCTCAACACCATGAACTCCCGCGCCGGGGCGCAGACGCCGTTTTCCTCCATCAACTACGGCATGGATACCTCGCCCGAAGGCCGCTGTGCCATCAAGAACGTCCTGCTGGCGACCGAGGCCGGGTTGGGGCGCGGCGAGACGCCCATCTTCCCCATTCAGATATTCCGCGTCAAAGAGGGCGTCAACCTAAATCCCGGCGACCCCAACTATGATCTGTTCAAACTGGCCTGCCGCGTGTCGGCCAGACGTATGTACCCCAATTTCTCGTTTATGGACGCGCCGTTCAACATCAAGTATTATAAAGGGACGCCGGAGACGGAGATTGCCTACATGGGCTGCCGCACCCGCGTCATCGGCAACGTCTACGACCCCGGGCAGGAGGTCAGCAACGGGCGGGGCAACCTGTCTTTCACCTCGATCAACCTGCCCCGGCTGGCCATATTGTCGGGCGGCAGCGTCGAGCAGTTTTTCCGCTCGCTTGACAGGAAGATGGATTTGGTCATTGATCAAATTACCGACCGCTTTGTCATCCAGTCCCGCAAGAAGGTGCGCAACGTCCCCTTCCTGATGGGGCAGGGAGTATGGCTTAACAGTGAAACTCTGGATTGGGACGACGAGGTGGGCGAGGTGCTCAAGCACGGGACTCTGACCGTCGGTTTCATCGGCCTTGCCGAGGCGCTCACGGCGCTGACCGGCAGGAACCACGCGCAGTCGGAGGAGTCTCAGCGGCTGGGCCTTGACATTATCGGCCATATGCGCCGCCGCCTTGACGAGGAGAGTTTGCGCCGCAAGATGAATTATACCCTGATCTCCACGCCCGGCGAGGGGCTTTCGGGCCGCTTTGTCAAGCTCGACCGCGAGCGCTACGGCTTGATTAAGGAAGTCACCGATAAAGAGTATTACACCAACGGGTTCCATGTGCCGGTGGGCTGCCCCATCACGGCGTTTGACAAGATACGGCTGGAGGCCCCCTACCACGAGCTGACCAACGCGGGGCACATTTCCTTTGTGGAAATGGACGGCGATCCCCTGCAAAATCTCGAGGCGTTTGAGCAGATCATCCGTGCCATGCAAAAGGCCGGTATCGGATACGGCGCTGTCAACCACCCGCTCGACCGCGACCCGGACTGCGGCTACACCGGCGTCATCAGGGAAGAATGCCCACAGTGCGGCCGGGAGGAGAGCGAGGAGAAGCGGTTTGTGCGTATCCGCCGCATCACCGGCTACCTCGGCAGCTCTCTGGAGCGCATCAACAACGCCAAACGCGCCGAAATCAAAGACCGTGTCAAGCATAAAACGCCCAAGGAGCCTCCACAATGACCCTTCGCGTGGCAAGCGTACTCCATGACTCCGTGACGGACGGCCCGGGGCTTCGGGCCGCCGTTTTTTTGCAAGGCTGTCCGCACCATTGCGAGGGCTGTCAAAACCCCGGACTGCTCGGCTATGAGGGCGGGACGGTTTGGACGGCGGCGGAGCTTTTGGCGGAGATCGCCCGCAACCCGCTGACGGCCGGCGTCACCTTCACCGGCGGCGAGCCGATGGAGCAAGCGGCGGCATTGATTCCGGTCGCGGAGCGGCTCAAAGAGCGGGGTTATGACCTATGGATTTACACCGGTTATCTGTGGGAGAGGCTGGACGGGGCGAAAAGCGAGCTCGCCGGGCTGGCCGACGTGGTGGTGGACGGGCCGTATGACGCCGCGCGGCGGTCGCTGACGCTGCCGTGGCGCGGGAGCGCCAACCAGCGGCTGATCGACGTAAAGAAAAGCCTTGCCGAAGGCAAGGCTTTGGAGCTTTTGATTGCGGGGCGGGCCTTATAGCCGGTATGTCCCGGCGTTGATCCGCTCCAGTCCTTCGTCTTCGTCATTCTCTTCTTCTTCGTAACCGTAGATATTTCCGTTCATCGCCCTGATTTTGCTGTCCAACGCGCCGCGCGCTGCGCCCGGCGCTTTTATATTGCCGTTGCAATGGATGGCGGCAATTGCATCGATGTCCTCAGCCGTTACATCCGTCAGGAAATCCAGATTGCCATTTACCTCGATTGTATAGCTTATACCCCGGCGCAATGCCGACTGGAGCTGCTCATGTCCCATTGACTGATTCCCGTTTACGGTCATAAACACGCCCTCGTAAAGGTTGAACTCGTTGGCTTTGCCAACAGCCTTGAATGCGGCGGCGGCGGATACGGGCATGGTGACGGCACCGTTGACGATCAGGGAGGAAAACCCGCTCAAATGCTGGATTTGGTCATGCGGGATCATCATGTCTCCCAGCACAAACAGCTTCCCACCGTATAACGGAGCCGTCGCCGCGTCCAGCGTGATGTCTTCCACAACGGCGTGTCCGTCGGGAATCAACAGGTAGCTTTCCGCCTTGAACATGTCGCGGTACCTCTCGTAAAGTCCGTTATAGATAATCAGACGCTTGCAATGGAACGAGGTCTTCTTTTCGCGCAGTTTCTCCGCCGCCACTTCGTTGAGCGCGGTCAGCTTGCCGTGTGTCCAGTAAAGAGCGTCGTCCTCAAAGAGGATATGCGCGTCGTCGCCAAGCGCTGTATCCCCGATGCGCAGCTTCGCGCCGTCCGGGTAGACAGCCCTCGCCGCCGTTATCCCCTTGACGCCGCTGAGGTCAATGGCGTCGGAGTAAAAGAGGGTTTTGGCGTATAGGCCGGTGATGCCGTCCAGCCCTTTGGCGTCTTCGATGATAAGGTTGCCGTCGCATAAGAGGTAGCGGCCTTCATAAGACATGGACGCATTGACGGCGGTATTGCCGGGCAGTTCCACGATCTCTCCCGTAATGTCGAGGACGTTCATGTTGCCGGAGTTGAAGGAAACGCCCATCTTCATCAGCGCGTCGTATACTTTGCCGGAAACGAGCGCGCTGCCCGCGTTGATATGGACCGATTCATAGCCGGAGAAAGCCTCCAGGCGGTCGTTGAGCAGCAAGGCGCTGCCCGCGTTGATGTTCAATGCTTTTTTCATTTTATTTACCTCCGTTTAATAAGGGTCGCGGCGTGAGCAAGGCGGTTGCTAGACGGCGTATTTTCTCAGCATCGAGATGGCCGCGCGGAGCTGCGAGCGCACTGTGGCGGGCGGCAGCCCTTTCATCCTCCCGATCTCCGTGGCGTTCAGCCCGCCGAAATACCGCAGAGAGACCACATGGCTGAGGTTGGACGGCAGCTTGTGGAGCCAGTCCCTAACCAAAATGGCGTCGGTGGGGTCTGCGGCCGGACCGGCCTCGTCATAGCCGTCGTCAAAGGGTACGCTCCGGGACGCCTTGCGCTTTTCGTCGGTCAGACGGTTTTTCGCCGTGGTATACAGCCATGACCAAAGGGACTTTTCCTGTATGGAGAGGAAAACCTTGTTTGTCAGAGCCTTGAGGAAGGCGTCCTGTACGGCGTCCGCCGCGGCTTCCCTGTCGCCCGAATACCGCGCCAGCGTGCCTATCAGCTCGTCCTTATGCTGTTGATAGAATATTTCCAGCGTCACCCGGCTCACCTCTCTGCCCAATAGACGTTTGAGAAGGGGAAAGTGTTTACGGAAAATAAAAATTCCCCTATCGCCAACCCCCCGCCTTTGGGCGGGGGGTCATCCTCATTTATACAGTTCCGTAAACTTTTCCTTCAGATACGCCACATAATACGCCGGGTTGAAGCCTTCCCCGGTGGCGCGGCGCAGCAGCTCGTCCGGCCTATACAGCTCGCCGTGGCGATGGATGTTCTCGCAAAGCCATGCCTCAACAGGCGCGAGGTTCCCTTTCCCAACCGCGCCGTCTACATCGACCGTCTTGCGCATCGCTTGCATGATTTGCGCCGCGTAGGCGTTGCCGACGGCGTAGGACGGGAAATAGCCCACCAGCCCCGCGCTCCAGTGTACGTCCTGCAAAACGCCTTTGGCGTTGTCAGGCGGGCGTACGCCCAAAAGCTCTTCGTATTTGTCCGCCCACAGGCCGGGCAGGTCGCATACCTTAATCTCTCCGGCCAGCAGTGCCTTTTCCAGCTCGTAGCGCACAATGATGTGCAGGCAGTAGGTCAGCTCGTCGGCTTCGATGCGGACGAGCGACGGGCGCGCGATGTTGATAGCGCGGAAGAGCGTTTCCGCGTCCCAATCGCCGAAGCCGTCAAACAGCTCCCGCAACTTAGGCAGCAGGACGCCCGCGAACGCGCGGCTGCGCCCGATCATGTTTTCATACAGGCGCGACTGGCTCTCGTGCATCCCCATCGACGCGCAGTCGTCCAGCCCGTAGCTTTCCAGCGACGCGT
Source organism: Oscillospiraceae bacterium (assembly GCA_031254195.1). GTDB lineage: Bacteria > Bacillota > Clostridia > Oscillospirales > UBA929 > UBA929. The sequence goes on from JAIRUW010000055.1 coordinate 22,561, forward strand.
CCATATTCTGCTCATACAGACCGTGGCCCGCCTCGTGGATGACCGAATAGAGCGAGGAGAGCAGGTCGTCCTCGTGGTATTTGGTGGTGATGCGCACATCGTCGCGGCTGATGGTGATGCAGAAGGGATGCGCCACCTCGCCCACCTTCCCGCGCGACGCGTCGAAGCCCACAAAGGAATACAGCCACGGCGTCAGCCCGCGCTGTTTTGCGATGGGGAAGGCCCCTTTAATCTCGCGCGGAGCTGACCCGCGCTGTCCGATCATTTTGACCAGCGGCGCGATCTCTTCACGCAGCTGAGCAAAAAAGCCGTCCAGCATCTCAACCGTCGCGCCCTTTTCATAGTCGTCCAGCAGCGCGTCATAAGGATGTTTTTGATACCCGAACCAGTCGCACAGACGCCGTTGAAAATCGAATATTTTTTCATAGTAGGGCTGTATCATGGCAAAGTCGTTCTTCTCCCGCGCCTTTTCCCAAATAGGCTCGGCCTGCGCCGTCAGCGCCCGGTACTCTTTCATCTCCTCCGTGGGTACGGCCTTGATTTTTCGGTATTTCCGGCCCATCTCGCGTACCATCGCGCGCTCCCGTTCATCGAGCCGGTCCAAAACGCCTTCGAGCGTCTCGATGGCTTGCAATGTATCCTCCGCGATAAAGCGCCCGAACGCTTCGCCGCCCAGCCAGCCGACCGCCGCGCTCCGCGCGGTCAGCGATTTTTCCGGCACGCCCGATGTGGCGGCGTCCCAGTGCATCAGCGCGCTTGCCATGTTCAGCGCGCGTATGGCTTCGCGCTTTTGCGCGATGAGAGATAACGCCTGCTCCTTTGTCATTATACAGCCCCCTTTTTTCGTTGATTATATCACATCTTGTCAAGCATTTTGTTCTTGCGTTTTGGCTTGGGTTGTTGTATACTAATGTTCACTGGATAGAATTAGTGATTAAAGGTCGGAAGGGGTGGCGGTATGCGGCGTGGTGTCCTTGCGCTTGTCGTGGACGACAGCGAGATCAACCTTATCGTAGCACAGGAGTTGCTGCGCGCCTTGTCGATCGAGGCGGATCTGGCAGGGTGCGGCGCCACGGCGGTGGAGATGTGCAAACTGCGCCGTTATGACATCATCTTGATGGATCACCTTATGCCGGAAATGGATGGCATTGAGGCGACAAGGCTCATCAAAGACATCTGCGACACACCAGTCATCGCCATGACCGCCAATGAGGACCCTGACGCGCAGGCGCTGTTCCTCGCCAATGGGTTCACCGGATTTTTGCCGAAACCGGTCGAATTGGAGCAAATGTCCTCCGTTATAACGCGGCTGTTGCCCAAGAAAAAGCCGCACATTGGGGGCAGCCCTAAGACGGGTGAAACGTTGCATGAAGAGGACAATAGTGGCCCGGCGGCTCGCCCGGTCGCCACATTGCCGATGATTGCGGCGGAATTGGGCTTGGATGTGCAGAAATCCATAAGCAAGCTGGGCGGGAACGAAACGGCGTATTTGTCCGTTTTACGCCTGTTCACGCAGACCGGTCCTGAAAAGCTGAGGCTGCTGGAGAATATGCTTGCCTCTTGGAGCTGGAAGGATTTTTTGATCGCCATCCACGGGCAGAAAAGCGCCTTGGCCAATATAGGGGCCGCCGCACTGTCTGAAGAGGCGCGTATTATTGAGGCGGCCGTGAAGGATGGGAAGCATGAGCTTGTGGAAGCGGTTTTCGGAGGATTCCGCACCCGCTATTCGACATTATGCGAAAAACTGCATACGCTGTGGCCTAAGGAAAACATCGAGTTCCGCGACGCGACGGAAGAGGATCGCGACCAGGTCTTTGATACATTGCGGAACATTGTTGTACATTTGAATAACCTAGAACAGGAAGAAGCGCTGGAGCTGTTGACGCCGTTGCTGTGTGTCCGTTTTGGGGAGCCGCTTGCCTCCAGCCTTACGGCTTTGCGGTCCGCTATCGGCGCATATGATTATGATGGGGCGGCGGATCTTATCAAAAGGATATTGAAAGGAGCATCCAAATGATACAGGACGGCGGCAAACCCACTGTGATCGTAGTGGATGACGAGGCGACAAATCTCAGCTTCCTCAAAGAGATCCTACAGGACGAATTCAACGTGCGCCTTTCCCCTTCCGGTGAACGCGCTCTTGCTTTCATGGAAAAAAGCGCCCCCGATCTCCTGTTGCTAGACATAGAAATGCCCGGAATGAACGGTTACGACGTTATCCGCGCCGTTAAGAAACGGGAGGAGTGGCGGGAAATCCCAATCCTGATTCTTACAGGACAGGAGGATCGGGAGGGAGAGGAGATTGCCTTTAACCTAGGAGCGGTCGATTATATCCGCAAACCCATCTCGGCGGGCGTCGTCAAGGCGCGCGTCCGGTTGCACATGGAGTTGGAAAACCATCGCAAAAACCTAGAAGGGCTTGTTGAGACCCGCACAGAGCAATTGGAGAAGATGCAGGATGCTATCCTTAACATACTCGCCAATATGACGTCGTTCCGTGACAACGAAACAGGGGCGCACATCAAACGCACCACCATCTACGCAAAGGTTCTGATCGAAAATCTGATGAAGAAACGCCATCAGCACTATCAGGTAGACCCAAAGTATGCCGATTCTGTTGTCAAATCAGCCAAGCTGCATGACATCGGCAAGGTGGCCATCCCCGACAGCATCCTGTTCAAACCGGCTAAGCTGACGGTGGAAGAGTTTGAGGTCATCAAGAAGCACTCGGTATACGGGGCGTTTATCTTGGATTCCGCCATTGACGAGCTGGGCGGCGATACCTCATTGTTCCTCAATGTCGCCCGCGAGATTATCATCGGCCACCATGAAAAATGGAATGGCAGCGGCTACCCAGCCGGAATTAAAGGCGACAGCATCCCGATTTCGGCACGGATTATGGCTATCGCCGATGTCTACGACGCGCTGATTTCCGAACGCCCTTATAAGAAACCCTTTACCCACGAAGTCGCTATGAACATCATTCTAAAAGACGCCGGGACGCATTTTGACCCCACGCTGGTAGAGCTGTCGCTTGACGTAATGGAGAGCTTCAGGGATATCGCGCTGATGCACAAGGATGACCATAGCTTTGAGGTGTATGAGGGGATTTACCTGTAACCCCATTTCTATGCACCCGTAGCTCAGATGGATAGAGTGTCAGACTCCGACTCTGAAGGTCGTGGGTTCGAATCCCGCCGGGTGTGCCAGTCGGTTATTATAAGAACACCATATTTTTCAACGGCGGCTTTGCTGTGACGGTGTACTTGTAGAACCGAAGCCAAAACGAAAGAGCGTTAAGGTTGAAAAGCCTTGACGCTCTTTTGCTATGCGTTTTTTCCGGGATATGGGAACGCCCCGCTGTATGGCTACAAGTCAAGCCGAAACGTGGGCTTTCCACTTGTAGCTGCCATTCCTCACGGAACAGTCAGCGAGTAAATCGGCTTTCGCGGCATAAAAGGGGTTTTATAAGGTATCGTCCTGCGGGACGGTATTTTATTTTATTCCACGTTGTTGCTTTTCGCGCAAAAAAGCGGATTCGCCTACAGAAATTTGCGAGATAAATAGGTGTATGCGATAAAAAGGCGGATATGCCCACTATATAAAATGCTAAAATGTACTCTCAAAA
>JAIRUW010000026.1 GCA_031254195.1 Oscillospiraceae bacterium
TCTGGTGGACGATAACGGACTTGAACCGCTGACCCTCCGCACGTCAAGCGGATGCTCTACCAACTGAGCTAATCGTCCGGGACATCTTTTATTATACATATAATACAGCGCCTGTCAAGCTCTTTTTGCCAAACAGGAACCGGCGCGTGACGCGCCGGTTCCTGTTGATTGACAGCCGGTTTATTTCTTGCCGTAAGCAATGTCGATATAGTCCTGCATAATCAGTCTCCATTGCTCCGACAACTGGGCCGGGGTAGCGCTGCCGTCCAGCAGTCCGCCTATACCAAACCTTGCGTTGTCAGCGTTTGTGGCAGCCAGACTGTCCCACATATCGAGCTGGGGCCTTTCCCCGGCTTCCAAAACCATTTCAAAGCCGCGGAAATCGTCGGTGAAGTACGATTCGACCCAGTAAGCCGCGTCGTTGCGTTGGAAGAGGGCTTCCTCTTTATCCGCGTCGGTTCCGTTGGGGTCGTAACCATACCAGTTGTGGTAATCATAGAACACATCATAGACAATATCCGCGTCCGGTGTCCCGGAAGGAATCATATACACATTGCCCACCAAGTTTGCGCCCCTGTTGGTAGCCTTGTTCCCGCTGGGCCCAATCGGCCAATGCACGACCCTGATCGTATAGTCGCATTCTATCATTTCGTCGGTGCCGAACCCTTTGGAGACGCCATTTCTCTGCGCCAGCCAGGCAACCCATGTGAAGAAGGCGATGTTGCCGGTATCCCACTTGTTGTTGTCCCAGTATTCAATGTCTTGATCCCACGGCTTGCCGACGTTATACTCATTGTACATCTTATAGATGAAATCGAGCACTTGAAGGGTAGCAGGCGAGGTTAGCCCTTCGGTATCCGTCAGAGCGATGCCGGTGCCGTTGGAAATGAGCAAATTGCTAAGCATCAACACATGCCCGCCGGACCAGCCGTAGGTTCCCCTGACGCTGTCGGTCGTGTTTCTCATGATGTCAAGCCATGCGTCCCATGTCCATTTGTCGTCATCCCATAAATCCTGCGGGGAAGGCTGGTTGAACTCCTGAAGAATGTCCCAGTTATAGCCAAGCTGATAAATGGAGTTTAAGTCTACCGGGGGCGACGTCCTGAGCAGGTAATCTTCGGGCATACCAGCGATGTTGATCGGCGTGAAGACGCCCTGGTCGGTAAAGATGTCGCTGCCGGCCTGCGCGTAAGAACTGATAGGCATACAATAGTTGGAAACAACGTATGGGATGCCGAAGTTCAAATCCATGCAATAGATGTCAACGTCGGGGGAGCCGGCCATGACCGAGGTGCTGATGGATTCCTGCACGCCTTGAAAGGTCATGTCCACAAATTCCAGCCTGACATTATAGCGCTCCTCAATGGCGCGCATATTGTCCATCCTCCGCTGCCCCATGATCGGGTTGGCTTCTGAATTGGGGAGGGTGTTTCGGTTGGAGTCATAGATGTCCGTGGGATCCCACCATATGCCGACCTGAATTGTGCGGGTCCGGTCGTACCGACGGACGTCAGGCTCGCTATCCGAAACTCCGGCAGGGGGAGGAGTATCGTCCCCTCCGCCGTCTCCGTTACAAGCGGCGAGCAATGCGCACACCATCACGAGGGCTATAGCAAGCGAAAGAATTCTGCGAATTTTCACGGTTGTTTACCTCCATCTTTATTTTTAGGATCAAGCGCTGTTACGACTCGGGCGGTGTATAAAGGATTACTTTATACAGGTTATACTCGGTGCCGTCGTCTTGGAGCCAGAACGCGCAGAGCTCATCTAAGAATGTCGCGGGGTTGCCGCCCCGGTCTTCCCACATCGCTAAGATTCCCTCATAGGAAATCTGGTCAACGCCGACCCGGGGAACCCTGACGTCGTCCACGGTGACTTCAGGAGTGACATATCCGCCCGGCTGGCTGGCTCCGGTGATGCCGCCCCAAATCTCGCCGCCGAAATCCTTAAAGCGCTGGAAGATAAACTGCGTGACCTTTTCCGATTCGTAATACGCCGTGATATAGGACCCCTCGACAAGCCATTCGGGCTTGAAATCAGGCGGATTTTCGGTGGATAAGTCCGTATCCATGCGGAAAAGCTGCGACCAGTTTCCTTGAGAATATCCATTGCCTGAATGAATGTTGAACGGCGTGAGGTCTATAAAGCCGTCGTCGCCCAGCAGGACGGGCCTGTATTCGATTTCATTCACGCGCTGTCCGATGGAAAAGCTCTTGACGTCCAGATTGGAGTCGCGGGCACCGATGTTGATGCGGTCGAGATACTCTTCAAAGTCGTCGGTTTCAAACGCTGCGACGATGTCCTCATAACGGTACTGCGCAAGGTTGATGGAGCTGTTGACCATAAACGGATCCACTTTGGCCCAGCCAACCGGCCCGTTGGACCAGCTCTGGAAAACAAGCTCGGGAGCCTTGCCCCCGCCGAAACCGACGGTGATGACAGCGCCGGGCTTAAGCAGGTCGAGGTCAAAGTTCTCTTTATCGATCTTGCCCGCCTGGTCCCATCCGCTGGCCGTGCCGGTCGCGCCGTCGTCAAGGAAGGTATACTTCACTTCGTCTTCAACTTCAAACAGGAAGGACATGTCGGCCGAGCCGAAGCCCCTGGGCGCTGCAAACGAAGCGGAAGAATCCGCCGGGATGATATTGCCGGAAGCGTCGTAGCAGGCGATATAGTCGATGATGAAGTTCGCGGCGGGCCTGCCCGTCTTGGCCGCGGCGTCAGAATCGGTCCCTTTCCGCAGGACAACGATGTTTCTCGCGTCGGGGACAAACGAGACGTCCCCGCCCAGTTCCGCCGAGATAACCGCGGGGTTGTATTTATCCATTGTTATAGCCCAAACAAATTCATTGAGCGTATTGCTTGTGCCGGTATAAACGTCCAACAGACCCGACGCCGCGCCGAATTTGCCGTCCGGGTGCTGGAGCCACAGGCGCACTTCAATCTTACGGATGTCGGAAACCTTGTCGCCATACAGGCTGGAGACGTCAATGCCCAGATAGGGATTATTTTCTTGCGTGAGCTCAACCTTCAGCGCGCTGCGGCCTTCGTGATTAATCACAGACAACTCAGCCGGATCGGCGTCGCCGGGGGCGAGGTTCATAGCAACGAAGTCAAAGTTGCCGTCTGAGAAGTCAATGGCTCCGGCCGGCGGGGCGGAGATGTTCTTAGGGGGATCCACTTGCTCTTCCCAATCAAGCCCATTGCCGCCGCCCGACGGGGGAGGGGCTTCATCCGAAGGGCCGTTCGCTGACGGCGACGGCGAGCTGTCACACGCCGTCAAAAACAGGCCGAAGACAAACAAGACCGACAGGAGCAGGGCAATTCGTTTTGCGTTCATTTTTTTCCCTCTTTCATATATATTTGGGATTGCGCGATACGTCTTTAACCGACTATGCCGGAGCGTTCCACCCCCTCGATGAACTTTCTTTGCAAGAAGACATAGATGAGAATCATGGGCAATATCATCAACATAATGCCTGCGTAAACATAAAGCGTGGAGATGGCGGGGTCGGTAATCCTGTAAGGCACTCCGGCAAGGGTGGCTTGCAGGCTGTTGAGCTTTTTGGGCAGGATCCAGTCGTTGGGGATGTTGAAAAGATTGGCGTAGAAGAGGTCGTTATACTGCCATACCAGCGAGAAGATCGTCACTGTGAGGATGGAAGGCATGGCGTTTGGGATCATCACGCGCACAAAGGTATAAAAGGTGCCGGCGCCGTCCACGAAAGCGGCCTCCTCGATCTCCTTAGGCAGTCCCCTGAAAAACTGATTGAAGATGTAGATGTAAAGCCCTGAACGCAGGCCGACCCCGAAAATTGTCATGAGATACATCGGCGTCAGCGTGGATAGGAGGTTGGTTGGCCCGCCTCCGGTAAGGGAAAAAATCCACAGCGGGTCGAAATTTCTGAATGTCATATAGAGCGGCAGCATGATGCTATGGGTGGGGATGACGATGATGATGATGACGCAGGCGAACAAGATTTTTTTCAACGGGAACTGAAAACGCGCGAAGCCATAGCCTACCATCGAGCAGACGACAACTTGAATGGCCGACAGCGTAACGACGTATACCAGCATGTTGCGCAGCACGTTCCAGTAGTCCAGCAGCCGGAAGGCAACCGTATACCGCTCCAGCGTGGGAGCCATTGGGACGATGTAAACGATCGGGCTGTATCTGTCTTCGGTGGAGAAAAACGAGCTGACCGCAATGCCGATGATTGGTCCGAGAATGACGTAGGAGATGCCTACGATCAATGCCAGCCTAAACAGTGTCATGAGCAAAGATGTGAACCAGCGCGTCATCCGCCGCTTCTCGTTATATATCTTGTTATCCGAGTTGAGCGCGTTAATCTTTTGCCTTAGAAATTCCAATCTTACCGCCCCTCCCTTCTAATTATGATAATACACACGCTTGGAAACAAGCCAGCTGGCAATACCCAATATTCCGCAGACGCATACCATGCTTATCAGACTGAACGCCGCGCTTAAGGAATAGTCTTGCGCCGTACCGAACATCGCGTCATATGATTCCTGAAGGACGCGGCTGTTGACAAAGGAGTCCAGCACCGTATAGACCATATTGGTTACCAGCAGCGGTGACACCATTGGGAAAGTGATTTTCCAGAAAGTCTCATACGGCGTGGCGCCTTCAATCTTCGCCACCTCATACAGCGCGGGCGAAATAGCCTGGAGGGAGGCTAAGAAGATGATGATCTGTACGCCCGACATGGTAATGACATAGTTGATGCGCGTCACAGCTCCGATGATATAGTCAAGTATCGCCATAGGCATACCCATCTCGCGCAGCATGTCAATATAGTATCCAATATTGACGCCGCTGGCAGACCCGGCAAGGGAGTCAACCAGCCCCGAAGGCGCGGCGCTGGCGCCGCCAATCATAAAGGCTCTGGCGGTTTCCAACGCCTGAAAGACAGCCGGGGCGTTGAGCAGGACCGGCAGAAAGAAGATAGCGCGGGCCACCGTACGCCCTTTGAACTTTTGGTTGAGGATGATGGCTATGAAGAGGCTGAAGAAAATAATCAGCGGTACGTCGATAACCATGCTTCCGATAGAATCCACCAACACCTGATTGAAGCGCGGATGCTGGGTGAAAGCGTTTACGAAATTATCCAGCCCCACAAAGGACAGCGAATATCCCAAGCCTTCCGTCGAGGTTTCGGAAAAGGCGAACTCCAGCGTCATCCACAGGCTCCGCACATAAAACACCAAAAACCCGAATATAAACGGCGAAACGAACAAAAGCCCCGTAACGGCACGCCTCTGCATGAGCGTTAAGCCTTTGCGTTTTTTTGCATCGGTCACGCGGCAACCCCCTCTCTGAGCGCATATCCGCGCGCAGCCACCGGCACGCCCTCATAGGTAATCGCGGCGCCGGTATAATTGACGAGGATCTGGACGCCGTTGTCATATGTAACGCACCGCAGGCCGTCCGGCGTGATCTCGTGCTTTACAATCAGGCTGCCGCTCACCCGGCTGAGTATAGGGTTGACGGTGCGGTACAGCTCTATCGCCGTATCCGTCCAGTTTTGATAATATGTCCCGTAGAAGTGGTTGATCCCTGTGTACTTCGCTTCGCTGGCTTCTTCGTAAGTCAGTATAAAATGAGGAGAAGCGCCGTACTCGATCAGTTTCAGCACGATGTCGGTCTGGTCGTGCTTGCTGGTCCTGTTGATCGCGTATCCCGCGTAAGGGATATAGCCGTGAACCACCATTTGGTAGAAGGGGATCTCTTCGTCTACGATAAAGAAGTCGCTATGCTCCAGCGGGACATTGATCAAATCGTCCGCGCCCCTCAGCGAGTATAGATTGCCGCCCGACACCATGATGTCCTTGCCCAGCTCCACCAGTATCCCCAGCTGAGCCTCCACGATTGTCAGCGCGTGCTCGCGGTCGATGAGCTCGGTACGCTTGCGGTCAGAATGCAGCGTGTGTCCCAAGTCGCGCAGGGATATACCGGTTACGTCATAGGAATCAATCCGTTTTGCGAACGCGTCTACATAGCGGGGCAGGAATTTGGGGCTGATCAGCGCCTGCCACGCTTCCGGGTAGCCAAGCGACCAGGTATTGTAGCAGCACGGGCAGATATGCGCCGCCCACCATCCTGTCAGGCCGCCGCCGTAATACCGCGAGTTTTCCATCTCCCAGCTATAGCGTTTGGATTGCCAAGGGACATTTTGAAACAGCACATCGGCGTAAAGTTTGCCGCCCTGCGCCTCCAGTTTGCTCGATAATTCCTCGAACTCTCTCTTGTTTCCAAGCTGCCGTATAGGGTTAATCCTGTCGGCGGGGTCATGGAAATAGCCGCGGTTGAACCACCCCTGATAGTTAACCACCTGATTGGATATGCCGGCCTCGTGAAAAATGTCAACGATTTCAGCCGCCTGATCATAGGTGGTTAACGGGATGACCCCTTGGTACTGGATACTGAACGCAAATTTCGTCCCGAGGGCCGCCCCCACCAAGTCGGTATACAGCGGGATGTCCCCCTGTTCGACCCTATCGCCCAAAATACCTTCGCGTTCCAGCTGTTCGCGGTAATACCGCGCCATACCGGAGTACCCGTCGTATTCGCCGGTCAGGAAGCTGTAGCGCACGGTAAGGTTGGCGAGATAGATGTCGTTCTCCACGATCGGCATATACCCTTCGTTTCCGGTGGCGCCGAACATCTGCAACGTGCCGCTCCCGCGTACGATGAAGCTGGTTAAGATGTTGTTATACGATGTTGACCAGCCCGACACAGAGGCGGTGAGCTGCGCTAAGGACTGCCCTTCCCCGATCTGGGCAAAGATACTCCCTCCGCCCTCTTTGTAAATCCCGAACACCGGAAGCCTGACCATTTCCGAGCTGCCCAATATATTGGTTTCGATGGACATCTGGTCTTGCCCGTATATAAACTGGCTGTACTCCTCCACATGGGTTTTACCGTTGTTAAAATGGATCAGGGACCCTGACCCGTTGGGGACGAGCATGTACCCGTCTTCATCCGTCCCCGCCGCGCCGAAGAATCGCATGATATGAATCTTATCTATTCTGGCGCCGCCATTCTCCACAATCCGTGAGGTGGGCACAGACACAACAAGGCTGTCGCCATCCAGCCTGTATTCCAGCGGGACTTCAAAGCTGATCCTAACGGCGCCTTCCACCCCCGACGCCAGCGAGTCCTCCAGTAGATCCTCTTCCGTATATCCAATCTCCCTGAGGATCGCTTCCATCTCCCGGGTGACCTTCACCGTCTTCGCGCCCTCGCGCAGCTCCATAAACCCTTCCGGGGCGACGCTGGATTCGATGTAGCGCGACGCAAACAGCTCGCGTTCACGGGCGTTTTCGATTCTTTTGAGGAAATGTTCGAGCCTATCGATGTGAATATACAGCGGGACGAGGCCGGTAGCCACGCTCATATCGCCCAATGTATAGATGTACCGCAGGCCGTTGCCGATGCTCTCGACCTCCACCTGTCCGTCTTTGATGGCATAGTCGTAAACATTGTAACGGCCCGATGTGCGGCGCGCGTTGTAGAACTCAATCGTAAGCGGCGATTTCATGATGGATTTGTTCATAGAAGACGCGATGGGGTCGTTGTCGGCGTCAGGAGGGCAGACATACTCGGTGAAGCCCGTACGCTTGTCATACAAAGCCACATTGGTGGTTTCGACATTGGTATACAACTCAAGATACTCGTTTTCAGCGACAAGATCCATACCAGGCACATTCCCGCCGCCCGGAATGGCCCGAAAGACGTGCCCTTCCTCATAATAGGCCCCGCGCTCCCCGTCCATGTACTGCTTATAGCCGTCATACATGCGGTAATAGACATGAAGGTAGCCTTGATAAACCGCGACTACCAGGGCGGCAATGCCCAATATGCCAAGCACCAGTTTTGTCCCTAATTTCATCTGCGCGGCCTCCTATCCTCTGAGTATCAGTTCTGTGTAGACGCTTTGGAAGAAGATAAACACCTGGTTGAGCAGATCGTACAGCAGCAGCGCGAGAAAAATGATGAGCAGCATAGCCACCAGCGTAAGGAACAGGGTGATAACAGTTTTGAGAAGGGTGTAGTTATGCACCGTCATAATCCCGATCAGGATGAGCAACGCCGTCCACGCAACGCCGAAACCAATGATGATGCTGTAGAAGACTTCTTCATTGGCCGCCAGTACGTTGGAAATGATGATGGCGGGTATGGTCGTGATGATCAGCGGAAGAATGGCATACCCGGTCACCGTCATGATGTCCCTGAGCCGGCCTTCGCCCTCCATCAGGCAGGTGATTGACCAGTTGCCGATGCAAAAGAGCATATAGATGACAAAAATGCTTTGCAAATCCACCAGCCCGTTGACTGTGCGGGGGTCTGTCAGGTTCACGACAAAGCCGGATAAAATATTATTAAAGGTATAGCACAGGCAGAAAATAAATACAGTAATCAGCGCCAGCGGTATGCTGCCCTGCTCGCGGTGCCGTATTTCATAAAAGGCGTCCGCGGGATTGGTCAGGACGCGGCGAAAATAGTAAACCTTGTCGCGGCTGAAATACCTAGTCATCTGTGAGCAAATCTCCCTTCCCGGCTCCTTTATGTTTAACCGTATTCCATATATACAGCGCCAGTGCCGCTACCACGGCCGCGGTGAGGATATACCCCAGATTGTCCTTAAGAAGGTCGTTGCGGTAGCGTTTGAACGCAATGGAGTAATAGGTACGGTTCATACCCAGCCTTAAATATGTCATAGCCTCCCGGTTATCTCCCTCGGAGAGGTACGCCTTCCCGATGCCTACATTGGCCAGTTCCAGATTTTCGTTTAGGGCGAGCACCTGCCGCCATATGTCTACCGCCAGCTTCTCGTCTCCGTCATATCGCAGCCCGACCGCCTCGTTGATCAGCCTGCCGTACTCTGTTTCAGAGAAAATAAGAATCTCCTGCCTGTCGGTATCCAGAACGAGTATTTTATCCCCTGCGTCGGCCAAAGAGCATGGCGCTCTAAAAGTCCCGGCTTGCGTGCCTAACCCCCCGAAAATATAGAGCAGGTTGCCCTCGTTGTCATAGGTGAAGATACGCCCGCGCTTTGAATCAAGAAGGGAATAAATGCCTTTATCGCGAATGATGACGTCTACCATGTAGGATGCCCCGTAAAGCGCCCCCGCCTGCGAGGGCCGGTACAAGAGGTCGCCGCCTAGGTTGCCGTTCTCTCCCGTTTTAATGACGTCCTCACCCTTGGGGTTGAGCCGGAACACGGCCTGCTCGCCCTGCGTGTCGATGTAGGAGGCGTAGACAAAGCCCTGCGGGTCAACGTCAACGCCGGTAAATTCTCTGGTGATAAATAAAATCTGGCGCTCGCGCTGTTCTTTGGTGGAAAAACGGCGCCAAAACCGCTGCCACAGAGTCGTCCTGACCTCTATGGTGCCGAAAAAACTCTGGAAATCGCCGGCCGCGGAAAATACCATAATCCCCTGGTGCATGTTCTGCGCGACGACATATGCGCGGTCGGCATAATCCACCGCTACCTTGAGCGGGCTGAAGATATAGTCGTCAGGCAGCATCTCGCTCTGCGGGTTGTCGATGATTTGAACTGCCTTCTCACCGTCCAGCACAACAACGCGGTTGTTATTCGCGTCGGCGACATAGAGCAGATTCTTTTCCGATACCGTCACCCCGAAAGGCCTGTTGAAACGGTCGCGTTCCCCGTCGTTGTCAAAGGTTTCGATGACCGCGACCGCTTCGGTCATCTCCGCGTTGACCACAACGATGCGGTCATTGTCGGTGTCGGCAACATAAATCATTCCGTCCGGGGCGATAGCAATGTCCTGCGGATTCTTGAACGAGCCGACCCCCAAGGTCATTCCTGAGATGGCCCCGGCGGGTACGTACGGCGCGGGCGTAAATTCAATATATTCGCGGTAATTATAGGTGTAGGAGTCGTATGGAATGTCAACCGCGGCCAGCGCGGGCGCGGTGCAGGAGAAAAGTATTACAAGCATCGCCGCCAGGGCCGCTTGTCTGACAAATCGTCTCATACCCCGTCGCCCCCCTATTCCTTCATACCGGAGGTGGTCATGGTCTCGAGGATGCTTGACTGGCAAATGAGGAAGAAGGTAATCGGGATGGCGGCTAAAACAAGGCCCACCGCCGCGGCTTCGCCCGCGCGGCGCGCGCCGCCCGCGGCGATTTGCTGCATGGCGAATTGCAAAGGCTTGAGCTCTTCACTGCGCAGGAACAGGAAGCCCGTGTTGCCCCACATCAGGTTAAATTGGAAGATGGCCAGTGTCAGCCACGCCGGCTTGACATTGGGCATGATGATCGTCCAGAAGGTGCGCATCTCCCCGGCGCCGTCTATCCGTGCCGATTCGATGAGGGAATCGGGAATCTGCTCCATAAATTGTTTCATCAGGTACAGCCCTATCCCATAACCCCACGCGGGCAGAATCAGGGCGAGGTAGGTGTTGTTAAGGCCGAGGAAAGAGATGATGACATAGTTGGGAATCTGGGTGACCTGCCATGTGAACATCAGCGAGAGGATGACCAGGGTAAATAACAGCTTTTTGCCGGGGAATTTGTGCTTTGCCAGCGGGTAAGCCGCCATCGACGCGACGAGGACATGCCCGAACACGCTGAACATCATAATGATGAGCGTGTTGAAGATATACCGCGTAAACGGCACCCATGCCTCGCTCATGGAGATAAAGAGGTCGGTGAAGTTTTCAAAGGTAGGATTCCTAACAAAGATGCGCGGAGGGAATTGAAAAAGCTCGTCAAGCGGCTTCAGCGCGTTGTTGACGATCATAATCAGCGGCAGGACCATGAATGCGCCGCAAATCCCCATGAAGAAAAACAACATCGCGTTGCCCGCACGTGAGCGGTTGAGTTTTCTCTCGCGGCGGAACGTCTTCTGGAAAAACGTCTCCTTGACGATGATCGGGCCATCGGAACTTTTGACCTTTATCATACGCTTAATCGCCCACCTTTCTCAATAGTCTCTGGACCAGCTTGTTCGTCCCCACCATCATGAGAAACAGCACCGTAGCGATGGCGGAGGCGTAACCCATTTCAAAACGGATACTGCCGAAGTCCACCAGATGGGTAACGACGGTGGCTCCTTCGTAGCCTACCGATGGGTTTCCGGCTAGTTGGATAGAGATGTCGGAAACGGCGAAGGAGGCGGTAATCTGCATGACCGCGCCGAACATCAGCTGCGGTTTCATGGCGGGCAGCGTGACAAACCAGAGCTCCTGCCAGCGGTTTTTGACGCCGTCAATCGCCGCCGCCTCATAGAGGGCCTTGTCGATGGTTTGAAGGCCCGCGATGAAGGCGAGGAAGCCGGTCCCGAGCGAAAGCCAGAGCTGCACCACGATCAGCACCGGAAGGATATATTTGGCCGTTTGCATCCACAGGATAGGCTCCTGGATAAAGTCGAGGTTGAGCAAGAACCCGTTGAGGTAGCCGTAGCGGTCGCCGGTGAGGATGATGTTCCAGATGAGGTAAGCCTGCCCCGCAATCGAAGGCGCGTAAAAGACGAGGGTAAGGAGGGCGCGGAGCTTGCCTTTGAACTCGTTGATGATCCATGCGAACAGCAGGCAGAGGACATAGCTGATCGGCCCGGTGACGACGGCAAACAGCAGGGTATTTTTCAGCGCGATGACGAAAATATCGTCCTCCAGCAGGAGCTTTAAGTAGTTTCCCCAACCGATGAACTGCGGCGGCTCCAGCATGTTGAAATATGTCAGTGAGAGGAACATCGCGGAGGCGACGGGCAGGATAGTAAAGAGCGTAAAAAGGAGAAAATAGGGGGCCAGCATCAAGTAGGAAATCCTGTTTTTTGACATTGTCGCTCCTAGCGACGGTTTGTCAAACGGTTTTTGCTTTACCATTCCGTCAGTCTCCTTCCCTGTCGCCATACAGCGGCAGACCGAATTCCCTGCGTTTGAAATCTATCTCATCGTTAATTAAAATCACCTTGTCGGTCAAAGCCTCGCGCGGGAACTCAAACACATCGACTGACGCCCCGATGGCCGACCGGCCCGTAACGACGGCGTAGAAAGCGTTTCTGATGTTACGGAAACTGAAATAGCCGCCGGGCACCTGCGGGATACCGCGCACAGTCTCAAACTGTTCCTGAAGCGCCTGATAGTCGTTAATAGGCCACGGCAATCTGTCAAACGCCTCAATGTTGGCGGACGGATGGCGCGCCGCCGCGCCCATCAGGCTTTCCATCTCCCGCCCGAACATGGTCTGGGTATTGGCCGAAGTCCACCACTTGAGGAACTCCCAAGACTGTTCGGGCAGCTCGGACGCTCTCATGATAACGCAGGCCGAGCCCCAGCTGCCCACTTCGCGGTTGAGCGAACCGTCGGGCCAAACGGTAGCCGGCACAGGCGTAAAGCCCCACAGCCCCTTGATGTCGGGCGCGGAAACTTGCAAGGCGTTATAGAAGCCGTAGTCCTGAATGATCAAGGGCGTTTCGCCGGTGCGGAAGCGCTCCTCCACGCTGGTGTCCTTGTCGAGCTTATAGTCGGTATAAAACTCCGTATACTGTTTGAAAGCCCTATACCCTTCGTCATTGTCCAGCGCGGAGCGGGTAGCGTCCTCGTTGTAATAATTCCCGCCGTTCTGGTAGAGCAGCATGGCGTAAATCGGTTCCGCGGGAAGCATCCCCAGCTCCATCTGACTGTTGGCAAGCACCGCCAGCGCGACCTTCATGTCGTCCCATGTTCTGGGGATCTCCAGCCCGATTTCCTTTAATATATCTTTACGGTAGAACATCATCGGGAAAGTCTGCGTCTCCGGCAAAGCGTACACCGCGCCGCCGTATGAATACGATTCCATGATGCTTGGCCGGAAGCGCTCCAAAACGCCGTTCAAATCGGAAAACTGCGTCAGGTCGGCCACGGCATTGCGCAGGCCGTAGTTCATCGGTACATCGAAAGGTACCTGGATGGCCACATCCGGCCCCTGTCCGGCCAGCGTGGCTTGCAGCAGCGTACTCATATCCACCAGCATGACGTTAATGTTGACGCCGGTCGGCCCGGTAAACGTTTCGTCAATCAGCGATTTGATAACATTCGCCTGGTCACGGCCGGAACCGATCCAAAGGGTGATGGTATCCCCGTCCTTGGAGTCGGATATATTGCCGATCTGGTTATAGTCTATGATAAACGAGAAGAACAGGCGTTGAAACTCAAAGCCAAGCCGCGCGAAGAAAGAGTTGCTCTTAGCCCGGGGCCTTTCGTCCGGCGAATGGAAAGTGATTGTGTCTATCTGCAGAGGCTGTTCAATGGCTTGAGTCAGCCATGTGCCGCAGGCGCGTATGTTGATGCGGAACGAGGCGACGGTCCTGGAGAAGCGTTCGCCGTCCGCAATCAGCTCGTTTAGGTGGGTGATCATGGTCTTTAACACGCGTTCCCGGTCACTGCGCCTGCCTGCCGCGCCCTCCAGCATCGCGACCGCCTCCTCAAGGCTGTCGCGTACGGCAATCATCTCTCCCCTCAGCTCAGGCAGACTGCGTTCCACCTGATAGTCGCGGTGCTGGTCCGGCTTCACGCCGGTCAGCCGGATGACTTTTCGGTAAATAGAGTTCAAGTCGTATACTGCGTCGCGCACAAGCCCGATGGCTTCGCCGAGGCTGCCTAAAACCGCCTCCATACGCAGCGTATGGCGGCCTTCCGTGAGATATATCTTATATACCTCACCATCGGCGCCCGTCAGGGTTTCCATGTTCCATGTCTGCCTGTGGGTAAACCCGTAATCGTCAAACTCCGCGAACGGCACGACCCCGTCGATGCTGATCTTCCGGGACATATAGATGCCTCTGGTGAAATTTTGCAGAACATGCACCGACAGCTCGTATAAACCGTCCTCCGGCGCGTAAAAATCCCATTCGATCCATTGCCCCGACGTCCGCCAGGAATATCCCCCGATGGTGTTGTTGAGCAGCACCCTCGGGCTGGACGGGCTGACCGAAGGCGAGGACTGATCCTGCACCGGGTAAAGCATCTGCGAGGACGTCCGCGAGGCGTTTTGCGCCTGGATGGTGATAGATTGCGTCGCGTCTTTCGCGCCCGCCTGTACCCACCCGGCCAGCGCCTCGGCGTACGGCACGGGATACGGCTCGTTGCTTACAATGAGGCTGCTGAGCAGCATCGGCTCACGCAGGGAGAGGAGGGAGACGGTCTGCTTCCCCTTCTCAAGATAAAGCGAAAGGCGGCTTGTGATATAGCCGTCGCTGTCGTAGAGGTAGCTTTCCACCCATTGCGGGCATTCGACCATCGAGGGTTTGAGATCGTTGCCCTGGTTGTCTTTATTCCAAACCGGCTCTAAGCTGCCGGCTTCCGCGGCCGCCAAGGCGGCGCGATTGCTCCAAATGCGCTGGAACTCAATGGTCGAAAGCTCACGGTACGGCAACTCCCCATTGACGAAAATGCCCCGCTGGATGGTCGAGTTTTTCCCTTCGATGGGATAGTAAAGCACAGATAGGTCATACAGCCCGGTTTCCGGGACGTCGATTTCAAACTCAATCAAAGAGTCCTCGGTGGTCAGCACGCCGCCCCGCCCGGTACCGTCAATGTCGGCAAGAATCTGCGGAGACGCCGCCTCGCCGCTTTCCTCATAGCGTGCATAGGCGGCAGCGTCATAGGCAATGCGGACATCGGGCCGGATAAGAGGGTGCAAAGTTATGTAATCCCTGTAGCTGGGGATCGACTCGTCGATGGAATGCCCCTCAATAATATCCTCAAAATCCGCGCGTGTTTTGTCCCCCGCCGTATACCCATACGCCGGGAGCGCTAAGAACAAGGCAACCGCCGTCGATACGGCAACCGCCCGTCCTACGCCCCGTTTCCAAATCATCAGGAAGCCCCCTTTATTCGTCCCGGATGGGATAATCTTTTAAGTCCGGCAAACCGTCTAGCGTTATAACCCTCTCATGGTTATAAAAATGCAGAAGCATCTCATCTTCTATATACTTTTCCGTTAAAAACTCTCCCGCCCAAGGCGCGGCGAATCCCCACATCGCGCTGTCGCGTAAACAGAGGCCGGGGTCTGGCAGGAAGCCCGATTCGCTCAAAACCACCATCTTGGGCGGCGCGGTATACGCAACGGCTTCCATGAATTTTGCGGTCTGCGGCGTGTATACCCTCTCGCCCGGATACACATCCTCGCCAATCATATCGACCGTACCGTCGCCGGGGTACCAGCCGGCGTCCTGGCCGTTCCAAAGCCAGATGAGATTGTTCAGCCCGTGCGTATCCGTCAGCCTCTCATATAGAAGGTTCCACAGTTTTATGTAAGCCTCCGGCCCAAACGCTCCCCACCAAAACCATCCGCCGCTCGCCTCATGCAGCGGCCTCCATAAAACCGGCACGCCTGCGTCCCGCAGAATGGCCAACTGTTCCGCGATGGCGTCGATGTCGGCAAGCAGCAGGTCATAGCCTTCCGGGTCTTTGCCGTCCATAACGGCGGCAAGGTCAAAGTCTTTGACCGCCCGCGTGTAAAAGCCCCTCCACCAAAGCCGGTCCTCGCTTTCGAGGTCTACGAGATATTTCGCCGGCGCGTTCCAATGCCAGCAGAACGTCACGATAGCGCCGTTTTCCCACGCCTCTATAGCCAGTTGCGTCGCGTTGGATTTTGTACCCCTTTGGACGCGCGACGGGGAATAGTCCATGAAATCCAGCCCAATCACGGCGGGATATTGTCCGGTTTTCGTATGTATCATGGCACTCTCGGCGCCGAAAAGCCCCGCATCGCTGTATTGCCCGGCAAGAATCACATTGCCGTAGCTGTCGGCGAGGTAGCTCATCAGCCGCTTCGCGCTATCGTCCGCATTGGGGTTGGAAAGCTTCGCGGAAACGTCATATATGAGGGGATCAAGGCCTTCGGACGGCGTGATGGTCAGCGATTGCAGCCGTATCCAGCCCCAGTATTGGAGCAGGGCGACCGTGTTCTCGCCCGCTTCCATATATACGCGCGGAAAAACGCAATCTACAAAGGACTCGCTGTCGGTGACGGCCAATCCAACATTTTCGCCGTTGACCAAAACATGGTTCTCTTTATACCCGCCAATCGAGCTGGCGTGGAAAATCAAGTCATAAAAGCCGCTTTGGGCAATGTCTGCCGTGAATACGCACATATCCCCGGAGTCGGAGAAATTCTCAATATAGCCGGAACGCAGCCTCAGACTGCCGATCAGCTCAGCGGTTTCCGCCGGCAGAACAATCGGGTCAACAAACATGACCGGGTCTGCGGACGGCCCGGACGTCACAGGGGGCGAGGACACGGACGACGAAGGAATGCCGGGGTCGGGGGACGAATCCAAAGGCATGGAGCTACACCCCGAGAAAAGTAATATAAATGGGATGAAAACCGAAAAAGCGCGAACCGCGCGGTGCGTACGGTTCATGGACATGGCTCCTCATTTTCAGCATTATGCCGATTTCTGCGTATAAGTAAAACCTATTTTAATACATTCTTAACAAAATGTCAATAGTAATATTCCCCACCCCCCTCCCTCAGTTTGCGCCGGGCGCGGGCTTGTGTTATACTATTTTAGGAAAGGTGGTTTTGCTGTTGAAACGTCTTTTGCTATGCTTCACCTCTATTCTGCTGGCGCTCGTTTTATGCGCTTGCGATGGCGATTCCCCGTCTCCCGGGGAGCCGCCGGAAGCCTTCGGCCCTGTCCGAATAGGCGCGATGAAGGGCCCGACGGCCATCGGTATGGTACACTTCATTGAAAACAACGGCGGGCAGGCGGAGTTTGAAATTGTCACCACCGACGAGATCGTGCCTCTGTTGGTGCAAGGCTCGATAGACATGGCGGCCATCCCCGCCAACCTGGCCGCGACGCTGTATAACAACACAAACGGCGCTATCCGTGTCGTAGCGGTCAATACGCTGGGGCTGAACTATATCATGGAAACAGGCGATGAGATACGGTCTGTTGAAGACCTGCGCGGGAAAATCGTTGTCACGATTGGTAAGGGAACGACGCCGGAGATTACATTGCGCCATATCCTTGCGCAAAACGGTATTGACCCCGATAAAGACATAACGCTGGAGTTTCGCAGCGAGCCAGCCGAGGTTGTGGCACACCTGAAGCAAAATGGCGGCATCGCCATGCTGCCGCAGCCCTTTGTCACCACGGCGATGGACAACGTGGAGGGCTTGCGCGAAGCGCTTGACCTCACCGCCGAATGGGACCGGCTCGGTTCTTCTGGCACGCTCGTCACCGGAGTCTTTGTGGCGCGCGCTGACTTTTTGGAGAGAACCCCGGAGGCCGTTTTATCCGGTATCCTTGCGATGTATAGGGATTCGGTCGAATGGGTCAGGGCAAATCCCGCCGAAGCCGCCCCGCTGGTGGAAAAGGCCGGGATTGCCCCGGCGGATATTGCCGAGCGCGCCATTCCCAAGTGCCACATCACATTTATCGAGGGGGAGGAGATGAAACAGACGCTGAAGGCTTACCTTGGCGTGCTGTTTGAAAACGCCCCCGAGTCTGTGGGCGGGGCGCTGCCCGGCGATGATTTCTATGTTGCTCCGTAACCGCCACGCAGCCTTTGCCCTCGCCGCCCTCTTTTGGCTCGCTCTGTGGCATGTCGGGAGCGTGCTGGTGGGGGAGGAGATTCTGCTCGTCTCCCCGCTCGCCGCCGCCGCGCGGCTGTTTGAAATGCTTCAGACTCCGGTGTTTTGGCAGACAGCGGGGTTTTCCCTCCTGCGCATCATGGGCGGTTTCTTGCTCGCCCTCCTGTCCGGCATTCTTCTGGCGGCGGCGGCCTACCGCTTTAAGCTCGCCCACGCGCTGCTTGCCCCGCTGACGGGGGCCGCAAAATCGGTGCCGGTCGCGTCTTACACCATCCTCTGCCTTGTTTTTCTGCGGGCCAGAAGCCTGCCGCTGATCATCGCGTTTTTGATGACACTGCCCATTGTATATGACACCCTCCTCGAAGGGCTGCGCAACACCGACCGCAAGATGCTGGACATGGCGAAGGTCTTTCGTCTGACGCCGCTCCGCCGCCTGCGGGCCATATATGTCCCGCAGTGCCTGCCTTATCTGGTTTCGTCGGCCGGCGTCGGGGTCGGCATCGCGTGGAAGGCGGGGATCGCCGCCGAGGTCATCGGCCTGCCGCAAGGCTCGATCGGCGCGCGTTTATATGAGACGAAGCTCTATCTCGATATGCGCGGCCTGTTCGCGTGGACGATCGCGGTCATGCTGCTGTGTTTTGTCTTGGAAAAGCTGCTTCTTCTGCTTATCAACCGGGCGGCGCGGGCTTTGGAAAGGATGTGAGCGGGATGGGCGATATAGTCCTTAGCGGCGTCTACAAAGCCTTCGGCGATAAGCGGGTGCTGGAAAACCTCTCGCATACCTTTGAAGGCGGCAAGGTGCATGGCGTCATGGGGCCGTCCGGCTGCGGCAAGACGACGTTGCTGCACATTCTGCTCGGGCTCCTCAAGCCCGACGCGGGAACGGTGTCCGGCATAGATCTCAACGCCCTGAGCGCCGTATTTCAGGAAGACCGCCTGTGCGAGCGCTTGGGCGCGGGCGCGAATATCCGTCTGGCGGCGCCGCATTTGCGCGAAAAAAGCGCCCTGAAGGCGCTTTTTGACGAGATGGGGCTGGGCGGGGCCGAGAAAACGCCGGTATACGAGCTGTCGGGCGGCATGAAACGGCGCGTCGCTCTGTTGCGCGCTCTGACCGCGGCTTCTGAGCTAATCGTGATGGACGAGCCGTTTACCGGCTTGGACGATGCTATCAAGGAAACCGCCGCCGCCTGCATCCGCCGCCATTTGGACGGGCGTACGGTCATCCTCGTAACGCACAGCGAGGGGGACGTCTTCCTGCTGGGCGGAACGGTGGGGCTGACGCTGCCTTTGCTATAGCTCTTCTCTCAGCTCCTCCTCCAAGTCCCCCTGTAAATCAAATATCCTGCGGTAGGACCCGCCTAAAGCCATCAGTTCCTCATGCGTCCCCATCTCCTCGACCGTGCCATCGCGCAGGACGAGGATTTTATCCGCCTGCATCAGGGTGGAGGTGCGATGAGAGATGATGATCGCCGTCGCCTGTTTGGTACGGGCTTTCAGCGCGGCGCGGATATGCGCGTCGGTTTCGGTGTCCACGGCGGAGAGGCTGTCGTCGAAAATCATGATAGGCGACTCGCCCATCAGCATCCGGGCGATGGCGACGCGCTGTTTCTGCCCGCCGGACAGGGTGACGCCGCGCTCGCCGACCATCGTGTCGTAGCCGTCTCCGAACGCCTCGATGGCGTCGTGGACATAGGCGACCGACGCAACGGCTTTAACGCGCTCCAAATCCGCGCCGGGACGGGGCGCGGCGATGTTCTGGCGGATGGTTTTGGAAAACAGAAACGGCTCCTGCAATACCAGCCCCACATGGCGGCGCAGGTGGGCGCGGTCGATTTGGCCTATCTCCGTACCGTCGATGGTGATCCTCCCGCAGTTTTCCGGCAGGTCGTAGAGGCGGCAGATGAGATGCACCAGCGTGCTTTTGCCTGAGCCTGTACCGCCCAAAATGGCGAGCGTTTCGCCCGGTTTGACTGAAAAGCTGACGTCCTTTAGAATGGGGGTCTTTTCATCGTACGCAAATGACACGCTATCGAAGACGATATGCCCCCGGATCTCCGGCGTCAGCCCGCCGCCGCCCGTTTCCGGTTCCTCCGCCAGAATTTCACGCACACGCCCCGCCGCCACACCGGCTTTGGAAAGCTCCGAAAGGTTGCGCCCGAGGGCGCGCACCGGCCAGATCATCATGCCTGCGTACATGTTGAATGTAACGAATGTCCCGACAGTCAGATCGCCCGACGCGCAGCGCAGTATGCCCGCGGCCAGCACGATGGCGAACTGAAGCGCCGCCAAAACGTCGGAAATAGACCAGTACATGGCGAGCAGGTTGCCAATCCGCACCCAGAGGTTGGAGTATGTGTCGTTTTTCTCAGCAAAGCGGTCTACCTCGAACCGCTCGCGCCCGAACGCCCGGACGACGCGCACCCCGGTAAGGTTCTCCTGCACCGCCGCCGTCATCGCGCCCTCGGCTTCGTCGGCCTTTTTGAATTGCTTTGCCACTGCCGAGTAGAAAAGAGCGGAAAACAGGAAGAGAACGGGCAGTACCACCATCGCCAGCAGCGCCATGGCGGTATCCATCATAAACATCATAACGGCCGCGAAGGTGACCGCCAGCACCATGCGGAACATTTCGATGAAGTGGTCGGCGTAGAAGCGGCGTATGGTCTCCACATCGGAGGTGCTGCGCTGGATGACGTCGCCGGTCTGCGCCTTGACATGCCATTCATACGGCAGCGTCTGGATATGCGCGAAAAGCGTGTCGCGCAGCCTTTGGGCAAGGTGCTCGGCGGTCTCCAGCGTGAAATAACGCCGGATGACATTGGAAATACCGGCCAGCAGCGCCGTGACGCCGGCTGCCAATCCGCATAGCCAGATATTTGCGCGCAGAAACTCCCGTCCGCCGAACGAGTCGATCCATGCCGCCAAAAAGGCCGGTATCTGCCATGGCTTGCCTTCAATGACGTTGTCGATGGTCAGGCGGATGATTTGGGGCGTGAGGATATTGAAAAAAATCATGCAGACGGCGGCGAACAGCGCGATATACAGCCGCGCCCGCCGTTTACGGCCGATTTCCCATAACATGAGAAACCGGCCTTTTGTCCATGGAAGTGGCATTGTGGCCTCCTGTGTAACGGCGAATAATTTTTTATACAATACGCAACTCATTATATGGTGTATGCGGTCAAAAAACTTATTGACAAACCAAACCATGCGCGGTATAATTGTGGCAACAAAGAGGGTTGCCCGTAAAACGGTTACCCCGCGGAATAACGATTTATGTAGCCGTCATTCTTGTGAGGAGTGGGCGGCTACATAGCTTTTGGAGAGTTCAGCAGAAATATAACCAGCGTAATCACCAAGCAAATGATGAAGCGCAGAATCCACTTGACTCGTTCTCCCATAGGCTTCCCCCTTTCCTCACGCGGTAAAGCGTTTGGTAAAGGCGAGGTAACCGTCCACAGCGCCCCCCCTCGCTGCACATCGTCATATTACACTATAACTTAATGATATGCAAGTGTTGTTCTGAAATAATTCGCTTGTCTATATAGACAATATTAACTTCACAATCAAACATAAATACTGTACGCCGTGCCCGTCATTTAATCTTTTTTGTCTTTGAATGTTTTATATAGCCGCTCGTTTGTAATCCACTGGACAATCGCGTAGATACACGTGACCGCCGTGAGCGCGTACAGGACGTACAGCAGCCAAGAGAGCAAACTCAAGCAAAAAACGGCAAGCACAAAAAATATAAGTCCAAGCAAGAAGAATACATTTCTCCCGACGCGATATTCCGCTTTTTTGATCCTGTCATCCATTTCCTCGCGCTCTTTTTGAGAAGCCATCAGCCATGTATTGGTGAAAATAAAGCCCTTTTCTCTGTGTTGACGGTGCGATATGATGAACAAGAGCAGGGCTGTCGCTCCCAAAAAGGCCGACATAACCGCTAACGCAACGCTCTCTATATACATTATATATTCCTTTATTCCGCCGAAACTAAATAACTGTACACCGGCTGCCCGCCGTTTACAAGGGTGACCTCCGCTCCGGCGCAGCGGCTTTGGAACCGTTCCGCCATATCCCTTGCGTCCCCGATGCTTACGCCCTCCCCGTAGAATACGGTGATAAACAAAGGGGCTATTTTCGTGATCTCTTCGGCGAGGCGGTCATATACAAAGGCCGCGTCGCTGTGGGTAAAGAGCAGACGGTCGTTGAGCAGGGCCATGTGGTCGCCCTGATGGATGGACTGCCCGTCGTACTCGGAATCACGCGCCGCGTAGGTGACCGAGCCGGTCGTAACGCCGCTCACCGCGGCCAGCATTTCCTCACGGTTCTGCTCAGGCTCCAAGGTGGGGTCAAAGACCAGCATCGCGCTCATCCCCTGCGGGATGGAGCGGGTCGGCAGTACGACCACCTCTTTTGGGGAAAGGGCAACGCACTGCTCGGCGGCCATGATGATGTTCTTATTGTTCGGCAATACGAAGACGACCTCACTGGGCGTCGCGTCAACAGCGCGGAGGATGTCATCGGTGGACGGGTTCATGGTCTGCCCGCCCGAGATGATATTGTCCGCGCCCAGGTCGCGGAATACGCCCGCTATGCCGTCGCCCGAACAGACGGCGACAAACCCGAAACGGCGCGTTGGCTCCGCTGCTTTGCGGGCCGGCTTTCCCTCGGGGGCGTTCTCGATGACCTTCTGTGAATGCTGCTCACGCATGTTTTCGATTTTGACGGCGGAGAGCTGCCCGTAAGGCAGAGCTTCCTCCAGCACCGCGCCGGGGTTGTTGGTATGCACATGGACCTTGATATATTTTTCGTCGTCCACCAGCACGAGGCTGTCGCCGATCGAGCCAAGGAACGCGTTGAGTTTACGGGCGTCGCGGTCGCTGTCGCGCAAGATGATGAACTCGGTGCAGTAGCCGAAGAGGATGTCCTCGTCGGAATATTCGGAGAAATCGGCGCGTTCGCGGCGCACCCCCTCAAGTGTCATGACGGTGAACGGTTTTCCGCGCAGTGCGCACAGCATCCCATCTAAGATAATACAAAAGCCCTTTCCGCCCGCGTCGATTACGCCGGCTTTCGCCAGCACGGGGTTTTGCCGGACGGTTTCCTCCAGCGCGGTTTCCGCCGCCTCCAACGCCTCCTGTAAAACAAACTCAAAGGAGGTGTCCGCCGCGGCCGCGGCCTGCGCCCGTTTGGCGGCCTTCTTCGACACGGTGAGGATGGTGCCCTCGGCGGGTTTCATAATGGCGCGGTAGGCGGCTTCCACGCCCTCCGCGAGGGCGGCGGCCAGCCCGGTCCCGGTCAGAGTGGACAGATCCCGGACGCTCTTGGCAATGCCGCGGAACAGCAGCGATAAAATCACGCCCGAGTTGCCCCGCGCTCCGCGCAAAAGCCCTTCCGCGGCCAGCCCGGCGACCGTGCCGATATGGGCCTCGGGTTTTTCCAAGCCGGAAACGGCCGCGGCCATGGTTAGGGACATGTTGGTCCCCGTATCGCCGTCGGGTACAGGGAAGACATTTAGCTCATTAATCGGCTGCCGCGACGCCTCAATGGCTGCCGCGGCCGACGCGAACATTTTGGCAAACTGGATGCCGTCGATATGGAGAACCAAAGAAATCACACCACCACAATAGAATCGATACAGATATTGACTGAGTTGACCGCCGCCCCCGTGACTTTCTCCACATGATAGCGCACTTCCTGCATGATCGAGCGGCAGGTCTCGGGGATGTTGATGCCGTGCTCGACCACGATATGCAGGGTAATGTCAATCGTGTTCCCGTCTGACGGATAGGAAACCTTGACGCCCTTAGCGAGGTTCTCGCGCCGCAAAAGCTGGACGATGCCGTCCTGCACGCTGCGGGAGGCCATGCCCTTTACCCCGAAGCAGTGGGTAGCCGCGTAGCCGCTGATGGCGGTGAACACATCGGTGGATATATGGAGGACGCCTTTCTCGAGGGGTATTTTCATTGCCTTGCACCTCCGTTGGGAGTAAGTATTGACTATTATATAAAAATATTCGGGCTTTTACAAGTAGAATTTCTCGAGAATTTATTTTGGAAAGCAAGCCGCTTATTTAGGATAAATATTTCGCTGTACATGTGAGCGACACTTTACAGACAGATGAAATAAAGGCACAGGCCGTGTAGTCTTGTGCCTTTATTACTTTCCGTTTGTATTGGGGAAGAGCCGGTTTTGCAAGGGACTGCTTGCTAATAGTCTTTCGTTTTTATTATTTTGCAGCTTAATATATTAGACAATGATGTGGAACATAATGTATTATATATACTGAGGATTTTTTCCAGGTTCGGCTTCTTCTGAATATATGGAATGATATTCCGCAGAAAGACGATTTGAGCAACCTGCTGAAATGACGGATTATTCTCAAATTCTATTTTTCGCTGTGCCACCTCAAGCAAAACATCTGTCAGTTCAGGATCACAGCCACTCTCACTAATAAGAAAGGCATAATGAAGATAATCATGTACTACATTATTCGGAATCCTCAACCTCATCATCTGGAACGCTTCACTTAATGTCATGAGGCCTTTTTGCCACACTATTATGATGTCAATAACAAGGTTAAATACCGCATCTATTTCCTCTTGCGGGATTTCAAGTTCATCCATCACATGCTTACGCATATCGTTGCGGCCCCTTCCTCTAACTGTGAAAACTCCGATGAGAAACAGTGCTTGCTGGAATACTATCACAATAAAATGTGCTTTACAACATATAAAGCGAAATATTTGTCCTAAACATACTTTTCACCCTTTGAAAAATGCGGGCGGCGGCGTTGACGGTTCTGTTCAGCGTCTGTTATACTGGAGGTATTAGGGGGATTGACATGAAAAAAATCATTGTTTCAGCCTTAATCCTTCTGCTCCTCGTGTCCTGCGCCGCGCAGTCCCCGGATACAGGACGGCAGGAAACACGGTATGACAGCCTTTTTTCCGTTGTGTTCATCAATGTCGGCAAAGCCGACAGCATTCTGCTGTCGCTGAAGGATAAGGTTTACCTGATCGACACAGGGAGCGAAGAGTCCGTTCCCGCCCTGTACCGGGCGTTAGCCGTTATGGGTGTGAAAAAAATAGACGGCCTGTTCCTCACGCACACCCATTCCGACCACATAGGCGGAACAGAAGCCCTGGCACAAAAAGTTCCGGTGGACAGAGTGTATTCCGCCGAAATATCCACGAACAATAAAAACGGTAAGAACAAGATCGTCCAGTTGGCGCGGAAACTGGGATTGCCGCACACGCAGCTTGTCGTGGGAGACGAGGTCGCGGCGGGGGACGGTATAGCTTTTAAGGTAATCGCCCCCATTGTATACAACGACGACGACGATAATGACAACTCTCTGGTACTGATGATCGAGCTGAACGGAAAGCGCTTTCTGTTCACCGGGGACTTGCAGTTTGCCGGGGAGCTGACCGTGTTGGAGAGCGGCGCCGATATTCGCGCCCATGTGTTGAAGGTGGGCCATCACGGAAACCCCGACGCCACCTCCCCCGCGTTCGCGAGTGCGGTTTCTCCTGAGTATGCCGTTATTTCAACGGATACAAGGGAGGCTAAAAAATCCGCCAACCCGCTTGTCATTGCCAACCTCAACCCCGCCACAGTGCTGGCGACGCAAAACTATGTCTGCGGCGTCAGGATGGACATAGACGCGGACGGGACTATCCATGTCATCGACCTCCGGCCTGCCCAAAGCGCCGCCGATATGGAAATCATCGGTATCGATACGGATAAACAGACGATAACCATCCAAAACAACGGAGACAAAACGGATATGTCCGGGTTTTTCATCTTCTCCCAAAGAGGCTCGGAGGTCTTTGTGTTCCCGGAAGGCTCGGTTATCGACGCGGGGCAGATTGTGACCGTGGCCTGTACCGGCGGGACGGGGGATTATATCTGGGACGAGAAAAACGTCTGGAATGTCAAAAATCCAGACGCCGGCATCCTGTATGACTCCTTTGGCAATGAGCTGTCAAGGCGGCAAACATAACCTCGTTTACAAATAGGCAACTATATACAAGATTACACCAATTATTGCTTTTCATCCGGCACATACCGCACAATATCTGAAATGTCACAGTCTAATGCCCTGCACAAATCTTCCACTTTTCGTAACCCTAAATAATCACGACGCCTCATACGGGTAAAAACGCTTTCGCTGATTTTGAAATCCTTAGTCAGTCTATATTGCGACATTCCCTTGCGTTTCATAGTTTCCCAAAATACATCGTAGCTTATCATGCAATCACCCCTTGACAACATGATATGACGTATGCTATTATTAGCCTATACGCTAAATGTAGCCTATATGAATGGGGTGAGTTGCTCAGGTAGGGTAGCGCAAATAATTTTGGGAGATTATGTCATGAAAGCAAGCAAACTCGCAATTGTTTTGACCATGCTTATGGTCTTTGTTTTGGCATTATCGGCTTGTTCCGACAACCTCGACACTCCATTAAGCAATATCTTTCCAAGTGATTATGATACATCAAGCAACGCCGTAACCCCATCAGACAACGACCCCTCTGTAATAGATATTCCAACACTAGATATATCGGCACAACCAACACCTACGCCAGAAGCAATTCCTGAGTTGATACCAAGTGCAGAACATATGCAAACCACTAATGATGACCTTACATATGGCGATACGTTTATATTCGACGACCTTGAAATAACCTTTAGTGCGGATTATTCATGGGCGGTATTGAAAAATCAGTTTAGCGAATATGACGGCAGAGACGTTATCAAAATCCCTATTACCGTCAAAAACCTAAAAGATGAAACACATGGGTTAAATATGTTCTACTTTGACATATTCAATCCAGCTGGAACTAAAAGCGATAGCATTTCATCCTATTTTATGGATGATGATATTAAATGGTCTGGCGATATGCGTAAAGGCGCGACGCTGAACTCATTTATGCACATTCTTTATGAGAACGATGGCGATTATTATGTGGAATTTGCAAGGTGGGGTGGAAAGGCGATCGAGGTATGCTTGTCGGTAAAAAAATAGGGAAAGCAGATGAAAATGGGAATAATGCCAAATTAGATGGATAAGCGATCGGGAACGCGCTGTCCTGACCGCTTGTCTATTCCTTATGCTCCATCAGCTTCTTTATGTTCTTGTCAAAATCGGATGGCGGATTTTCTTCAATATATCCCATGATTTCACGGTAATTTGGAAGAGCAAGGAATTGCTGTAAATATGGCAATGCTTCGGGGTCTCTTTCTGTAAAATATCGGATAGAATGGTCTTTAAGCCATACCTCAACAAAGAATTTTCGTATATCAGGTAGTAGCTCATTTGGATATGCTCTAGCCGGATATTCCCTGCCATCTTCATATCGGTGCATATATTCGGGAAACGATTTTACATCATATCCTTTGCTTTTCAAATAACTAGAGAACAATTTTCCAAGCGAAATATCAGGCACTTGCTTTCCTGATAAAGTATATCCAAGCTGTTCCATCGGCCCGATAAGATTCAACACTATCTCATTGAGTACAGAAAAATGTCCATACTGTACCTTATGAGCATTATCTAAATAACGGCGCAGATGATATGGCATATTACTTCCCGGTTTAGTCCCCCCCTGCATCCATTCCATTACCCATTGAGTAACCATAACTGCAAATTTTGGAGATAACCACTGGGCAAGATGAACAGCTACTTGCGGGTGTACCCATGTCCCTTGCAAGCGAGGAACTCCGCCTACATAGCTTTGAATAAGCCCGTAGTCGGTCTGGCCGACCACGGAAGAAAGCTCGTCAAGAAAAGGCTTAGTTGTTGACAATGCCCTATAGTGTTTCCATTCTTTCCCTGCCGCTTTGCACATTGCTGTTGCATTTATATATCCATCTGTTACCCTTTGACTAATAAGCTCGTTCTCTGCCGTGTGGTCTATATATCCGACCATAGCTAGTTGCACATTTTGATTATCCACCGTACACTAACCCCCTATATGTTGTTCTGTGTTCCATGGCCCGAAGCATGATGTTAAATCTGTGCTGTTCTCCTATGTCCCGTGTGTTGTAGCGGAAAACAAACTCGTCTACATATGCTTGCAAGTGCTTACGGGATGTAAAATGGTAGATACCCATAATACCACGCTTTAGGAGTGACCAAAAGCCCTCTATGGTATTTGTGTGGACTTTTCCATTGACATACTCACCATGCCCGTGCTTAACTACAGAATGGTCATAAATGCGAGATAAGCCATTATAACCTACCCATTCGTCCGTGTAAAGGCTTGCAGTCGTTTTTACGCTGTTAATGACCTCTGCGCTAAGTGTTTCAGCCTGTACATTATCCACCTTATAGGCGTTCAACTTTCCAGCGCGTTCGACCATTCCGACAACAGGGGTTTTGTCTTTTGAACTTCTGCCTTGTGAGCCGTCTATCTTTTTTGAGGCGTGACGGTTCTTATTTTTCCCGCCGACATAGGTTTCATCGACTTCTACATCGCCATCAAGGTCATTGCCATTTTCAATTCCAAGACACTTACGAATCCGTTGCAACATAAACCACGCCGTTTTTTGCGTGACCTCAATATCACGAGATAACTGCAAAGACGAGATGCCCTTCTTATGAGATGTAACAAACCACACAGCTACAAACCATTTTTGAAGCGCAATCTTTGTGTTGTCAAATAATGTCCCGGTTCTAACATTGAAATACTTTCCTGTATTCTTGCAACGGTATTTATTGCCTTTACATTTGTAGACCTTTGATGTAGAATCAAAAGGACTAACCACATCATCGTTACTCCACCGCATGACTTCTAAATAGTCCATACAGGATTGCTCATCAGGAAATGTCTTTACAAGGTCAAGAATGTTATTGAAGTAGGTATTGAAAATCATGGTACAGCCTCCTTTCAGCTTGTACCATGATTATACCATATCAAATTACACTTGTCAAGCGCTTTGTGTAAATAAATATATAATCGCCTACAAATAAAAGCACTGCATCCCCGCGCCCAGCCCCGCGGCAGGCAGTTCGGTAAACCCCAGCCTGCTGTAAAACCCCTCGCGCCCTTCCGCCGAAAAGAGGCTCACCACCACGGCACGCCCCGGCGGCACAAACAGCTTCGCGCGGCTGACCGCCTCCTCCACCAGCCGGCTCCCGATTCCCCGCCGCCGCCACAGCGGCACGACCAGCAGGTCATAGATGAGGAACACAAACGCGCCGTCGCCCACCACGCGCACCATCCCCACCGTGCGGGAACCGTTGACGGCGGACAGCGTGAAGAGCGACGACTCTATGGCACGGCCGACCAGCGCGGTTTCCAGCTCCGGCATCCCGCAGGCGGCGCGCAATCCGGCGAAGGTATCGGGTGTAAGAATCCCCTCGCGGATGGAAATGTCCAATTAAATCAACACCCTTACACTCATCGGCTCGACCGGTACCGTCAACACGCCGTCCGCCGGACAGATTTTTTCCTTGGAAAATACATCTGTCACGGTGCGCTTATAGCCTCCTGCTGTGACGTCAACATGCGTATCCCCGCGGTTGACGCAAATCAAGGCCCTGTTTTTTAAGTCTCTGGTGACGCGCTCATACACAAGCAGGCCGCCCTCGGCGCGAATATAGTGGATGTCGCCCGTCTGGAGCGCTTCGGAACCGTTGCGGGCCTTGCCCAGCAGGGTGTACCATTTCAGCAGGTCCTTATCCTCACGCCCCCACGGGTATCCCCGGCGGTTGAACGGGTCTTCAAACCCCTCCAGCCCCGCTTCGTCGCCATAGAAGACGGTGGGAGAGCCGGGGAAGGTGAACAGGACCGCCGACGCGAGCTTGAGCCGTTTAACCGCCAACTCCCGGCGCTCAGGCGGCAGGATTGTCTCCGACCGTCCTTCCTTGGTTTGCGCCCACTCCCCGGGGGTCGCCCCCAGGACGGTCAGGATGCGCGGGGTGTCGTGGGTGCCCAGCGCGTTCATCAGGCTGTGGTAAATGTCGCGCGGGTAATTCTCCCGCAGGGCTTCCATCGCGTTTTTGAACTGGGCAGCGTCTCCGCCCATGACATACCCGATCAGGCTGTCCCTCATCGGGTAGTTCATCACGCTGTCCAGCTCGCGCCCCAGCAAGTATCGCCGCCGGACGCTGTAGGCGATCTTATTGGAAGCGTCTTCCCAAACCTCGCCGATGATGACGGCGTCTTCCTTCTCTCCCCGCGCGGCATTTCTTAGCTCCTTAATGAACTCGTCAGGAAGCTCATCCGCCACATCCAGACGCCAGCCAGACGCCCCGGCGCGGAGCCAGCGCCGCACGACCGAGTCTTTGTTTTTGACGATATAGTCTATGTAATCGGGGTGGGACTCGTTGACCTGCGGAAGGGTATAGATGCCCCACCATGACTCATATTCATCCGGCCACTTTTGGAAATTATACCACTTATAATACGGCGAATCCTCCGACTGATACGCCCCCAGCGTTTGATAGAAGCCGGCGCCGTTGAAGTATACGCTGTTATAACCGGTATGGTTGAAAACCCCGTCTAAGATGATACGTATGCCCAGCGCGGCGGCTTCATCACACAAAGCCGCAAATTCTTTTTCCGTCCCAAAAAGCGGGTCAACGCGGGAATAGCAGGCGGTGTCGTAGCGGTGGTTGGACGCGGCCTCGAAAATGGGGCTGAAATAGATGGTTTTTGCGCCAAGGCTTTGGATATACGGCAGTTTTTCGCGCACGCCCGCAATGTTGCCGCCGAAGAAATCGCGGTTGCGCACCTCGCCTTTTTCATCGGGGCGAAAGATGGGGCAATCGTACCAGTCCTCATGCAGGATACGTTCGCCGGGCATAGACTGTAAGTCGGGCGTTTTCGCTTTGCCTTTGCAGAAACGGTCGGGGAAAATGTGATAGGTCAGGCCGCGCCCAAACCACTCCGGCACGGGCGTATAATCGGGCAAGGTGACGGTGAGCTGGAAAGCCCGCGGGTTTTCGGTCACGTACGCGCACTCCCCGTCCGCGATTCCGGGGTTGTCGTAAAACCCCTCCACTCCATCCGTCCGCTCACAGCGAAACCAATACCACACCGGCCCCAAAAGCCCCGTTGTGTCCAGCTCCGTATGATATACATCGCTGTCACCGTGCAGTCCATTCCAGTCCATATTGTGCTCGGAGTACATGTCCCCGAACTCATATTTGACGCACAGAAAAGCTCGCCACCACCCGGCGGAGCGGGGCGGTGTGAGCGTAAAAGCTACCTTTTCGCCCGCCTTCACCGCGCCAAACGGCTTCTTATATCCTTCTAATCTCGATGCGTAAATCATGTCGCCGCCTCTTCCATCACAATTCTTGGGAACAGGTTGTCGCCCCGTTTGACGGTAAAGCCCGCAGGGGGCTTCTCGTCCCAAACAGGAACCTCCGTCAACCCCAGCTGCAAGCGCAATTTGCCCATTGCCAGCGGCATAACGGGGTAGAGGAGTATAGACGCTCCGCGCAGCGTTTCCAGCAGCGTGTATAAAACTTGCCGCAAGTCCTCCGTTTTGTCAGGGTCTTTGGCAAGCTCCCACGGCATCGTCTCGTCGATAAATCGGTTGGCGCGGATAACAGGGGCCATCGCCTCGGTCACCGCCGTCTGTATGGCGAGTTTCTCCATGGCGTCCGTATACCGCTCCCGCGACGCCGCGCAAAGTTCCAGCACCTCGTTTTGCGGGACACATTCCGGTGTGACGGTCCCGTCAAAATATTTTTCCGCCATGGTTATACTGCGGGAGGCGAGGTTGCCCAGGTCGTTTGCCAAATCGGTATTGCAGCGGGAGACGAACAGTTCGCGGGTGATATTGCCGTCGCGGGCGAACGGCATCTCTCGCAGGACATAGTACCTTGTGCAATCCACGCCGTACTTGTCCACCAGCTCCGGCGCGTAAATCACATTGCCCAGCGATTTGCTCATCTTGTCGCTGCCCATTAAGAACCATGGATGCGCGAAGACCTGTTTCGGCAGCGGCACGCCCAGCGCCATTAGCAATCCCGGCCAGTAGAGGGTGTGGAAGCGCAGGATATCCTTTCCAATGACATGTACGTCGCAGGGCCAATATTGATCGAACAGGCTCGTTTTTTTCGTCTCCGCGGAGCGGTCATGGGGTGCAGCGTCACGCTGCTCACTGGGGTCGTACCCCAGCGCGGTGATATAGTTGCTCAGCGCGTCCACCCAGACATACATCACATGTCCAGGGTCAAACTCAACGGGGATGCCCCACTTAAACGACATGCGCGATACGCAGAAATCCTGCAAGCCCGGCTTGATATAGCCGTTGACCATCTCGTTCCTGCGGTTGTCCGGCTGGATGAAATCCGGGTTTTGATCGATATGCGCCGCCAGCCGGTCGGCGTAAGCCGAAAGGCGGAAAAAATACACTTCTTCTTTGAGCCATTCTACCGGACGCCCGCAATCAGGGCATAGGTTTCCGTCAGGCGTCTTGTTAATCTGTGAATCTGTATGGAACGCTTCATCGGGTACGCAGTACCATCCCTCGTACGATTTTTTATATATATCGCCCTGATCGTAGAGTTTTTTGAACATACGCTTGACGATATTTTTATGGCGGTCTTCGGTGGTGCGAATGAAATCATTATACTCCACCATGCAAAGATCCCATTCTTTGCGCAAATTTCCTGCAATACGGTCGACAAACTCCTGCGGCGTAACGCCTTCCTTTTCGGCGTTGCGTTCGATTTTAAGGCCGTGCTCGTCTGTTCCGGTCAGAAAATACACATCGTCGCCAATCAGCTTATGATACCGCGCCACGGCGTCGGTGACAATGGCTTCATAGGTATTGCCGATATGCGGCGGCTGCGACGCGTATATGATGGAGGTGGTGATATAGAATTTAGACATAGTGTATCTCCTTATCCCAGCGGCACATTCCAGATGTTCCGCGCGTACTCCGCGGTCGAGCGGTCGGCGGCGAAAAAGCCGGATTTTGCTATATTGATCAAGGACCGCTTATTCCATCCCGCCGTGTCGCGGTAGGCAGCTTCCACTTCCCTGTGGCAAGCGCAGTATCCTTCAAAGTCGGCCATCAGGAAATAGGGGTCCGCCCCTTCATACCCTCCGATGAGCAGACCGTGGACAAGGTCGGCATACTCCACGCCGTCGCTCAAGCCTCCCGTAAGCTGGTCAAGGACACGGCGCAGCGCGGGGTTGCGCGCGACATACGGCATGGGCGAATAGCCATCCCGGTGCATTTGCTCCACCTCATCGGCTTTCAGGCCAAAAATAAAGATATTCTCCGGGCCGACCAGCTCCGCGATTTCGACGTTGGCGCCGTCCAGCGTGCCGACAGTGTTCGCGCCGTTGAGCATGAATTTCATGTTGCCTGTGCCCGACGCCTCTTTGCCGGCGGTGGAGATCTGTTCGCTCACCTCGCTGGCCGGTATCAGGCGCTCGGCCAAAGAGACGCTGTAATTTTCCAAAAACACGACCGAGAGCTTCCCTTTGGCAGCCGGGTCGGCGGCGATATGGGCGGCGATACTGTGGATGAGGCGGATGATGCGCTTGGCGATATAGTACCCGGGGGCGGCTTTGGCCCCGAAGATAAAGGTGCGGGGCAGGAAATCGGCGGAAGGGTTGTCCTTTAAGGTGTTGTAAAGATGCAGGATATGCAGTGCGTTGAGCAGCTGCCGCTTATATTCGTGCAGGCGTTTGACCTGTACGTCGAACACGCTGGACGAGTCAATCTTTACCCCGCGCGTTTTTTGTAAAAAGGCCGCGAAGTCGATTTTGTTTTCCCGTTTGATTTTGCCCAGTTCCTCAAGCAGCGCCGTGTCGCCCGTCTTTTTGAGCAGCCCCTCCAGCGCGCTGGCGCGGGTGAGATAGCTGTCTCCGTCAAGCGTGTCGCAGAGAAGCGTATGCAGGCGCGGGTTTATTTGCGACAGCCAGCGGCGATGATCGACGCCGTTGGTGACATTGTGGAACTTGTTGGGCCATAGCGCCGCTTGGCTCTTGAATAAATCGTCGCGCAAGATATTGGAGTGCAGCGCGCTGACGCCGTTGACGGCAAAACACGAGTAAACGCAAAGGTTGGCCATATGCACATGGTTGCCCCATATGATGGCCGACCGGGATACCCGGTCTTCGTCGCCGAACGCCTCCCAATAAAATTGCATACTGCGCTTGTTAATCTCGCACAGAATCATCCAAATACGCGGCAGCAGCATCTCAATCAGCTCGTTGGGCCACGACTCCAGGGCCTCGGCAAGGACGGTGTGGTTGGTATAAGCGACGCAGTTGGTGACGATCTGCCACGCGCGCTCCCAGCTT
Organism: Oscillospiraceae bacterium; assembly: GCA_031254195.1. Taxonomy (GTDB): domain Bacteria; phylum Bacillota; class Clostridia; order Oscillospirales; family UBA929; genus UBA929. Next base: position 33,865 of record JAIRUW010000026.1, read on the forward strand.
ATCCCTTCCTCGTCCATGAAAATGCGCATCAGCTCGGGAATGATCAGGGTGGGGTGGGTGTCGTTGATCTGGATGACATTCCAGCGGTGGAAATTTTGCAGGTTGCCGTGCTTGCGCTTATGCCGCCGCACAATGCTCTGGGCCGTCGCCGAAACGAAGAAATACTGCTGGCGCAGGCGGAGCATCTTGCCCTCCATATGGTTGTCGTTGGGATAGAGCACCATATTGATGACACGCGCCATCGCGTCCTGCTCGGTCGCCTGCATGTAATTGCCTTCCGAAAATTGCTCCATGTCGATGGCGGTGGCGGCCGGGCTTTTGGCTTGCCAAAGCCTCAGCTTATTGGTTTCGGAACGGCCATAGCCGTTGACGGTCATATCGAGCGGCACGGCCAGCACCTTGGTATCGTTCCGAACCGTGGCCTTCATCCGCTCATTCTCTTTATAGAAGACCACATCGCCGCCGAACGAAACCGACACCGCGTCGTCGGCGCGGGCCGAAAGCCAGACGCTGCCCTTATCGTACCAGGGGTCGGGCTGTTCGATCTGTTCGCCGTCAAGAATGCGCTGAACAAAAATGCCAAATTGATAGCACAGCGAATACCCGGTGGCGCGGATGCCCAGCGAGGTCATGGCCTCCAGATAACAGGCCGCGAGACGCCCCAAACCGCCGTTGCCCAGACCCGCGTCCGGTTCCTCTTCGGCGATGTCGCTCAGGTTCAGGTTCAGCAGTAAAAGCGCTTTTCCCAACGGTTCAAGGACGCCGAGATTGAAGGCGTTTTTCATGAGGCTGCGCCCCAGTAAAAATTCCAGGGACAAATAATGAACCTCACGCTCGTCCTGCTGCTTCTTAGGCGGCGCGCCTGTTTGCTCAGGCACGCCTACCTCGCCCATTAAGTCAAAAATTGCCATGGCGCAGGCACGGAAACGCAGTTCCGGCGACGCAGTTTCGGGCGTCCTGCCGAAATTGCGCTGTAAGCGGCCGCGGATGCTAAGGGCTAGTTCCTCGGGGGTATACATGGATTTGTTTGCTCCCATCTTCTTATAATATATTTATAGACTATTTGCAGGTATCTCTATACAGTTTTTTGTATGCTTTGGCGGAATCCGTCCAACTAAAATCCCGGGTCATGCCCCGTTTCATCAGCTCCTTCCAGCGTTTCTTGTCGTTGTAATACAGCTCTACGGCGCGCTGTACGGCGTGGAGCAGGTCATATTTGTCATAATTGGCGAACGTAAAGCCCAAACCTTCGCCCGTTTCGGGGTTGTACGGTTCCACCGTATCTTTTAAGCCGCCCGTTTCGCGGACAACGGGCACCGTCCCGTAGCGCATGGCAATCATCTGCGAGAGGCCGCACGGCTCGGATTGGCTGGGCATCAGGAACATGTCGCCGCCCGCGTACAGCGCGCCGGACAGCGAGGGGTTGAACAGGATGGAGGCCGACAGCCGCCCCTCATAGTTATGCCGGGCAGCGGAGAAAAACTGCTCAAAATGCCAGTCGCCCCGCCCAAGGATGGCGAACTGAACGTCCATATCCATCAGTTCCTCCAGCGCGGCGGTGACCAGATCCAGCCCTTTGTGGCTGACCAGACGCCCCACCGAAACGATCAGCGGCACATCGTCCCTTTGCGCAAGCCCCAGGAGCTTTTGCACCTCGGCTTTGCAAACGGCTTTGCCTGCCGGTTTCTCTGCGGAGAAGGCCTTTGCCAGATTTTCGTCGGTGGCCGGGTCAAAGAGTACCGTGTCAATGCCGTTAAGGATGCCGGACAGCTTATCGTGGTTTGCCGCGAGGACGCCCTCCAGTCCGTGGGCGTAATAGGCGTATTGCAGTTCCTCCGCGTACGCGGGGCTGACCGTGGTCACCCGGTCGCTCTGCTCAATCGCGCCCTTCATCAGGTTAAGGCCGCCCATAAACTCCAGCGTTCCACCGTCGAAGAGGGTATGGGGCAGGCCGAATATGTTTTCCAGAGTTTCGCGCCCGAATCTCCCCTGATACTCGATGTTGTGGATGGTGAAAACAGTACGGATGGCGTCAATCGCCGGAACGCCGTCATACAAGCGGCGCATATAGATGGGGACGAGCGCCGTCTGCCAGTCGTTGCAGTGCACGACATCGGGCACCCAGCCGTCGAACTCGGTAAGCAGGGCCGCAACGGCGCGGGAGAAGAAGGCGTAGCGCTCCCCGTCGTCATAGTGGCCGTAAATATCGGCGCGTTTGAAGTAAAACTCGTTGTCTACAAAATAATAGGTAACGCCGTCCTTTTTCAGTTCAAACAGGCCGCAGTAAAGGTTGCGCCACGCGAGCGGTACATAGATGTATTTGATGAACTTCATCTGCGCGCGCCATTGGTCGGGAATGGAGCCGTATAACGGTAAGATGACGCGTACCCCATAACTGCTTCCGGCCATTGCCGCCGGCAGCGCCCCCGCGACGTCCCCCAGCCCGCCGGCCTTGGCGAACGGCGCCGCTTCGCTGGTCGCGAATAGGATCTTCATGGTTATCCCGTCCTTTCTTATACAACCGAGCCTTTCGATATGGCAATCGGGTATGACTCATGCCCTTTCAGGGCACGCCCCCGTGTAACCCTCACCTCCTTGTCGGTAATGGCAAAAGAGAGGTCTACATCCCTCTCTATATGGGTGTCCTGCATCAAGATGCAGTTTTTTAGTCTCGCGCCCGCGTCAATCGTCACGCCGCGGAACACAACGCAGTCTTCCAATTCCCCCTTGATGACGCAGCCATCGGCGACGATGCTGCGCTTGACGCGGCTCTCGGGCGCATAGTAGGTGGACGCCTCGTCACGCACCTTGGTTTTAACAGGACGGCTGCGGGAAAATAGGTCGTTGCGGACATCGGGCTTCAGCAGGTTCATCGACTGCTTGAAATAATCGGCGACCGACTGCGGGCGGGTGGAAAATCCCTTGTGGATATAAGCGGCGATATTGAGCCGGCTTTGCATCCGCTGCAAAACATCGCGGGTAAAGTTTACAAAGCTGTGGGCGGCACAGTCGGCTAAAATGCCCTCCAGCAGTGATTTGGAGAGGAGATATACCCCTATGCAGGGGTAGGTGTTCTCGTCCAGCCCGCTGAGCAGCACTTCGCTCACCCGTCCTTCTGCGCCGACGCGGAGGTAGGCGTCGCTTTCCTGCCCGGACTCACAATCCAGGCAGACGCAGGTGATATCCGCGCCCGCCTTCATGTGGCGCTCCAGGATTTCTTCTAAGGGCAGGTTGACAATCAAATCCCCATCTGCCAGAACGACATATTCCTGCCGGATATAGGCGATGTAGCTTGTGACGGCATAAAGCGCTTCCAGCTTCCCGCGGTAGGTGGAGGCGTCGCGCCGTATGCCCGCGTAAGCGAACGGGGGCAGCAGCCGCAAGCCGCCGCGTTTACGGGCAAGATCCCAGTCCCGGCCGGAACCGAGGTGGTCGAGCAGGGATTGGTAATTCTCGCGCATGATAACGCCTATGTCGGTGATGCCGGCGTTGACCATATTGGAAAGCATAAAGTCAATGACGCGGTACCGCCCGCCGTAGGGGATGGAGGACGCCGTCCTGTGTTCGGTCAGCTCCTTGAGCCGGACGTTGGAGGAATACGCGAATAAAATGCCGTGCATGTTTTTCATAAGCCATCGTCTCCCCAATTGTCCATTGTCATTATCGGTCGGTCGCTATACAAGATCCGCATCGGCCATTTCCTGCGCCCCCACGACCTTGCCCGGGCCAATCTTGACGCCGGACGCGATGACGGCCACGCCCCAGTCTTCGGGAGGCCCCGCAAACTCTCCGGGCGGCGAGCCGACCTTGGCCCCTGACTGAATATGCGCGTTTTCGGCTATGATGGCATATTTGACGATAGCCCCCCGCTCGATGACAGCGCCGGGCATGATAATCGAATATTCCACAAAAGCGCCCTGTTCGACCGTGACGTCGTTAAATAGCACAGAGTTAAACACCCCGCCGTAGACGGAGCACCCCTCGGTGACAAGGCTGTGGGAAATGGTGGCGTTGTCGCCAACATAATGGGGAGGGGCGATGGGGTTTCTGGCGTAAATGCGCCACGCGGGGCTGGAGAGGTCGATATCCGAGCCGGAAAGCATGTCCATATTAGCTTCCCAAAGGCTGTCGATGGTTCCCACATCGCGCCAATAGCCCGAAAAGCGGTACGCCACCATTTTCTCGCCTCCGGCCAGCATCGAGGTGATGATATTGGCTCCAAAGTCGTTTTTGCTCTTTGGGTTCGCCTCGTCTTCAATCAAATACCGCTTGAGCTTTTCCCAGGTAAAGATGTAGATGCCCATAGACGCCAGCGTGCTCTTAGGTTTTGCCGGTTTTTCCTCAAACTCAAAGATTACGTCGTTCTCATCCACATTCATGATGCCCATCCGCGACGCTTCCTCCACCGATACCTCGATGACCGGGATGGTGCAGTCGGCCTGCGTTTTTTTGTGCTGCTCCAGCATTATGGCGTAGTCCATCTTATAGATGTGGTCGCCGCCGAGCACCAAGACATATTCAGGATTGTAGTTTTCGATAAAGGAGATGTTCTGGTAAATAGCATTGGCGCTGCCTTTATACCATGTGCCCGCCTTGCCCTTGATATAGGGCGGCAGGATATGCACCCCGCCTTCCAGCCGGTCAAGGTCCCACGGCTGTCCCGAGCCGATATAGGAATTGAGCTCATGGGGCTGGTACTGCGTCAGCACGCCGACCGTATCGATGCCGGAGTTGGAGCAGTTCGAGAGGGGAAAGTCGATCAGGCGGAACTTGCCCCCGAACGGCAAGGCAGGTTTTGCCACATGGGCGGTGAGGACATACAGGCGGCTCCCCTGCCCCCCTGCGAGAAGCATGGCGATGATTTCTTTTTTCATACAATCACGCCTTTTTCAAAAAGATGGCTCCGTACGGAGGGAGGGTAATCTGCGCCGACCACTGCCGGTCTCCGCACGGGATGTTTTCGGCGGACAGGGATCCATTGACATAGCCAAAGCCGCCGAAACGGTCTTCATTGGTGTTGAGCACCTCTTGATAGATGCCCGGGCCGGGCAATGCCAGCCGGTACCCTTCCCGGTTGACCGGGGAGAAATTGAACAGGCAGATGACCGTTCCGCCTTCGGAATCGATCCGCATGAAGGAGAGGGTATTCCCCTGATAGTCGCCCGGCGTGATCCAGGCAAATCCCTCCCACGAATCGTCAATCTCCCACAGGCACCGGTTTTGCAGATAGAACATGTTGAGCATCTTTACAAAATCCTTGAACTTGCCGTGCATGTCGTATTCCAGCAGGTGCCAGTCCAGGCTCTGCTTGAAATTCCACTCGATAAACTGGGCGAACTCAATGCCCATAAAGGCCATCTTTTTGCCCGGATGCGCAATCATGTAAGCAAGGTAGGCGCGCGTACCCGCGAATTTATCGACATAATACCCGGGCATTTTTTCAATGATGGAGCATTTCCCGTGTACGACCTCGTCGTGCGAAAGCGGCAGGATGAAATTTTCGGAAAAAGCGTACATCATCGAGAAGGTCATCTTGTTGTGGTTGTATTGCCGGAAGATAGGGTCGAGCGTGACATAGGACAGCGTGTCGTTCATCCAGCCCATATTCCATTTGAAATTAAAGCCCAGACCGCCCATATAAACGGGCTTTGTGACCATCGGCCACGATGTGGATTCCTCGGCGATCATCAGCGCGTGGGGAAAAGCGGCGAATATCTGCTCGTTGGTTTTTCGAAGGAAATCCAGCGCTTCAAGGTTCTCACGCCCGCCGTAGATGTTGCGCGGGCCGCCGCCGCTCTTGCCGTAGTCAAGGTAGAGCATACTGGCCACGGCGTCTACCCGCAGGCCGTCGGCATGGAAGACGTCCATCCAGAACATCGCGCTGGACATCAGGAAGGAACAAGTCTCGTTGCGCCCGTAGTCAAATATGCGCGTACCCCAGTCGGGGTGTTCCCGGCGCTCGGGATCGGAATATTCATAACAGCATCCGCCGTCAAAGTTAATCAGCCCGTGCCCGTCCTTGGGAAAATGAGCGGGCACCCAGTCCAGAATCACGCCCACGCCCGATTGGTGGCATAAATCAATCAGCCGCATCAGGTCTTTGGGGGTGCCGTAACGGCTGGTGGCGGCGAAATACCCGGTGACCTGATACCCCCAGGAGTCGTCAAGCGGATGCTCCATCACCGGCATGATCTCAATATGTGTATAGCCCATTTCCTTTACATACGGGACGAGCCGTTCCGCCGTCTCCGCGTATGTGAGGAAGCGGTCGTCCTCCCCGCGCTGCCATGATCCGAGATGCAGTTCATATATGTTGAGAGGCCGTCCGTACGGCGCCCGGCGCGCGGCAATCCAAGAGCCGTCGCCCCACTCGTAGCCCGAAAGGTCGTAAACCTTTGACGCCGTTTTGGGGCGCACCTCGGAATGGAAGGCATACGGGTCGCTCTTTTCCTGGGTAGCCCCGTCGCGCCCTTTTACGGCGTATTTATAGGAATCATACTCCTGAAGGCCGGCTACAAAGACCTCCCACACACCCACCGATACTTTCTCCATCGGCGTTTTCCCGTGCCCCCACCCATTGAACTCGCCGATGACCGAGACGGCATCGGCGTCCGGCGCCCACACGCGGAACACTACGCCTTTCTTGCCGCCGCGCTCCTCTATGCGAGCCCCCATAAAATCATACGCGCGGCAATCATTCCCCTCGTGAAAGAGATATAAATGGTTTTCTACGTCGGTTTTCTTCTTTGACATGGCGGGATCACTCCCTAAATTATTTCTCCATACACTTCACCCGATAATCCCGCTGCGTTCATCTCGTCATAATCGAGATGGACTTCTGTATAGAATTTTTCCGATACGCGCACCGACACCTCTCCGAAAATCACGGCGCGTTCTCCCCCGACTTTGACCTGCACCGTATCGCGCCCGGTGATGCCCAGTTTTGCCGCATCCTCCGGGGTGACATGCAGGTGGCGTTTGGCGACGACGCAGCCTTCGGCCAAATCGACCGAGCCGGCCGGTCCTTCCAGCCGGACGGGCGCGGAACCGGCAACGTCCCCGCTGAGGCGCACCGGCGCGGTGACGCCCAGCACACGCGCGTCGGTGAGGGAGATTTCGGCTTGCGTAACCTTGCGCTCCGGCCCGAGAACCGATACGCGCTCAATTTTGCCGCGCGGCCCCGCCAGTGTGACCTTCTCATCGGTCAAAAACTCGCCGGGCTGCAGAAGATCGCGCTTCCTGTTTAGCTGAAACCCTTTGCCGAACAGTGTTTCAACATCCTCGCGCTTCAAATGTACGTGCCGGGCCGACCCTTCAATAAGTACTGACATAAATCCACCCCAAACCGTTCTTAATCGTAATGCGTGACCATATTCTAGCACATATCCCTGGTGTTTGCAACTACATTGTGTTTTGACAAATAAACCGGAAATATTCCAAAATATCTCTTTACTTTCCGTATTCCCCATCGTATAATTAACAATACATATAGTTTAGGGAGCTGTGCATATGGCAACAGATTTTTCACGGTCGCTCGCGCTTCTGCGAAAAGAGCGGGGGCTGAGCCAGCGCGCCGCCGCCGTCAGCCTCGGGGTCTCGCAAGCCCTTCTGAGCCATTATGAAACGGGGGCGAGGGAGCCGGGGCTCCCCTTTATTGTCCGTGCCTGTGATTTTTACGGCGTTTCCGCGGACTTCCTGCTGGGGCGCACGATGGTTCGCGACGGCTCTTCAATCGACCCCAATACGATACATGACGCGCAGGCCGATAACCAAAACCGTCTCGGGCGCGGCTCTGCCGCGGCTATATTGGGGCGCAAGATGGTGGTCAACGCCGTCAGCATCCTTTTCGACCTTGCGGGGCGGTCGGGCAGCACCGCCCTGACAGCCGAGCTGACCAATTATTTCGGCGGGGCCGTTTATAAGATTTTCAGGCATTTTTATGCCGTGTCGGGCGTCGGTGAACAGGTTTTCTTCTCCGCTCCAAACTGCGCCTATGCCCCCGCGGCAGACGCGGACATGTCAAAAAGCGAGGCGCGCCTGCTGTCCATCCTGCACCAGAAGACCGACCCGCCGGGCCTGCCCGCGCTGTCTAACGACAGCCTTACCGCGGAGTATCCCCAGCTTGTTCGCAGCCTGCTGACGCTAACGCATCAGGCGGGGGATCGGGCCGCTAAAAAAATTTCATAATTTTTCGACATAAGTCTTGACATTCCGGTTTTTTATGCTATACTGAGTAACAGGGTATATCGAAAGGGCAAACCTGCCGGAAGGCAGGGACGCAAAACTATAGGGCCTGAACCGCTTATGCGGGTGGCAGCCAGTTGCCGAAGAAGTGTTTTTGTGCGCTGTTCTTCCGGCTATCTGGAAGGATGGCGATTTTCTTTTTTCTTATGCTCCATTCTTCTAACCCATCTTTACTCGCCTGCGATTAACATCGCAGGCACCTTTTTTGTTGTTTTTTTGGAAGGGATGCGGTAGAATACCATTACTACAAAATGGGGGAAGCAAACAAATGAACATCCTTACCACCCTGACGGAAACCATCTCCGCCAAGTTCGTAGAGCGCGGATACGAAGCGTCTTACGGCACGGTGACGGTCTCCAGCCGCCCCGACCTATGCCATTACCAGTGCAACGGAGCGCTGCCGGCGGCCAAAGCCTACCGAAAGAACCCGCTCGTCATCGCGGGCGAAGTGGCGGAGCTTTTGCAAGGCGACGCGCGGTTTTCCTCAATCGAGACCGCCCCGCCCGGCTTTATCAACCTGCGCCTTTCGGATCAATACCTCGCGGCGCTGGCCGGGGATATGGCTGCCGACGAACGCCTGCTGCTGCCGCTGATGGAGAGGAAAACCATAGTCGTTGACTACGGCGGGCCAAATGTAGCGAAGCCTTTGCATGTAGGGCATCTGCGTTCGGCTATTATCGGCGACGCTTTGTACCGCTTGGCGCGGTTTTTAGGGCATACTGTTATTGGAGATATTCATATGGGTGATTGGGGTTTACAGATGGGTTTGGTCATCGCCGAAATGGAAGGACGCGGCGCAGACGCGGCGGCGGTCAGTTTGGACGACCTGAACGAGATATATCCCGCCGCTTCGGCCCGGTCAAAAACAGACGCCGCCTTCGCTGAAAAGGCGGCGGCGCGGACGGCGGCGCTTCAGCACGGCGACGGGGATATACGCGCCGTATGGAAGCAAATACGCGATGTATCGGTCAGCGGCTTAAAACGCGGTTACGGCGCTTTGGGCGTTACCTTTGACCGTTGGTACGGCGAAAGTGACGCCGAACCCTATGTCCCCCGCGTCAAGGACATACTCCGGGAGCGCGGCTTGCTGCGCGAGAGCGACGGCGCACTGGTCGTTGACGTGGCCTTGCCGGAGGACAAAGAGCCGATGCCGCCGATGCTGGTGGAAAAATCCAACGGCGCGGACGTCTACGGCACGACCGACCTCGGGACGCTGTTGCAGCGCAAGGAGGAGTTTGACCCCGACGAGGTCTGGTATGTCACCGACAACCGGCAGGCGTTCCATTTCCGGCAGGTGTTCCGCTGCGCTAAGCTGTCCGGGATGTTGAACAGCGGTGAAAAAGAGATTCAATGCCTCCACTTTCCGTTCGGCACGATGAACGGAAAGGACGGCAAGCCCTATAAGACACGCGACGGCGGCGTGATGCGCCTTTCCGACCTGATCGGCTCCGTTGTTGAAAACGCTCTGCGCAAGGTCAACGAATCCGACGTCCCGATGAGCGGTGAAGAGCGCCGCGAGGCGGCCCGTATGCTGGGCATGGCGGCACTGCGGATCGGCGACATGCAAAACCACCGCACCAAGGACTATATCTTCGACATGGAGCGCTTTTTAGCGTCGGAGGGCAAAACAGGCCCGTATCTGCAATACACCGCCGTGCGTATCCGCTCGGTCTTGGCAAAGGCCAGGGCCGCGGAAATCGCCGCGGGTGAGATCCTGCCGCCCGCGACCGACGCCGAGCGCGACCTTCTTCTATCCTTCCCGCTCGTTTCCGACGCGCTGCTGCGGGCTTTCGCCGACAAAGCGCCCAGCGCCGTCTGCGACGTCCTGTTTGACATCGCGGGGCGGTTCAACCGGTTTTACTTCGAGCACAAAATTTTGCAGTGCCCCGACGAGAGTCTACGCGCGTCCCGGCTGGCTCTGCTGGAGCTGACCGATCGCTTTTTGACGATTCTGCTGGAACTTTTGGGGGTAGAGATTCCCTCGCATATGTGAGGAGGATTGCAAATGGGCAATTTGCTGATTCGTAAGGCAGAATTGCATGATTGCGCGGGGATACAAAATATCCATCGCAATTGCGATGACCCGTGGCATGATCAGGAGGAGTGCGCGGCATGGGTCAGCAAGCGGCTTGAAAGAGGGTTTTATATCCAAATCGCTGAGATAGACGGCAAAACTGTCGGGCATGGCGAATGGGTTGTAACCATTGACCCCCGTGACACCTTTTTGTGTCTTGGCATGTTGCAGATGGATGAGGATTTCCAGGGCCGCGGCATAGGCCGCAAAATGATTGAAGACGGTATTCGTATGGCAAAAGAGCAAGACTGTCATAAAATTGTTACAATCCCTGAAACAGGCAGCGAAGGCTTCTATATGAAATGCGGCTTTGTTAACGGGCGGCTTATCAAAAGCGTGACTTTGCAGACAAGCGATTGCGGGTACTCGAAACAGTATACGGCTATTGAAAGCGCACCCTTTTCTATCATACAAAAGTCTCTTTTCATCTTTGGCCTGGCGCAGGCGTCGTCCCGGCATATGTGGGAGGCTTACAATCAAAAACCCGCCACCGATGACAGGATGTCGGCTGCGATTTTATCTGACGACGGCGACTGTATACAATTAGGCTGGTTTGCCGGCAGTGATACGGCACTGGCGCTATATTGGGGCAACAGTCCCGGCCATTGTGTCAGCGATATACTGACCTTTGGAAACCGTCTCGGTTTGCAGAAAATAGCGTTTCTTTTTTATGAGGACTATCAGTTCTTGTTTGATGGCTCCGATTTGGAAATCCACACGGAGCATGTGGAAATATATAAAACTTTGTAAGGAAGGATGAATCAGTATGCTCTATCTCGCATGCGACGGCGCGGGTTTTCCGCTCAAACGGCATATCGCCGTTTACCTGCAAGAAAAAGGAATCCCCTTCACCGACCTCGGGACGGACAGTGCCGCGCCCTGCGACTATGCCCCGTTCGGGCGCAAGCTGGCGGAGACGGTAACCGGCGACGGCAAAGACGCGCGCGGCATTCTCGTCTGCGGCACCGGCGCGGGTATCTCGATGGCGGCCAACCGCGTGAAAGGCGCGCGGTGCGTCTGTTGCAGCGAGCCGGCAACGGCCCGGCTGGCGCGGGAACACAATGACGCCAACATCCTCGCCATCGGCGCGAGAATCGTCGGGACGGAACTGGCGGAGGACATTTTGACGGCGTTCCTTGATACGCCATTCTCCGGCGCGGAGCGGCATGTGCGGCGGATCGCGGATATAGAGCTGTAGGGCAGTTACAGCGTGTAAGGCCACTAAAAAGCCCCGTCCGCCGGACGGGGCTTTTGGGGCTATGGTTAGTCCTCAAACAGTTTCGCGTAGTTCGCCAGCACCTTGTATTTCCGTTGGGCGGTCTTGTCGGCTTTCTCAAACAGCTCCTCGGCGCGTTCGGGGAATTGGATTTGCAGGGTCTTATACCGCCCCTCGGTGCTGATGAAGTCTTTATAGCTCTTGGTCGGCTCTTTGCTGTCGAGCTGGAACGGGTTTTTGCCCTCGGCCTTCAGGCGCGGGTCAAAGCGGAAATTATGCCAGTAGCCCGCGTCAACGGCGTTTTTGGTCTCGGAGATCATGTTGCCCATGCCGCCCTTCACTTGGTGGTTGATGCAGGGCGAGTAGGCGATGATGATCGAGGGGCCTTTATAGCTTTCGGCCTCGATAAAGGCTTTGATGGTCTGATTGTAATCGGCGCCCATCGCCACCTGCGCGACGTAGACGGAGCCGTAGGACATGGCGATCTGGGCAAGGTCTTTCTTCGCCTGTGTTTTGCCCGCCGCGGCGAACTGCGCCACCTGGCCGATCTGCGACGCCTTGGAGGCTTGTCCGCCGGTATTGGAGTAAACCTCGGTGTCGAAGACGAGGATGTTGATGTCCTCACCGGAGGCGATAACGTGGTCTAAGCCGCCGAAGCCGATGTCGTAAGCCCAGCCGTCGCCGCCAAAGGACCAAACGGACTTTTTGGTAAGCATATCTTTGCTGGCAAGGATTTCCTTCCCGCACTGGCAGGAGTCGCACAGGCAAACCGTCTCGCCGGCTTCCTTGGCCTTGATGGCTTCATCCAGATGCTCGGGCATATGCGACCTGTGCCATTCGATATTTTCATCGATGGACACGATGCACTCTTCGAGTTCGGCGATCAGCGCGTCGGACGCGGCCTTGGACGCTTCGCCGTCATACATCGCGTCCAGCCAAGCCTTTCCGGCGGCTTTCAAGCCGGCGTCGCAGTAGTCTGGCTCTATCATTTTGCGGACTTCCTCGGCCAGCTTGTTGCGGCGCTGTTCCACGGCCAGCATAAAGCCGAAGCCGTATTCGGCATTGTCCTCAAAGAGGGAGTTCGCCCACGCCGGGCCTTTGCCCTTCTTGTTGACAGTGTAGGGTGTCGAGGGTGCGCTGCCGCCCCAGATGGAGGAGCAGCCGGTGGCGTTGGCGATATACATACGGTCGCCGAAGAGCTGTGTCGCCAGTTTGGCGTAAGGCGTCTCGCCGCAGCCTGTGCACGCGCCGGAGAACTCCAGCAGCGGCTGGAGGAACTGGCTGCCCTTGACCGAGCTGGTCTTGAACGCGTCATAGACAGCCGGTTTCTCCGCGACCTTGTCGAAGAGGTAGTCATATACGGGCTGTACGGAGAGCTGGCCTTCCAGCGGTTTCATCGCCAGCGCTTTTTCACCCTTCTTGCCCGGGCAGATGTTGGCGCAGATGCCGCAGCCGGAGCAGTCCAGCGGCGAGAGGGTGACGCTGTATTCATACGCTTCCAGCCCCTTGCCGGTCATCTTGGTCTTTTTGAGGTTGCCCGGGGCCCCGGCCGCTTCCTTACCGTCCAGCACGAACGGGCGGATGACCGCGTGCGGGCAGACATAGGAGCATTGGTTGCACTGGATGCAGTTATCCGGGATCCACTCCGGCACATCCACGGCGATGCCGCGTTTTTCATAGGCGGCGCTGCCCTGCGGGAAGGTGCCGTTTTCCACGCCTGTGAAGGTCGATACGGGCAGGGCGTCGCCGCGCTGGCCGCTGACAGGGAGGAGGACTTCCTTGATAAACTCCACCAATTCGGGACGGTTGCCGGTGACATGATGCGCCGGATATTCGCCCCCGGCATTGGCCCAGCCGGCCGGGACGGCGATCTCGCGGACGTTCTCGATGCCCGCGTCCACGCACTTCCAGTTCATGTCCACAACGTCCTGGCCTTTTCTTCCGTAGCTCTTCACGATGGCGTCTTTCATATACTTGACGGCGTCGTCCAAGGGGATGATGCTTGTCATGGCGAGCTTGAAGAAGGCGGCTTGCAATATGACGTTAACGCCCAGGCCGCGCTTGTTGATTCCGCGGGCGAGGCCGATGCCGTCTACAATATAGAGCCTGATTTTGTTGTTGGCGATATAGCGCTTCATCGGCCCGGGGAGATGCGTGCCCAGCGCTTCAATGTCCCAATCGCAGCTCAGGAGGAACACGCCGCCCGGCTTAATGTCCTCGACCATATGGTACTTGTCCGCATAGCTGGGGTTGTGGCAGGCCACAAAGTCGGCTTTTTTGACAAAGTAGGTGGATTTGATCGGCTCGTCGCCGAAGCGCAGATGGCTGATTGTCACACCGCCTGATTTCTTGGAGTCATAGGAGAAGTAGGCTTGCGCGTACTTGTCGGTGTGGTCTCCGATAATCTTGATGGAGTTTTTGTTCGCGCCGACGGTGCCGTCCGCGCCCAGGCCCCAGAATTTGCAGGAGACGGTGCCCTTGGGAGATGTGTCGGGGTTTTCGTCGAGGGGCAGGGAGAGGTTGGTCACGTCGTCGGTAATGCCGACGGTAAACTTGTTCTTCGGCGAGGCCGCCGTAAGGTTTTTGTAAACAGCGAGGATGTTGGACGGCGGGGTGTCCTTGGAGCCGAGGCCGTAACGCCCGCCGACGGTTTGGACGGTTTTGCCGTTTTCGCTCAGCGCGGTGACTACGTCGAGGTACAGCGGCTCGCCCAGCGCGCCCGGCTCTTTGGTGCGGTCAAGGACGGCGATCTTCTTCACGGTCTTGGGCAGGGCGGCGAGGAATCTGTCGCTCGCGAACGGACGGTAGAGGCGGACTTTGACCAGCCCGACCTTTTCGCCGCGCGCCAGCATGAAGTCGATGGTTTCCTCAATGGTGTCGCAAACGCTGCCCATAGCGACGATAACGCGGTCGGCGTCCGGCGCGCCGTAGTAGTTGAACAGCTTGTAATCGGTGCCGGCTTTTTGGTTGACCTGGTCAAGGACGCCTTCCAAAATACCGGGCAGGGCATTGTAGTATGTGTTGCAGGCTTCGCGGGCCTGGAAGAAGATGTCGGGGTTTTGCGCCGTTCCGCGCAGCACCGGATGGTCGGGGTTGAGGGCGTTGGCGCGGAATTTGGCCACAGCGTCCGTGTCGAGCATACCGGCCAACTCTTCATAGTCCCAGGCGTCAATCTTCTGCATCTCATGGCTGGTGCGGAAGCCGTCGAAGAAATGCAGGAAGGGGACGCGCCCCTTGATAGCCGCGAGATGGGCGGCCGCGCCGAGGTGCATGACTTCCTCGACGATGGCGGGCGCGGCGTCGTAGAACTTGTTGGCGGCTTCGCGGCCCTGGACGTAAATATCCGGGTTCTGCGCGGTGCCGCGCTGCATCGGGCGCTCGGGGTTTAAGCCGTTGTCGCGGAACGCCTTGATGGCGTCCCAATCGACCAGCTTCTCAATTTCATCGTAATCGATG